>JAWOBU010000005.1:0-38147 GCA_046484135.1 bacterium
GAGCGCCAGGCTGGTGGCTATACAGCGGGGAGGGCCGGACACGTTCCGGCCTTTTCCCTTTCCCCGCTGGAAGCCCGAAGGCGATAAACGCATCTTCGCGGCCTCCGCTAACCATATGATGAACAAAGGTTTTTCTTGCATCAAAGAGCCTATTTGCATCGTAGGTACCATTAAACCGGAAGAGCCATAAATTTTTACATCACCGGTTGTAATCAGCTCTCATGGTGGGGCACGGAATGCGCGGTAAGGGAGTGGGGCACTTCCAGGCCGTGCTCATGCATACAGTCGCGGTCGGACATGATCTTCGGCGGAAGGCCGCGGGCGACGGTTTTTCCCGCGTCCATGACCACCACCTGGTCGCAGGACTCCAGCACGAACTCGAGGTCGTGGGAGGCTATGATCATGGTGGTGGGCAGGTCCGCGAGCAGGTTTGCAAGCTCCCTTCTTCCGCGCGGATCAAGGTCCGAGGTGGGCTCGTCGAGGAGAAGCAGGGAAGGCTCCATGGCCAGGACGCCGGCGATGGCCACCCGCCGCTTCTGCCCGCGGGAAAGCCGGTGGGGAGGACGATCAAAAAGCTCTTGCGACACACCCACCCGGGAGAGACTCTCGCGGGCCCGGGTCTCGGACTCCTTTTGCGAAAATCCCAGGTTAAGCGGACCGAAAGCTACGTCTTCCAACACCGTAGGGTTGAAAAGCTGGTCGTCCGGGTCCTGGAAAACCAGGCCGGCGCGTCTGCGAAGCTCGGTAAGATCATGATCGGGAAGGACCTTGGTCCCGCCCACTTCGATTGCGCCGCTGAACCCCGGCAAGAGTCCTAAAAGGCACAACAAGAGCGTGGATTTGCCGGCCCCGTTCGGACCTATGAGCCCGGTGCGGGAGCCTGCCGCCACCTGGAAGGACACCTCGAAAAGCGCGTCTACCGCGCCCGGATACGTGTACGACACGTACCGGACCCCCACGGCCGCCGAAGATATCTCGAGCTGGTGCTTCATAAGAAAACTAAATAATCCAATAAATTAGCACAACTATTCCCGAAAGAACCGAAGCAGAACCCGCAAGAAACAGCACGTCTTTGGCTTTAGCGCGCTCTCCGCGCAACGAGTAGAACCTGCCTTGGTAGCCCCGGGCGGAAAGCGCGCGGTTCACGCGCTCCGAGCGGTAATAGCTCCGGACCAGGCCGGCGCCCGCGAGCGCGGCAAGCCCCGAGTATCCGCGTGTGCCTGCCTTGGGCTGAAACCCCCGCGCGATCGCCGCGGTATAAGTCCGCTTTCCCTCCTCGGACAACAGCGGCAGGTACCGGAGGGTAAAGGTCAACAGCGCCAAAAGGCGGGGCGGCACTCCCAGCTTGTGCGCTGCCCACACCCAGCGGTTCCATGGGGTCTGCCCCTGGTGCCCCAGCACCGCCACCAGGATGGTGGTGGCCTTGGCCTGCAAGAGTGCGGCAGCCTGAAGCCCGGAGGCGTGGAGCTCGATCGGTCCGGCTGCTAACGTGTCATTGTCAGGTCCCATAAGCGGCAGCACGATCCAGGCGGGCAGCACCGCGATTGTGAGGTATCCTGCCCTGCTCAGCACCCATTTAAAGCCGGCGCCGGAAGCCGCTGCCAGGATAAGAGCCAGGACCATTGCCGCGGACAGCGCGTAAGGATGGTTGATCCATGCTGCAACCCCCACCCATACTACAACGCTCACCAGCCGGGCTCGAGGGTCTATCCGGTCTATTGCTGCGGAGCCGCTTCCCGGCTCTTTTGTCTCAATCATGCTTATCCAGCCGTTTTTTCAGGCTTTCTACTTCACGACGAAGGTTCCGGATCATGATAAAACAAGATAGAAGCCCGATCACGAGTACGCCGGTCAATGCCTTGACCCAGGTGTCGGTCGAGTAGGAGCGGTGCCTTGCCACGGGCTTCTGCTCCGACTGCTTCGGGTCCTTTGGCTTTTTAATTGATTTATCTTTTTTATTCCCGGCCAGGGATTTTTCCAGCTTGGCGAGCTCGGAAGGATGGAGGGTAAAGGCCTTGCCGTGTCCGTGGCCTATGTCCACCACGAACTTGAAGGACCGGGCTGTGTCGGGCTCGAACGACCACTTGCCGTTCTCGATATTTCCCTCGAAAGCCACGCTCCCGTCCGGGTTCAGCACCGTAACCTTGCCGGAAGAGGGGATGTCTCCGCCGTCCGTCCAGACCTCGACCGTTACTGTGCCGTCTGTAACGGAAGCGTCCGCTCCTACTGCGTGGGCTTTGGAAGCAGCGGGCCAGCAGAGCGTCAACGCCAGGACCAGGAGTACAGCGCCCGCGGCAGGCTTTTTCACCCGCAACAGCTCCGGCGTAACCGTATCCAGATAACGAACTAAAAGCGCCACTACAATGCCCTCCACCAATATGACCGGGACGTGAAATACAAAAGCGACCCGGGCGAGCTCCACGAATCCCTGCCTCGCGGCGTGCGCGGCAAGAGGAGCAAAAGACAGCACCAGGTAGAAAAGGAGGGCGCTCCCGAGCACTGCCAGCGCGCCCGAGGCAAACCCCCACCGATGCACGAGCTCCGGCTTTTTGCCGAACCGGAAAACCACGAACACCAGCGCGGCCGCGGCCCCCCCGATCAGAAAAGCCCACAACCAGGAAAGCCGCCACTCCATAAGACCTGCCTCCAAAAGAGCGTCCGCACAGAGCTTGGAACCCAGCACCATGACCCCCAGAACGGTCGAGAAGAAAACCAGCCAGCCGGACGAACCCTTTTTGATGCCCTGGTGAAATACCACTCCAGCCACATAAGCGGGAACAGCCATGATTACCGTGTTAACTCCCAAAGAGCTTAAGCCGCCGTGCCCCAGAAGAAGCGCCTGCAAGAGAAGGGCCAGGAAGATGGAGGGGAAACAGAGCGTGCCCAGGGCGATCCCGTTCAAGGAAGCCAGAAGAAGATGCACGCTGGTGCCGGGCAGGGGAAAGCGTATCAGGCTCGCCAGGAAAAAAGCGGCCGTGAGCATTCCGGCCCGGGCCGAATCAGCCTGACCGGCCCGCCGGAGACCAACGGCCACCAGACCGGCCGCGGCCACGTAACCGGCCGCGCAGGTGGGCGCGGAAAGGATGCCGTCCGATATGTGCAAAGCCGGTCCCCCTTATACGCTACTCCGGCTTCTCGCTCACGTAGACCCACAAGGTGGACCGCTCGATGAGCTCGCCGGTGTGACCGTCCTTTTCATACTCCTTGCCCGACCCGCGAATGGCGGTGATACCGTACCAGCCGGATGAAGGAAAAGAAAAAACCACGGTGCCGTCCGCCCCGGTACGGGCAGGATAGGCTATAAAAGCCTCGGAGGGAAGACCGGCCGGATCGGGCGCTTTCGCTGAGAGCAGCTCCCGCTCGACCCGCAGGGCCGCCGCAGGCTTGTCTTTATATAAGACCCTGAAGCGGAGCGCGTCGCCGGGCAGGACACCGTATGGCCGGGACAGGGGCACGACCTCGAGGGGATGGCCGACCCGGCGGGACCAGCCCTTCTCCACCTGGACGTGAAGCAACGTCTTGACGTAGTCCTGGAGCCACTCCGACGACTCCGCGTCCCATTGCCGGCCAGCTACCAGGGCCAGGATATGGTCGCCCCGCGAGGACGGAGGGTAATTCAGTTTAAAGGAAGCCCGCTCTTTCCCGCTTACTGCCCGCACCCGGTCCTTTTGAAGCTCGTCCATAAGATCGAGCCTTTCGCCCTCAGGCGGCAGCGCCCAAAGAGAGCGCGGCGTTTCCGCGTCGAACCAGATATGCTCGTAACCGTGGCCCCACAAAAGCCGGAGGTGGACCATTTCAGTTTTTCGCGCCTGCCACTTGTTATACTCGGCCGGAACCAGGACGTGATAGTGGGCGAGCGCGGGACCGGCGGTTATAAAAGCCATAAGGCTAAGGGCTATAAACGTTTTTTTACTTTTCCTCATTTTACTCTCCGTTTTGGGCCGCCTGGTAGCATGATAACAGATTTAGTAGCACCCGGCAACCGGATGTTTGCAGCAGGAGCTTTCCCCGTGCCTTCTCCAGTGCTTGTGCGGAGGAGTTCGCTCGCGAGTTTTCTTTGCTCGCCCGTGAGGAGGCAAAACGCACCAGCGCGACGACGCTACGGGGAAGAGGGTTTCACGCAGAGGCGCGGAGGAAAGAGAAGGAGATATCTTTTTAACGGAACAAAGGTTATCGCGACTGAAGTCGCTCGCACGGAGGGAAACTTGTTCGAGTATCTCTTGAAAGGAAGCTATCTTGATTTTAACAACAAGCACCGTTGCGTCGTAGCGGCGTTGCGTTTAAAGCCCTCCCGAGCCTATGTTTTTATTCAGAGATGGCTCCGGTCAGCGCCGTTGCGGGGAGTCGGGTTTTGGAGAATATCCCAGGTCCCTGGCTTTTTGCATCTCTTTCCGGGCGTTGTCGTTCCGGCCGGTTTTCCGGTATGCTCGAGCCAGGTGAAAATGGACGAGCGCGGAGTCGGGGTAGAGGCGGGCGGCTTTCTTGAGTATTTTTATGGCGTTCTGGTGGTCTTCGGTCATTATGTAAGTGGCTCCCAGGTTGATGAGGGCCTGCCGGTTTTCCGGTTTGGAAAGCAGGACCCTTTTATACTCCTGGATGGCGTCCTGGTATCTTCCGTTCAGGACGTACAGGTTTCCGAGGTAGAGGTGTGCGGGCAGGTGCTGTGGGTTGATGGCGGTTTCCATGAGGAATGCCGCTTCCGCCCTTTGTGTTTTTCCCGACTTGAGGAAGGCGATTCCCAGGTTGGTGTATAAGTACATTTCCCGCAGGTCAGCCTTGAATGATATGGCTTTCTGAAGAAGTGATATGGCCTCGCCGTACTTACCGCGGCTTATGAGCACGATGGCCAGGTTGTTGTACGCCACAAAGAAGTCCGGCTCATACGCGATGGCCATGCGAAACTCGTCTTCCGCGTCCTGAAGTTCCCCCTTGGCCTGGTAGACCAGGCCCAGTTGGTTATGGGCGGAGGAGTTGGAGGGGTCAATACTGATGGCTTTTTGAAAATCGCGTTCAGGGGGCGTCTTGAAGTTTCCTCCGGACATCTGCTTGCACAATCCCCGGGCCACGTATACGGGGGACGACTCCGGATGCCTGTGCGCGCACTCGGTATACGCTGACAGGGCCTCTCTGGTTTTTCCCATCATGCAGAGGGCCTGTCCCTGCCCTATGCAGGCCGTGATGTCATCCGGCTTTCGGGACATGAGCCCCTGGTAGTAATCGGCCGCCTTTTCGTAGTTGCCGGTCTCCATCAGGCGCTTTCCCACCGGGTCGGGATCAAGCTCCCGCGCCGCGGCCAGGTGCGGCTCCAGGGAAGCGAGCCGCGGTTTTTCATTGTCTTCTTTCCGGGCTTCCGGCTTTTTTGTCCCGGTTTTTTCAGTCTGGGTATCCCGGCAGGAAAAGGAAAGAGATACAAGGAAGATAAAAAGAAAAAGCGCCGCAAATGGAAGGCCTCCTTCAACAAGGCCCCTGGCATGTCGGAACTGGTCCGCCTTCAGGCTTTTCATTCATTCCCCGGTCAGTTTGTTGTAAAGCCACAGGTACTCCTTGGCGGAAGCGCTCCAGGAGTAGTCTTCCCGCATTCCGCTTCGCATTATCTCTTGCCATTCCTCCCGGCGGGAGTAAAAAGCCAGTGCCCTTTGCAGGCATTCCAGGAAGTCCCGCTCGTTGTAGTTTCCGAACTTGAAGCCGTTGCCTTCCCCGGTCTCCGGGTCCCATTCCCTTATGGTGTCGTCCAGGCCGCCGGTGGCCCGGACCGCGGGCACGGTGCCGTACCGGAGGCTTATAAGCTGGTTCAGCCCGCACGGCTCGTATAAGGAGGGCATAACAAAGATGTCGGCCCCCGCTTCGATCCGGTGGGCCAGCGCTTCGTCATAAGTAATGTTGATGCCGGTCTTGTCCGGATACCGGAAAGAGATGTCCTTGAAGATTTTTTGGTACTTTATGTCGCCGGTGCCGAGAAGCACGAACTGGATGTCGCCTTCCAGGAACTCGTCTATGACGGCCGTTAAAAGATCAAACCCCTTCTGGTCCGCCAGCCGGGAGATGCAGGCCAAAAGCGGCGTTCTTGCCGACTCGGCAAGTCTCATCTCTTCCTGCAGTTCTTTTTTGCATCGGGCCTTGCCGGAGAGGTCGTCCGCGGAGTAGTTGGCCGGGATATGGTTGTCGTTTTCCGGGGACCAGATGTTGTAGTCAATTCCGTTCACAATTCCGTACAGGTCCCGGTCTCTGTCGCGGAGCACTCCGTCCAGTCCCAGTCCGTGCTCCACGGTTTGTATCTCGCGGGCGTAGCCCCTGCTGACGGTGGTTATGATGTCGGAGAAGACTATTCCTCCTTTAAGGAGGTTCAGTTTTCCGTAGTACTCGAGATACTCCGAGGTGAAGTAGTCCCATGGCACTCCGATCAGCTTCATGTCCCACATCCAGAACAGTCCCTGGTATGCCAGGTTGTGGATGGTAAATACCGCGGGGACGCCGGAAAGAAGGGGGTCTTCCCGGTAAACGGTGTTCAGGTAGATGGGAACGAGCGCGGACTGCCAGTCGTGGCTGTGAATGAGGTCCGGCCGCCAGTCCTTTGCTTTTAAAAAGTCCATGACCGCCCGGCAGAAAAAGGTAAACCGGGCGCAGTTGTCCGTGTAGTCCCTTTCGGGCAGGGCGTACAGGGCGTCCCGGTCATAGTACTCGTCCATCTTGACCAGGTACACGTCCGCCTTTTTATCCTGGGTGGTCTTGAGAATCCGGCCGCGCTTGTCTATCCAGTGGTCGCCGTGAAGGATGGGGACCACCACCTCGACGCCGGTGTCTTCCGGCTGGTACTTCTGTTCAACGCCCCGGTAACAAGGAAGGATGACGGAAACCCGCTGGCCCAGCTCGGCAAGCTCGAGCGGAAGCGCACCAGCAACGTCGGCAAGACCGCCCGTCTTGGCAAAAGGAACCATCTCCGGTGTAACCATCAGGATATCCATCCGTCTTACCCCGTCATCCGGGCAAGCCGCCGGCCCGGCTTCCGCAAGCTTACAGCCTTAAGCATAAGTTTTGCCCTAATCATTAAACCTTGACAATCCCGCCCCTGGACATGTCCGGGCCGGACGGCTCCTGTTCGTCCTCCATCCGCTCCTCCAGGCATTCCCGCAACAGCTCGGTGAAAAAGGAGGGGACCGGCTTTTCCGAGTCCTCCAGAACAAAAGCGGTGGCCGCGGCCATCCGGGCGTCCTCGGGTTGCTCCAGCAAGTATAAAATATAGGCGCAAACAAGCATCCGGTCGCGCCAGAGCGGCCGTCCCTGCAAGGAAAGCAGCCAGGAAGCCTCCTCTTCAAACAGCTCTTGCTTTCTGGCCTCCTTCTGCGCGTCCGTGAGGTCAAGGGGGGACTCGTCAATGTTTTTGAGCTCGAGCATTATCTTGCCTTCGTCCTCGGGAAGGAAGGACCACCTGTCAAAGACCCGGCTTTCCAGAAGCTCGTGGCTCCGGGCTGCCAGGCCTGTTTCCCGGCGGAGCTCGTCAGAAGAAAATTCCTGAAGGAGCGGGTTCGGGACCTCATCCTGGTCGGCTATACCAAGCACTCTACGGTGTCGGAGGAAATCGCTGTCCTGGTGATGACCCCTTTTCTCTCCTTCGGACTCGTACTTTTTCACCAGGTAGCGGGCATAATCAGGATCGCACCTCGACAGCACCACCATGGGGTTCCGGCGGGTGGACTCGATAATCTGCCTCCACTTGTGCTCGGGCACCTCAAATCTCTCGAAGTTCAGCACGCCTTGTTCGTCGTCTACGATGATTGAAAAAAGATTGTCCTTGTCAAAGACGGTTCGATAAAAATATACGATAAAGGACCCGGAGGAGTCCGGAGGCGTAATATAGGCCTCGTCCTTCTTCTCGGAGAGTTCCGGGGCACCCTCTGCCACGGAAGCCACTCCCGCTGAACCGTCCAGAACGGCGCCCGCGCTCCTGGCCTGGTGGAGGGCTTTTTTTATCATCTTGGACTTTCTCTTGTCAGGCGCGGCATCCGAAAGCGCGGAAAGAAGGTCCGCCCGCAGCCATCGCCCCAGGTGGCTTATTACAGCGGACTGTATGTTATCGGGCAGAGAAAAAAGCTCGGGCGTCTCTGCCACGTCGCTCTCCTCGCAAAGCGTGATCCATCTCTCCATCTCCGACAGGGTATGCTCGTCCGCTTTGTCCTGTTTGACGAGCGACCTGCCCAGTACCACCAGCGCGGGAAGCGCGGTCCCGTCCGATTGATGGAGTCTTTCCATGAGGACGTTAATTTCCTCTGAATGCGCTTTCTCCGAGAGCTTGTCGGCAAGCTCCGCCTGGTCGTCCGGTTCGAGCTTTTGAAAGCCCTTTACAGCCTCTTTAAGCCAGCCTTCCCGGTCTTCCGCCGGCCCTTCCTCGATCATCCTCTCCAGCCGGGTCATATCTTTGTCGCCGGTCATAAGACTACTCTCTCTCCTCTTTCCATAAATTTATGTTCCTCCGGAACAGCGGGGAACTTTCATTCAGAATAACACATCTTTCGGCTTACGCGGATCATGCTTCAAGTCACTCCTCGAAATCGCCGTGCCTGCCGCGGCCGGCGACAAAACCGCCTACCGCGTCCGTCATCTCCGTGCTCTGCAAAGATGAGAGCCCCAGCCGGAACTCGTTTTGCAAGGCGTCTTCCACGCTCATGCCCATGCTTTGCAGGGCGGAGAGCCGGTCGTTTTGAAGGCAGGTCTGGGGAAAGCCGGCCAGCGAGCGGGCCAGCTTTACAGCCTCCTCTTTTACCTCGCCTTTTTCGGCCCGCCGGTTGGCCAGGCCGATATCGAGCGCTTCTTGGGCTTCCACAGCCCGGCCGGTCAGGATCATGTCCATGGCCCGCGACAGCCCGATCAGCCGGGGAAGACGGACGGTTCCTCCGTCAATAAGCGGCACCCCCCATCTGCGGCAAAACACCCCGAACACCGCGGTCTCGTCAACCACCCGGAGATCGCACCACAGCGCCAGTTCGAGACCGCCGGCAACAGCGTAGCCCGACACCGCCGCTATGACCGGCTTTTTAAGCTCCAGCCGGCTCGGGCCCATGGGGCCGTCGCCATCCGGCTCCGCCCGGTTTTGGCGTTCGGGATCGGAGAGCGCCTTCAAGTCCGCGCCCGCGCAGAAGTTGCCGCCCGCGCCGTGCAATACCGCTGCGGTCGAGTCCGGGTCGTTGTCAAAGCTCCGGAAGGCGTCGGCCAGGGCCTCGGCAGTGGGCCGGTCCACAGCGTTTCGGGCCTCCGGCCGGTTGATGGTTACGATGGTGATGCCTTGTTCTTTTTCCACGGAAACGCTCATGCCAAGCTCCTTTAATGGACAGGGGAAAAATGATCTCAGCCTGCTGCGATCCTTTTGGCGCCGGCCATGGCAATGGCCATGATGGTGTGCTGCGGGTTTACGCCCAGGTGAGTGGGAAAGATGGAGCTGTCCAGTACGTACACGCCCCGCGTGTCGTGTACCTGGAAGTCCGTACCGGTAACGCTCTTTTTCGGGTCCGGTCCCATCCGGCAGGTGCCGAACAGGTGGGTCATGATCATGGTGTAGCAGCGCGGGTCCAGGGACGCCTGATCAATCTTATGAAGCTCGTCCTTGGACAGCACGGGCGGGACCCCGTAGATGCCGGGGAAAACGCTTTCTGCGCCCGCGGAGACCATGAGGTCCGCCAGGATGCGGATGCCCTTCCTGAGCCGCTCGGTGTCTTTCCCGGTCAGGGAGTAAGAGACCATAGCCCGCGAACCAAGCGGCCGTACCGTTCCCTCTGCCTCCGGGATAAGCGCGCAGCCCACGTTGGCCAGCCGGTCGTAAGACTCCATGGCTTTCTTCCACTCGGCACCCACTCCCGGCACCCGCGCGGCCATGAGGTCCGGAGGAATTGACAGGGCCTCGAACTTGAGCTTGTCGCTCTGCCGGTAATGCTCCGAGTCCCACCCCTGGGTGGCCCCCTCCCAGATGCGGACCTCGTCCGGAAACAGCCCCATCACCCCCGCGCCCGGATGACCGGCAAAATGACGGCCCAAATGACCGCTGGAAAGCCCGATCCCCGAGCGCCACAATAAAAGCGGCGTCTGGACCGGGCTCGCGCATACCACCACGCCTTGGCGCGCCTTTGCAAACAGGCTGCCGTTTTTTTTCCCCGTAAGCGGGTCGCGGAAGTCAGCGTGTACACCGCTCGCCCGGCCGTTTTTAACGTCAATATGATGGGCTTTGCAGGCCGCGTAAAGCCGGGCTCCCTTTTTCAACGTCCAGGGGATGTAATTGAGGTCCACGGACTGCTTGGCCTGGATGGGACAGCCGGTCAGGCACTGGGCCAGTCCCTTGCAGCCCTTCTCGTTTCTGGGGATGATCCGGGAGGACATGCCCATGCGGTCGGCGCCTTCCTTTAACAGCGTGTTGTTCCGGCCCAGGGCGCCGGGCGAGACCGGCTTTACGTTAAGGTCATGCTCGAGGGTCTGGAAAGAGTTTTCAAGCTCCGGCCAGGTAAGGGACTCGCCGATGCCGTACTCTTGTGCCCACCGGTCATACACGTCGCGGGGAAGCTTCCAGATAATGGCCGCGTTTATGACCGAGCCTCCGCCTACGCACCTGCCCTGGATGATGGGTATCATGCTCTTGCCCATGGCCGCGATGGTCCCCATCTCCCGGTAGCAGTGCTTCTGGATGTTATAGGCGGTGCCGTCGAACTCGGAGGACTTGACCCACCTTCCCTCCTCGATCATGAGAACGTCATGGCCCTTCTCGGCCAGGACATGGGCGGCGGTGGCCCCCGAAGGCCCCGTCCCGATGACCACGAAGTCGGCCTCTTCCCGGACGCGCTTTCCAAAGCCGCTTTCAAAGACGCGGTCGTTTATATCACTCATGGCCGGACTCCGTGTCCCGCTTAACGTACAAGGGCGGCCGGTCGTAGCCCAACGAGCGCCGCACCCGGGGGTCTGCTCCCCACCCCAGGCAGGCGATCATCTTGAGAAGCATCACCATCTGGCGGGCCAGGTAAAGACGGCTCGATGACAGGGCGGAAAGGCACTCGATCTTTTGGTCCTCGCTAAGACGCGAGAAGCGGCCGGTCTTTTTAAGCCCGAAGAGCGGGCCTGCGAACTCGACAAAGACCACCGCGGCGTGGAGGCTCAGGCCGGTAAGCGCGGGAAGGTGCTCGAGCATGTCCCGGAAGATGTCCGCCGCGCCCGTGTCGTTCGCGGAAAGGGGAATGTCCCCCTCCGAAGGGATTAACGCCAGGAGCTCCGAGCGGAGCCATTTTTCTTCCGCGCCGAAAAGTCCCATTAATTATCTCGCGCCTTCCAGAACAGGCGGGGAACAGCGGTCTCTTCCCCCCACTCCTCCAGGCTCCAGTAAGCGGTATGGGCGAAGTACAGAAACAAAACCACGTTGATGCCGTCCCACACAGCCACGCCCAAAAAGGGAAGAAAATGATAGCCGAAGAGAAACGCAAGCAAAAACCCCAGCGACGCGCACCCTTTCATGAAGCAGAGCGGGACCAGCACCGCGTAAAACCGGCGCACGTTGGACATGAGAAGAAAGCACATAAAAGCAAGGGTAAGAACGTTCCCGGAAGCCAGCACCCGCCATACAAAGCCGTCCTCTAAAAAAGGGTAGTCAGGACCGCCGGACACCGACCCCATCCACCGGAACATGTCAATCGCCGAGTCCGGCGCAAACCCGTAGTTCAAGGCCGGAAAGAAAAAGTGGAGCGCCAGGAGGCCGAACACGATCTGGAAGTTCCGGTAAGTCTTGTTGGGCTGGTTCCAGAACTTCCTCCATCCCTCGGCCACGTCTTCCTTTAAATGTCTTATGAGCGGCATGAGCAGGCCTCCTTCTTGCGGAACAATTCTATCTAAAGCGGGCTTCCCTGGCAAACGAAGAGAGGTGGGTATCGTTGTTAAATGCGATCAGCTCCGGGACCGGCCTGGTGCGGACCCGGCTTATGGAGCAGTTTTTTAAAAGCAGGTTTCCGCCGGAAGGGTTTGGCAAGTCGAGCCTCTCCAGTAAAGACGAGATCATGAGCGCCAGCACTCCCAGGTGCGAGACCACCAACACCGGGTCATGGCCGGATTCCAGGATGGTGCGCAAGGCCTCTTCCGCCCGCTTCTCCACTTTTTCGTCCGTCTCCGCGTTTGCCGGCAGATGATGAAAAGGCACTCCTCTTTCGATCCTTTCCTGCACCGCGGGACACCGCTCCCTGATCTCTTCCATGGTAAGCCCTTCGAACTCGCCCAAATCGTACTCCATGAGTTCCGGCAGGGTAACAAGCTCTGCCCCATGGGGTTCATTTATAATGTGCGCCGTCTCCAGGGCGCGGCTTAAGGGGCTCGAGTAAATGCAAGCCGGCCGGAGCTCGCACAGTGCGTCCGCGCTAAGCCGGGCCTGCTCTTTGCCTGTGCCGGAAAGGGGAAAGTCGCCCTGTCCTTGGATCACGCCTTGCCGGTTGGCTGTGGACTCGCCGTGCCGGATGAAAATCAGCTCCATCTATTTTCTCTTCTTTACGGCGATGCCGTTTCTTACTTCGTTAGCGGAAGGAATGTTCAGGGGCAGGCCGGCATGGCGGACGTATAACGAGGATGAAGCCCCCCCGTCCAGGTTCAAGGCCCGCTCCGCTCCAAGGCCGCCGCGTTCCGGCGGGGCCATCATGATCTTCATGAGCTCGTAGAGGTCCGGCCCGGCAAGGTAATCCCCTTCCGATTCTTTCAAGGTGCACAGCATGAGCACCCGGCCTTCTTCGTCAATGCCGAGCGCGCTCCGGTGGCGGTGCTTCTTCCGGTTCTCGTAAATGCCTTCCTTTCCGCCCGGCTCCACCAGGAGCGGTCCCGCCTGGAGCGCAAGAAGGGCTTTCTCCCACTCCTCGTCGTACTGCCGGGCCCACACGATCTCCGCCTTGCCGCCTTTGTAGATGAAAAGGCCGGAGCCCGCTTTCGGGTGCCACTTATGAACCACCGAGCCCTGGCTTACCACCAGCCCGATAGGCTCGTAGGTGTCCGGAAGGTAGAAGCTTCCGTTTATCGCGGCCAGGGCTTGCGCTTTATCCGCCATGTCCTTTATTTCTCCGGCGGGAGCGTCCAGGAGGGCGGGCGCGCTTAAGAGCACGAACCCGTATCGGCGGGGTTCGATACGCAACACTACGGGCTTTATTTTATCGCTTTTGTTTCTGACCAGGGACAACCGGGTAAAAGCGAGGCCCGGCGCGAGCTTTTTCCATTGAACAGGGACCTGATGTTGGACCTGGAGACCGCCGATGTTTTTTCTCTTCTTTTCGCACAAGGGCCCGGAGAGCACGAACGCGGCGGCCATGATCAGAAAAAAGCTCTTTAAAAGTCGGGCTCGCGGTATGAGAGGCGGCTTCATATCTTTTTCTAATTTATAGAATCCGGAAGGGAGGGTCAACACAGATGTAAACAGAGTTTTTTCTTGACCTTTGTCTTGCTTTATGCTACTCATCTTAACTGGGCGCCCGGTTAAATTTGGCCCGGCGCAGTAAACCGGACAAGGAGAGGCCATGAGCGCGCGGGAAGAGATCATGAAGGCTGCGGACCGTCTTTTCGGCGAGGTGGGCTTCGAGGCCGCCACCACCCGGGAGATAGCCGAGCTCTCGGGGGTCAACAAGGCTCTTATCCACTATCATTTCAAGAGCAAGGACTCGCTTTACGGAAGCGTGCTGGACGACTACTACGCGCGGCTGGACGAGACCCTTCAGGACGCGCTCGCAAAGGAAGGCACGCTCCGGGACCGGATGCTTTCGGTGGTTGACGCTTACGTTGACTTCCTGGCCCATAACCTCAACTTCAGCCGGATCGTGCAAAGGGAGAGCTCGGGAGGCGCACACCTGGACCGGGTCCGGGCCCATCTTATGCCCATGTTCGAGACGGGCCGGAAGCTCCTGGAGGAGACGTTTCCAGCCACCCGGTCGGGCGAGTTTGCCGCCCATCAGCTTTTAACGAGCTTCTACGGCATGATCGTGAGCTACTTTACCTACAGCGGAGTGCTCGAGCACCTGATAGGCAGGGACCCGCTTTCCCAAAAGGAGCTCGAAGCCAGGAAAGCGCACCTTCACAAGATGTTCGACATAATGCTTTCGGCCATGCAGGAGGAAGAAGGCAGCAGAAGAAATCTTAAGAATAAGGCGATTCATAAAAAATCGAAGTAAATAAACCGGCACATTTGAGCTTTCGGGAGGAGTGACATGGTTTACATACCCGGATTCCTGGTCAACAAGGTTTACGAGCGGGGCAGCTTGAAGAACATCGAGGACGGCTTCGAGTTCTGCTTCATGAACACCATGACTCCGCTCAAGATAAGCGGCATGCGACAGTTAAGCGTGTCTGTGGACGACGAGCCGGTGCCGGTCGAGAACCTCCGGCTCGTGCTTTCCGGCCATCCGATTGATCTTTCCGGCGGCCGCCTCCAGGAGGTCGTGAACTTTGCCAAGGACTCGAAGCTGGTGATCCAGGCCAAGGGCAGGAAGCTCTCGCCCGGCAAGCACGTGATCAAGATGGGATTCATAACCAACGAGTACGGGGGCGCCAGCCTCAAGGTGAGCGACACCCTGGGCGCGGCCGGCCCGCCCTCGTTATGGACAAGGATCAAAGGGATGTTCGCCGGCCGGGAAGTTGCGGCAACCGGGCCGGTAAAGGTCGAGGGAGAGTTGGGCGGCGTTCCGCTGGACCCGGACTTTTCCCGGCTGGAAGCCGCTCTCCGGCGGGAAGAGCCGGACCGGGTGCCTCTTTTCGAGGCGGAGATAGCCATTCCCATACAGGAGCATTTCCTGGGCCGGGAGATAAACGACGCGCGCGACGAGGTCGAGTTCTACATAAAGGCGGGCTACGACTTTGTGCCGGTCATACCTCCTTTTCTGACCCCCCGGCTCATGCGCACCGCGGCCAACCTGGACGGCTCTCTCAGCGAGGCCGACCGGGAGCGGGCCTGGATTACGGAGAGCGAAGGAATCATCGCCACGACCGAGGACGTGGAGAAGTTCCCCTGGCCCGAGCCGGACGAGGTGGACTTCTCGTCCTTTTACGAAGTGGCCGAGCTTCTGCCGCCCAAGATGAAGATCATGGGTATGCTCTCTCCCGCGGCCATCTTCGGCAACACCTCCCAGTCCATGGGACTCCAGAACTTCTCCTATGCCCTCTACGACACTCCCGAGCTGATCGAGGCGCTTTTCGAAAAGATAGGCGAGAGCTACGTAAAGATCGCCAGAAAGCTAGCCACCATGCCCCGCTTGGGAATGGTCTTCATGTCCGACGACCTCTCTCACACCGGCGGAACACTGGTCTCGCCCAAGGTTTACAGAAAGTACGTGTTCCCCTGGTACAAAAAGATCGGCGAGATACTGGACTCGGCAGGACTGCCCTTCGTGTTCCACTCCGACGGAGACCTTACGCCGGTGCTTGCCGACCTCGCCGACTGCGGCATCAAGGGCATCCACCCCATTGAGCCGCAGGCCATGGACATCGTGGACGTGAAGAAACGCTTCGGCGACACCTTCTGCATCTTCGGAAACATAGACCTCGATTACACCCTGACCATGGGAACGGTCGAGGACGTGGAGAACAAGGTAAGACAAAGGATAAAAGAGCTGGCGCCCGGCGGCGGATGGGGCATCGCAGCCTCCAACTCCATCCCGGACTACGTCAAGCCCGAGAACTATCGCGCCATGGTGGAGGCGGCAAAAAGGTACGGCAAGTATCCCGTCAGCGTGTGAGCGTCTTGAGTCGCGACTTAAGTAGCTCGCCCGGCTTTACGATTTGCAAGGTGAGCTCGCATCAGAAAAGGAGGGCGATCATGGCCACACAACCTGAAAAAAATATCTCCGCGGCCAGCGAGCTGGAGCCGGACCGGCCGGCAAGCGAACGGATCGTGCGGCTCCGCTCCCGCTACCAGGCAGGCCCGGCCTACATCTCGGTCGAGCGGGCCCGCTACTACACGGCGAGCTGGAAAAAGACCGAGGGCATGGCATTGCCGCTCCGGGTCGCAACCGCCATGAAGAACGTGTACGAGAACATGACCCATTACGTGGACCCGGATGACCGGATCGCGGGCTACTGGTGCGAGTACTTCCTGGGCATTCCCATCCCTATTGAAAAAGGCGAGTACAACACGGTGCTGGAAGCGGAGATTGACAAAAAACAGATGCTCAAGTTCCGCGGCAAGGCCATGGCGCAGGGCATGGGCTACATGATAAAAAAGCGCGCACTCCGCGACTTTATGAGAAACCAGAAGATCACCAGAAAAAGCGGCGCGACCCCCTTGAACATGAACCTGAAAACCATGTCTGAAAGAACCATCAACCCCTACCAGGTAAAGGAAACCGACAAGCGCGAGCTCCTGTCCGAGCTCCTGCCTTACTGGAAAGGAAAGTGTCTCGCCGACAAGCTCCAGGACGAGCTTTTAAAGTCCGGGCTCTACTCGAAGGATATGCATGACTTTGTCATGGGCATACCCGGCAACACCTCCCGCCAGGTCATGATGCTCTCCACTGCCGCCACCGTCGCCACCATCCAGGGACACGTCATACTGGACTATGGTCCCGTGCTCGAAAAAGGCCTGGAAGCCATGCAGCGCGAGGTACAAGAGAAGCTGGAGAGCGCAACCGACCTGGACGATGATTCCCTGACCTTTCTCCAGTCCCTGGACATCTCCCTGGAAGGAGTCATGATCTTCGCCAGGCGTCTGGCCGAGCGGATCGAGACGGAGATGGAAAAAACCGCCGACCCTGACCAGCGCGAGCGGCTCGAGGCCATGCTTGCCACCTGCCGCAAGGTCCCTCTAAAACCAGCCGATACATTCATGGAAGCGGTGCAGTCTATGTGGACCATCAAGACCGCGGTCGAGCTCGCTCATCCCGTGAACCTCCACTGCTTCGGCAGGCTGGACCAGGACCTGTATCCTTACTATCGCGCCGACCTGGAAGCCGGCCGCATCACGCCTGCCGATGCACGCGAGGTCCTCGAAGAGCTCCTTTTAAAGATCATGTCCCAGAACATCCGGCCGGAGTCGAACATCCTGGCCAACTTCTACCACCGCTACCTGGGCTCCTCGCCGGTGACCCTGGGAGGAGTGGACCGCGACGGAAACGATGCAGTGAACGACCTCACCTACCTCTTTCTCGAAGCCGCCCACGCATCCAAGGCCATCACCAACGTGTCCGTGCGGGTCCACCCCAACAGCCCGGACCAGCTTTTAAAGAAACTCGCGGACATGCTCTACCAGGGGACTTCGAGCTACTCGCTCTTTAATGACGAGATGAACATCGAAGCCATGAAGCGCCGCGGCTTTGCAGAACCGGACGCCCGCGACTACGCGGTCATGGGCTGCGTCGAGCTTACCTGCCCCGGCAGGACCGGCTCGATGAGCGCGAACGCCCTGCTTCTTTCCAAGCTTCTCGACATCACCCTTCGAAACGGTGACTCCCGGACCCTGGCCGGGACCTTGAAAGGTGAAGGCATCAGGACAGGCGACCCGGACGGGTTCGAGAGCTTCGAAGAGCTAAAGAGCGCGCTCGTCGAGCAGGGCCGCTACTTCATCAAGAAGCTGGTGGATGGCTCCAACCTGCGCGACCGGATGTATGCAGAGTCCCTGCCCGCGCCTCTGATCTCCGCCTTTATGGACGGCTGCCTGGAGAACATGCGCGATGTAACCCGCGCCGGAGCAAAATACGACCTCTCCGGCATCTCCATGATCAACTCCATCGCCAACATGACCGACTCGCTCTACGCCATCAAGAAGCTGGTGTTCGAAGAAATGAAGTATACAGTAAAGGACATACTGACAGCAGTGGACGACGGTTTTATCGGGCACGAAGCCTTAAAAAAAGATATAGACGAGCTCGGGGGCAAGTGGGGAAACGGTGAACCGGAGACCGACGAGCTTGCCGCATCCGTCATGAAAGAGCTCTGGCAGGAAACCTACAAGTACAGAAACTACAAAGGCGGTCCGTTCGTGGTCTATGTTATCAGCATGACCACCCACACCATTGACGGAAGGCTCTCCATAGCAAGCCCGGACGGAAGGAGCGCGGCCACACCCTACGCCGCGAGCTGCAACCCCTATAACGTGGAGCGGGCCGGAGTCACCGCCGCCCTCCGGTCAGTGGCCTCCCTGCCTTTCCAGGACGTGATGGGATGCGCGGTGAACATGAAGTTTCATCCCAGCGGCGTGGGCGAAAACGAGACCGCCCGCGACAAATGGGCGTCTCTCATTCGGACCTACTTCCGGCTGGGAGGAGCGCAGGTCCAGCCCACGGTGGCGAGTGCGGAAATGCTCAGAGCCGCGCAAGAGAACCCGTCCGAGTACCGCGACCTTATCGTCAAGGTGGGAGGATACAGCACCTACTTCGTGGACCTGGGCCGCGAAATCCAGGAAGAAGTCATAGCCCGGACCGAGCATAAATGAGCATGGAAACCGTAAGCGGCATTGTATTCGACGTGCAGGGCTACGCCATTTACGACGGGCCCGGCATCAGGACCTGTGTCTACTTGAAAGGATGTCCTTTGAAATGCTACTGGTGCCATAACCCCGAGTCTCAAAGCCCGGCATTCGAGATGAGCTACAACCCGCAGAAGTGCCAGAGCTGCGGCACCTGCGTAAACGTATGCCCGGAGCAGGCTCTCAGGATGGACGAGCAAGGAAGGATCATCCGCGATTATGACAAGTGCCTGACCTGCGGCGCCTGCGCCCGCGCCTGCCCGAGCGGCGCCATGGAGATGATAGGTTATGAAATCGCGGCCGGCGAGCTCGTGGAAAAGGTTTTGCGCGACCGGCCCTTTTACGAGTACTCCGGCGGGGGAGTTACGATAACCGGAGGCGAACCCCTTTTTCAAAAGGACTTCCTGTTCGCCGTTCTCACCATGCTAAAGGACGAAGGAGTACATACCGCGATCGAGACCTGCGGCTTTTTCTCTCCCGAGCTCGTGAAAGAGCTTCTCGATACCACGGACCTCTTCCTGTACGATATAAAGCACCTGGACCCGGCCCGGCATGAACAAGGCACCGGGGTTTCGAACGAGCGCATCCTGGAGAACTTCAAGGAGCTCGTAAAGCAGGGCGGGCCTCAGCGGGTCATACCGCGCATCCCGCTGGTGCCGGGCTTTAACGCGGACGAGGAGGCCGCGCGGGCCATGGCGTCTTTTCTCGCTGAAAACGGGTACGAAGGAGAAGTGCATCTCATGCCCTATCACGGCTGGGCAAAAGACAAGTACGAAAGACTGGGAAGGCTCGGCTCTTTTCGCGATCCGGGGAAGCTGGAGGAAGACACGCTGGAAAAGATAAAGGCTGTATTTGCGCAAGCGGGCTTCGAGCCGGTGGCTTACGGCTGAGGCGGGCACCGCTTTTTTAACGGGACGAAGGGGACGGTGTGAAGGTACTTGTAACCGGTGCGGACGGTCTTTTAGGAAGCAACCTGGTGCGGGAGCTTCTCTCGGACGGTTACGAGGTCAAGGTCTTTGTGGAGCCGGGCCGCCGCTCGCCGAGCCTGGAAGGGCTATCACTGGAACGGGTCGAGGGAGACCTGGTAAAAGACCGGGAAGCCCTGGCCCGGGCCATGTCCGACTGCGACTACGTGTTTCACTGCGCCGCCATTACCGACCAGTGGGCGAGCCCGGACCTGACCTGGAAGGTGAACCTGGAAGGGACCCGCAACGTGCTCGAGGCCTCTTTGCAAGCAAACATCAAGCGGCTCATCGCGGTTGGCTCGGCAAGCTCTTTCAGCTTCGGGACCCGCGAAGCTCCCGCGGACGAGCAAAGCCCTTTCCCGGACGTGTATAAAGGCATCGCCTACATGGAGTCCAAGCACCAGGCGGCAAAGCTTGTCAAGGAGTACGTGCGCGATAAAGGACTGGACGCGGTGGTGGTGGCTCCCACCTTCCTCGTCGGGCCGCACGACTCGAGGCCGAGCTCGGGCGAGATCATAAGGCAGTTCGTGGCCCGCAACATCAAGTTCTCGTCACCGGGCGGCAGGAACTTCGCCCACGCCCGCGACGCAGCCCGTGCCATGGCGAACGCGCTCGAAAAAGGCAAGGCGGGCGAGACCTATATCCTGGGCGGCGAGAACCTGACCTATACCGAGTTCTTCACCAGGGTGGCTGAGGTCGCGGGCAAAGAGCCGCCCAAGAGAGTGCTGCCCCCGCGGCTCATCCTGTTCGGCGGCCTTCTGGGCACATTGTTCGAAAAGGTCTCGGGCAGAAAGGCGCTCGTGAACCTGACTCTCGCGCGGCTGTCGCTCATGGGTACTTATTACACTCCGCAAAAAGCGGTGCGCGAGCTGGACATGCCGCAGACCCCCATCAGCGAGGCCGTAAAAGATGCATATAACGGTCTCATCGAGTACGGGCACCTCAGGCCGCAAAAGGCGCCGCAGACTTTCGAGGGCCAGGTGGCTCTTATCACGGGCGCGAGCCGGGGCGTGGGGTACGCCACCGCCCGGCTTTTGGCCGAGCGCGGCGCCAGGGTGGTGCTGACCGCGCGGGGGGAAGAGCGGCTCAAGGACTCGGAGCGCAAGCTCAGGGAGGCCGGGCACGAGGTCGCGGCTGTATCCGGCGACGTGGGCGATTGGGAGGACGCGAAGCGCATGGTTGACACCGCGCTGTCCGAGTTCGGCCGACTCGATATTGTTATAAACAACGCGGGCGTGTCCATGCGGGGCGAGTTTGTCGAGCTGAGTCCCGAGGTGTGCCACCGGATCGAGCGGACCAATTTAACCGGATGCATCAACGTGTCCAAGGCGGCCGTCTCTCACCTGGTTGAGTCGAAAGGACAGCTCATCTTCATCTCCAGCATTGCCGGTCTTTTCGGCCTGCCGGGCGCGTCCATATACTGCGCGACCAAGAAGGCGCTTACCGGTTTTGTCGAGTCCTTGCGGCTCGAGCTTCTGCCCAAAGGTGTGAACGCGGGCGTGGTTTACCTCGGCTTTACCGAGCACGACCCGGAAAAGAGGATCATTGCCGCGGACGGCTCGTTGACTCTTCCGGACCGGCCCGCTCATCATAGCCAGGCGGGCGCGGCCAGGCTCATCGTGCGGATGCTGGAAAAAAGAAAGAGGTCGCTGGTCATGACTCCGGTGGGGGTCCTGGGCGCTCTGGTGTACCGGCTTTCGCCGGGATTCATTGAAAAGGCGGTGCTTATTGCCAGGTCGAGCCGGCTGGGCATTGCAAAAAGATTTTCGTAATCGAGTGATATTATCATTGAGCCGGGACTTTCCCGGAAAGGAGGAGTTATGGGGTTTGTGAAGACTAAAGAAGAGCTGGACTCTTACTACAGCCTGGGAGTAAGGAAGTTTATTGACTCGCACATGCTGGGCGTAATGTTCGAGACCAGGCCGGAGATCGTGGAGCGGCTTCTGCCGCCGCCGCTCGAGCCTGCGGACTCGCCCTCCGGAATGATGTTTATCGCGCAGTACCCGGAGACCAACCTGGGTCCGGGCTACCGGGAAGGCGCCTTGTTCCTGCGTTGCACGCATGAAGGCGAACCCGGCAGCTACTGCCTGGCCATGCCCATTGACAGCGAGGAGCTCCGGCTTTACAACGGCCGCGACATCTTCGGCTTTCCCAAGAAGCTCGCCGATATCCATCTCTCCCGAGAAGGCGACCACGTAGAGGGCTGGATCGAGCGGCACGGCATAAGGTTCGTGCACATCAAGACCGACCTTACCGGCACCCTGCCCGAGATGCCGGACAGCGGGCCCAACTTCCTTTACAAGGCCATGCCCAGGATTGACCTGAAACCCGGGTTCGACGGGCCCGTGCTCTTGTGCAGGCACAAGACCGACATCGAGATGAAAAGCCTCGAGATAGGAGCGGGAGATGTAACCTATCAGGATTCGGAGTACGACCCCTGGTCCGAGGTCGAGCTCGTGAACGTGCAGGCGGCCTTTTACCTCATAAGCGACAACACCATGCAGCCCGGAAGCGTGATAAAGGAAGTGGACGGAGACGCCTATCTTCCCTATTACTACCGCATGACCGACTTCTTCTCCGGCCTGAAAAAGTAACGTAAAGGCTGTATTAAGTTTGCGGTGAAAAATTATGAGGTTCTACGTATTTTAGTGGGGGGATAGAAAAAGATGCGTTTATCGCTTTTAGGGCTTCCAGCGGGAAAAAAGGAGAAGGCCGGAACTGGCCCGGCCTCTCCCCGCTGTGTAGCCACCGGCCTCGGCGCTCGGGTCGCACGCCTTAAGTTGCCCTATCCTCCGGGCCGGCATGGAAACAATATCAGAGAAGAATCTCAAAGGCAACTCCCCGCTGGCAGCCGAAAAGGCGTTAAACGCAAAAAAAGCCTTTATATCCAAGAGGAAATGGGGCATATCGGTCATAAACTTTGTTGGATGCCCCACACTTAAATACGTTGATCCAATTATGAGACTGATACATAGTCTTCGTGCGAGCGAATTCAGTCGCGATTAAGTTTTCCGCACCTGCAACAGCTTTTATTAAATAGAAGGGAACTGACATGGTAGACTTCGAGCTGACCGAGACCCAGAAACAGATCACGGGCACGGCCCGCGAGTTCGGCAAGGGAGTACTCCAGCCGGTCGAGACCGAGCTCGACAAGATGGCGGACCCCGAACAGGCCTTTGCAAGCAGCCTGTTCTGGAACGCCATGAAGCAGGCCTTCGAGCTCGGGTTCCACAAAATGGCCTTGCCCGAAGAGGTGGGAGGACTGGGCCTGGACCCCCAGACCACCGGCATGGTGTGGGAGGAGCTGGCCCGCTGGGGGCCCGGCTTTGCCGCGTCATTGACTCCCGCGGCCATTGTGCCCCAGCTTGTGACCTTCCTCGCAGGCGACAACAAGGAGCTGGTGGAGCGGTTCGTCATTCCCTTCTGCGAAAGCGACGACCCGGAGCTCATCACCGGCTGGTGCTCGAGCGAGCCGGAGGTCGGCTCGGACGGCAAGAACTACTATGATCCGTGTATAAGGCATCTCTCCTGCGCCCGGCCGGAGGGAGACACTTACGTGCTGTCCGGGACCAAGTCGGACTTCATATCCAACGGAAGCATAGCACACGACTATATCGTGTTCGCCTGCGTGGACCCGTCCCTCGGCATACGCGGCTCCGGCACCTTTGTCGTGCCCGGAGACTCGCCCGGGCTCTCGCGCGGCAAGGCCCTGGACAAGACGGGACTGCGCGCGTTGAACCAGGCCGCGGTCTTCTTCGACGACGTGGAAATCCCCGCCGGGCACATGATCTTCCCGCCCGGCGAGAACTATCCCATGCTCCATCACGCCATCGTCACCATCGGAAACCTGGGAGTGGGGTACATCGCGGTGGGACTCATGCGGGCGGCGTTCGAGGACGCCCTCGAGCACTCCCGCCAGCGGGTCCAGTGGAGAAAGTTCATTGCCGAGCACCAGGCAATAGGACACAAGCTCTTCCAGGCCTATCAGGCCATCGAGAGCGCGCGCGCTTTCCTGTGGAAAGGAAGCTGGCTCGCCACAAAAACCTTCCCGGGCGACCTCAAAACCAGCCTCG
The DNA here is from genome assembly GCA_046484135.1 of bacterium. Taxonomy (GTDB): domain Bacteria; phylum RBG-13-61-14; class RBG-13-61-14; order RBG-13-61-14; family DATKZS01; genus CAYQTK01. The sequence goes on from JAWOBU010000005.1 coordinate 23,478, forward strand.
CCGCCAAGGTATACGCCACCGAACAAGCGGTCCACCACACCGCCCAAATGGTCCAGGTCTTAGGCGGGTACGGAATCTCCAAGGAGTACCGCGTAGAAAAATACGCCCGCGACGCCAAGCTCCTCCGAATCATGGACGGAACCAACGAGACCCTCACCAACGAGGCGATGGGGTTGTTGTAAAGGACCGGAAATTATTTTGTGAGAATAAAACGCCGCTGTCGTTCGCAACAACTTTAGTTAGTTCCTGTTGCGAAAGGGAGGTTTTGCCGGCTCTGGTGCGCCACTTTGGACTGCGGAAGCTTGCTTCCCGGAAATCAGCTCTACAAAAGGCTCATAGTTTACGGAGCGGCTTTTTTTTAGTCCCGGCAAGCCGGGACTTATGAAAGCGAGAGCAATCTTTCGCACTCCTAAACGGAGTTTCGCAACGGGAACTAATTATAAAGATCTGACCCCTCCATAAACACTAAAGTCATCTTGCAAAAAGAGAAACCGTTGCGTCTTTGCGGCGTTGCGTTTAAATCCATCCTGTGCCAAGGGCACCCGGACAGGTCGGAGTTTACTCCTTGAAGAGCCTCTCTGCCACGTCCTCGTAGTCCGGGTCTTGGGAGTAGAGCTTTTCGAGCTCCTTTCTGGCGCGTCCGGTGTGGCCGAGGTCTTCATAGGCCAGCATTCTTTCGTACCGCAAAGCTTTGATGAGCTCGGGCGAGCGGTTTTTCTTTCTGCGCATGGTTTTGGTCAAGGTATCGCGGGCGGCCTCCGGGAGGCCCAGGTTCCGCAATGCCCGGGCCTTGTACAGAAACAGGGCGGTGTGTACCGGGCTTTCGTTGTTCAGTCCCTCGCATAGCCTTATCACCTTGTCGCAGGTCTTTTTGTCGCGGGGACTCTTGTCCAGGAGGAGCTCGGCGCGGGAGAGCTTTACCACCACGTCGTCGGGCGCGATACGCGCGAGCCGGTCGAGGCAGTTTTTGGCCTCCTGCCAGTTCTGTTTCTCCTGGTAAATCTCGACCAGGCAGAGCAGGACTCCCGCGGCCCCCGGCCCTACGTGGGCGGTGACCTCGTCGGTTACCGGCACCGACGCGGTGGGAGAGATCCCGTACTTCGAGAAGTAGCGGCCGAGCTGTTTGCGCTTTCGGAAGGCGTTGACCAGTGCGGGCTCGGCGTCTTCGGTCCTTCCGAGCTTGAGGCTGGTTACGCCGTAGAGGTATGCGCCGTCGGCGAGTTGAAGACAGTTGGAAAGGCGGGAGAGCGCTTGTTCGTCGTTGCCGCGGATGACCTCGCGGCATCCGTCCACCAGGTCCTCTTCCTCCTGGGGGGTGAAAAGCCGCTTGAAAAAGCCCATGCTCAACCGGTCGCGGGCGGGCACCTTGGGAGCGGGAGCGCTTTTCTTGCCCGAGCTTTTGGACGAGCTTCCCAGCGAGCCGGTGGTGGTGTAGAAAAGGCCGGTGCCGGGTATGCCCACCGTCTTTCTGGTGCCGCGCGAACCGACCGTGTAATGACCTCCCCGGCCGCCGAACGAAAGCGATCCGCCCGCTTTGCTGAGGTTCAAGGTGATCCCCGGCGCTATCTTCATCCGTCTCCAGAACCGAAAACCCATGGCTGTCCTCCTCTATTGCCCGTCAGGGCCGCTTAGTGAGGGAAGGTCACCCAGCGCTTTCCCTCCCGGCGAACTTGTAAGAATTCCTTACAAGTTGATTCCTTCTTTAATTCCCGGTCTTTATAGATGGCGTTAACATGGAGGGTAATATTTTGAGGAGTGGTCTGGTATAACTCGGCAAGAGCCGCCTGGGTCATCCATACGTTTTCATTATTGAGAAGAACCTCAACCCTGGTTTTCCCGTCCTCGGTCCGGTATATGAGAATGTCCGTGCCAATGTCGCCGTTAGTTGCGTCATTCATTGCTCGTGCTCCAGCTCCACTATCAAGAACCATGTTACTTTGCGTGCCGCTTCAGCTCGGAAGCTGTAAAAAGCGATTCCACTGCCTGGACCTCGGCGGTGATGGCTTCGCTGCCGCCTTCTTCGCGGTCCACTATGGCCAGGACGGCGCTGACTTTGGCGCCCGCGTCTCGGGCGGCATCCACAGCTTTCAGGGCGGAGCCGCCGGTGGTTATCACGTCCTCGACAATAAGGGCGGAGTCGCCTTCGGCAAGGCAGCCTTCGATCCGGCGGCCCCGTCCGTGGGACTTCTCCTGTTTGCGGACGATAAAGCCGCGCATCGGAGCGCCCTGCCGGAAGCTCTCCGCTATGACGGCGGCCACCACCGGGTCTGCGCCCAGGGTGAGCCCTCCGACCGCGTCGGGGCTGTAGGGCCGGGCCAGCTCGAACAAGAGCCTGCCGCAGAGGTATGCCCCTTCCGGGTGAAGGGTGGTGGTGCGGCAGTCAATGTAATAATCGCTTTTCTTTCCGGAAGACAGGGTGAAGTCCCCGAGTTGAAAGGACCGCTCCAGTATGATATTAAGGAGGCGTTCTTTTTCGGTTGTAAAAGTCTGGCTCATGAAGACCCCGATATTTTGTCGCGACTGAAGTCGCTCGCACAGTTTGTAGTAATACTCGCAGTGGTAACTTGCGTTGGTCGGCCAAGATTATGATTATTGATTCATTATTCCACGGTTACGCTCTTTGCCAGGTTCCGGGGCTGGTCCACGTCGGTCCCGTTGAGTATGGCCACGTGATAGGCCAGAAGCTGGAGCGGCACGCTGAGCAGGATGGGCACAAGCTCGGGCTCGGTCTCGGGTATGACGATCACGTCGTGGACCTTGTCTTTTACCTTGTCCTCGTCGCCCGGGTTCACCAGGGCTATAATCATGCCGTCGCGTGCGGCGACCTCTTCGAGGTTGCTGTAGACCTTCTCGAACATGGCGTTCCTGGTTGCCAGTACCACCACCGGCATTTTTTCGTCCACCAGGGCGATGGGCCCGTGCTTGAGCTCTCCCGCGGAGTATCCCTCGGCGTGGATGTAGGATATCTCCTTCAGCTTGAGCGCTCCTTCCAGGGCCACCGGGAAGTTGATGCCCCGTCCCAGGAAGAAGTACCCCGGCTGCTTGTAATACTTGCGGGCGATCTCCTCGATCTGTTCGTTCTGCTTCAATAAGTCCTCGACCAGGGCGGGCACGTGCAGGGCCGCGGCAAGCAGTCTCTTTACTTCCTCCTGCGGCAGGGTCCCGCGCACGGAAGCCCAGTACAGGGAGAACAGGTACAGGACCATGAGCTGGCAGGTAAAGGCCTTGGTGGAGGCGACCCCGATCTCGGGTCCCGCCCGGGTATAGATCACGTCGTCGGACTTCCTGGTTATGGAAGAGTCGAGCACGTTGCAGACGGACAGTACCCGGCAGCCTTTTTGACGGCCTTCCTCGAGCGCGGCCAGGGTGTCCGCGGTCTCGCCGGACTGGCTTATTAGAATAAGAAGGGTGTCCTCGCCCACCAGCGGGTCCCGGTAGCGGAACTCGGAGGCTATGTCGGTGCGGACCCTGATGCGGGAGAGCTTTTCGATCATGTACTTGCCGGTGAGCCCGGCATGCCAGGCGGTTCCGCAGGCCACGATGTAAGCGTGGTCCAGCTTGTCCAGTATGTCGGAAGACAAATGGAAGTCCTCGAAAGATATACTGCCGGTGTCCGAATAAACCCTTCCCGCCATGGTGTCTGCCAGGGCGCGGGGCTGCTCGAAGATCTCTTTCAACATGAAGTGCTTGTAGCCGCCCTTCTCCGCCATGGCGGGCGACCACTGGACCTCGCGGGGCTCGCGGTCTATTACGTTTCCGCGGGCGTCCTTTATGATTACGCCTTCCGGCCGGAGCACCGCGTACTCGTTGTCTTCGAGTGCTATGACCTTGCGGGTGTAGTTGATAAGGGCGGGCACGTCCGATGCCACCAGGTTCTCGTCGTCCCCGAGACCGAGGATCATGGGGGAGGCCAGCTTGGCCGCGATCAAGGTGTCGGGCTCTTCCGCGTTTATGGCCACGATACTGTAAGCTCCGCGAAGCTCGGAGATGGCCTCTCTTACCGCTTCCTCGAATCCCATCCCTTGGCGAAGGTGGCCGTCAATTACATGGGCTATGACCTCGGTGTCGGTCTCGGAGTTGAACACGCTGCCGTCCGATATAAGGTTCTTTTTTATGTCGGCGTAGTTCTCGATGATTCCGTTGTGGACCACCGCCACTTTGCCCACCCGATGGGGATGGGCGTTCTCCTCCGAGGGCTTGCCGTGGGTGGCCCACCTGGTGTGGCCTATGCCCACGGTTCCGCGGAGGGGCCGCTCGACCAGCTCGCACTCGAGCTCGCGGAGCTTGCCCTTGCAGCGCCGGATGTCCAGCTTGCCGTCCGACACCACTGCGATACCTGCTGAGTCATACCCCCGGTACTCGAGCCGCTTCAGGCCGTCCATCAGAACCGGGCAGGACTCCCGCGTGCCTATGTAACCCACTATTCCGCACATCTTGTTAACCCTTTTTACAGCTCTTTCATAAGTTCGAGCTTTTGACCTTGCCTTGGGTGGAATCGAACCCCGGGCCGGTTTTTACGCTCTGGCTTTTGTTTTCCTTGTTTTTATTTTTTATAAGGAATATCTTTTTATCCGGCAGGCATTTATCGAGCCTTTGTTGGGCACTGATGCAGAACTGGGGAGACAGGTCAATGCCGATGAATCTTCTTTTCATTCTTTTGGCTGCGGCGCAGGTTGCGCCGGTGCCGTTGAAGGGGTCGAGCACTATATCTCCGGGGAAGCGCTTGTCATCGGCTTCGAACTTGGCAAAGGTATACATGGTAATCAGCCGGTTGGGGACACTCTCGGGAAACGGCGCCGGATGGGTGGCCCTTTTCACGTCCTCCGGGTACAAAGGCCATACCTGTCGGGTCAGGTCCATCCATTCCTTTTCCGTAACCCGGCTTTCTTCTTTTATTTCTTTTTCGATCCGGCGGGGCTTTCCCTTTTTGACGAACACGTTTATAAACTCGATGGTGTTCTGCTCGTAAAGATTGGGAGGATAGGGATACGAACCGAACATCTTCTCCGTGGTCTGCTTCTGCCAGATATAAAGGCTGAAGCGCTCGAGGTCCAGGTGTTTAAGTATGACGGCTTCGATGTCGTTGTTAATGTTTTTCAGGTGCCGGGTGTGCTGGTTTGCCAGGACCTTCTTGGAGATGGGCATTACCGGCGCTTCAATGCAGAGCTTTCCGTTGGGGCAGAGGACCCTTTCACACTCTCTCCATACCCTGAGAAGCTGCATTAAATACTCGTCATAATCACAAAACCCCAGTTGTCCTTGAAAGCCGTAATCAATCACGTTCCAGTAAGGAGGGCTGGTTATGATACAGTTTACGGACTCGTCCGGAAGCGATTTCAGCGCTTGTTCCGCGTCCGCACATATAATCCGGTCCGCGACCTCTTCTATATCGGCAAGGCGGTCATCAAGAGGATTCTTTCTCCAGTCCAGGATGCCGAGGCGGGACAGTCGAGCGTCCGGATCGCCGGCCGGGTTCGGTATAAAGCGCCGCAGCGCGGGATCATCCTTGGTGGGAGCTTTGGCTTCTATTCGATCTTTCCCGGCTTCTTCGAAAAGCTCGACATTCATGTAAGACGAGGATGTTTTCCGGTCCCTTTTATGTCTGGAGCCATGGTTTGACATAGTGATTTTTATAACATCCGGCTTAAGGGTTTGCAACAGCCCTGAACATTGCTTTCGAGCTGAGGATAAAAGACAAAGATCATTTTTTAGTTTTTTTACTGCCCGCTTTCGCTGACTTCTTTTTGACCCAGTCTTCTTTTATGAGCTGGGGCGCGCGGGTCATGGACAGGGCGCCGGGAGGAACGTCCTCGGTAATGGTGGACCCGGAGCCGATGTAAGCGCCCTTGCCGATGGTTACCGGCGCCACCGTCTGGGTGTCCGATCCCACGAACGCGTCGTCCTCGACTACGGTCTTCCACTTGTCCGTGCCGTCGTAGTTGCAGGTTATAAACCCGCAACCTATGTTCACCCGTCTTCCGATGTCAGCATCCCCCACGTAAGATAAGTGCGATATCTTGGCCCCCTCGCCTATGTGGGCCTTCTTGGTCTCGACAAAGTTGCCGATCTTGGCCTCCTTGCCTATTACCGAGCCCGGCCGGATATGGGCCATGGGACCCACCTGGGCGCCGGTCTTTACAGTGCAGTCCTCGAGTACCGATCCCGTCTTGATCCGGCCCTTCTCTTCAACCACCGTGTTTGTCAGCCGGGTGTTCATCTCGATCACCGCGCCTTTGCCGATCCGGGTGGTGCCCGAAAGCCGGGCCCCCGGCTCGATTACCGCGTCCGCTTCTATCTTTACCGCGGGCTCGATGTGGACGCTCTCGGGCGACTGTATGGTAACTCCCGCGTTGCAATGCTCCTGGTTGATCCTTTCTTTAAGGATGCCTTCCACTCGGGCCAGCTCCCACTTCGAGTTGATGCCCAGGACCTCGCAGGGGTCCCCCACCTTGGCGGCCGGGACCTTCCGGCCCTGTTTTACCGCCATCTCCACCAAATCGGTAAGGTAGTACTCCTTCTGGCGGTTGTCGTTTCCGAGCTTTTTCAGGTTGTCCTTCAAGAACTCCATCCGGTAGCAGTAGAGGCCCGGGTTGGCTTCCTTTATCTTTCGCTGTGAGGGAGTGCAGTCCTTGTGCTCGACTATGCCCTGCACGCGGCCGCCCTCGTCGCGCAGAATCCTGCCGTAGCCCCCCGGGTCTTCCATCTCGACCGTAAGAAGGCTCATCTCTGCTTTGCGCTTCCGGTGCAGTTTGACGAGCTCCTTCAAGGTGTCCGAGCGCAGACAGGGGCCGTCCCCGTAGATCACCAGCACGTCGCCTTGAAAGCCCTTGAGAGCGGGCATGGCGGACATGAGGGCGTGGCCGGTGCCCTTCTGCTCTTTCTGCAAGGCAAAGCTTACATCTTTTGCTTTAATCGCAGCCTTGACCTCTTCTGCCTGTACGCCCACCACCACCACCGTCTTCTCCGGTTTCAGAGACCGGGCGACCTTGAGGGGGTAGCTCACCATGGGCCGTCCGAGGAGCGGGTGCAGTACCTTGGCCCGGCCCGACTTCATCCTTTTGCCCTCTCCAGCGGCAAGTATAACTACGGCAAGGTTTTTCATGTGTTCAACTCTCCCGGGATTTGATCAGTATAGTACAGGAGTCCCGGCTTTTCCAGGTTTTCTCCGGCCCGGCCGCCATCCGTGCGACCGCCTGGTTACTCTTCACTGCGCAGTGTAGCCCAGCGACTTCAGCTTCTTTATAACCTCCGGCGAGGCCGTATCCAGCGGCGGCGGCACCGGCGATATCTTCATCCTCTTTTCAAGCTCTTTTTGTAAAGCCGCCTTACGGCTGGAGTATCTTTCATCTCCGGCGAGGTTCTTTTGTTCTCCCGGATCGCGGGACAGATTATAAAGCTCTTCTTGTGCTCCGGTTATGTTCAGGATGTACTTATAATCTCCCCTGGTCAAAGAGTACATAACGTCCTTTTGGTAAACGCGGCCCATAACACGCATGCTGAACTTGTTCTGGGACTCGGCGTAAGCCGGCCGGTCCTTGATGTCTCTTCCGCTCTTCATGGCTGGCACCAGGCTCTTGCCGTCCGTTTGCTGCGGGTCCCGGACGCCCAGGAGGTCGAGTATGGTGGGCATGATGTCTATGCTCCGCACTCGTCCGGAGACTCGTTTCCCTTCCATGCCGGGCACCCGGAAGATAAGAGGAAGAAGGACCTGCTCCTGGTAGAGGATGCCGTGGGTCCAGAAATCGTGGTCCCCCAGTCCCTCGCCGTGGTCAGCCACAATGACGATCAGGGTGTTTTCGTAAAGGCCCTGGTCGCGGAGCCAGTCCACCACCTTGCCGAGCTCCCGGTCCATGAAACGTATCTCGCCGTCGTACAGGTCGCGCAGGTACTCTTTTCTGCCGGCTTCTTCCGGGCCGGTCTCCGGCCGGAACTCCTCCGGCGGAAGAAGTATGGGGTCATGGGGATCAAAGTAATGGACCCATACAAAGAAGTTTTGCCGGTGGTGTTCGAAAAGCCATTTCAAGGCGCTTTTGGTAGTCGCGTCCGCCCGTCTCTGGCAGGTCCCGGTATCCACCATCCCGCCTTTACCCACTGCTTTTTGGGGGTGTTTGCATTGGAACTCTTCGTCAAACATCCGAAAGCCCCGGTCCAGGCCGTAGCGGCGGGATACCGGGAAGGCGCTTACAAAAGCCGCGGTGTTGTAGCCCTCTTTTTCCAGCGCCTGAGCCAGGGTAACGGTATCATGGTTCATGACGAGGTCCTCGGTGCCGTGCATGGACCGGAGTCCGTGGTGGTAAGGGTACATGCCGGTAAAGATGGACGCGTGGGACACCGGGGTTATGGACGAGCAGGAGGCGCAGTTCTCGAACAGGACCCCTTGGCGGGCCACCTTGTCAATCGCGGGCGTGGTCTCTTTTTCGTACCCGTAGCAGGAAAGCCGGTCTGCACGGGTGGTGTCAAGGGTAAAAACGACCAGGTTTTTTATCTCGTCCTTTTTATCATCACAGCGCGCTGCCGGCCCGGCAAGAACAAAAAGGAGCAGAACGGCAAGCAAGAAGGTGTTGGTTTTCTTTCTTTTCATGGCTTTCTAGGTTTCTACCGGCCGGGCGGCCGAGGCCGGTCCCTGCTTTGGAAAAATAGCAAGCTCTTGCCTGGAGGGCAAACCCTAATGAAGGGCCGCAAGGATATTGCTTGTTTTATAGAGGAGGCTGTTGTAATTTGGATATTCACCTGGTCGGTATATGTTAGGGGGACAATATGAACAAAAAGGTATGCATTGTTATTGCCGTGGTAATGGGAGTTGTTTTCGGCGCTGCTCTTTTGCACGCTGCAAAGCCTGATTGTGACGCGCTTATCAAGAAGTCGGAGAAGCTTTGGCTCGAGCGCGACTTTGACGGAAGCGACAAGGTCCTGGAAAAGGCAAAGCAGCAGTGCCCGGACCGGGCGGAGATTTACTGGCGCAAGGCCAGGAACGACTACGACCGCATGGAGAACCTTGACCGGGACCAGAAGCCGGGCAAGGAGGAGCGGATCGAGTATTACCGGAATATGGAGTCGCTGGCCGAGAAATGCATCGAGCTCGAGCCGGAAAACGGCGACTGCCGGCTGTGGAAGGGCATCAGCATGGGCAGGCGTGGGACCTCCCAGGGCATCCTGCAGGCCCTTTCCGAGGCTGACCAGGTAGAGGAGGCGTTTCTAAAAGCCATCGAGCTGAAGCCGACCTACTGCGCCAGGGACGGGAGCGCCAACTCGCTGGGAGACGCTTATAACGCTTTGGGCCAGTTTTACCGGGTGCTTCCGGAGTGGCTTTGCACCTTCGGCATCAGGCAACTGGTGGGGACCTGCGGCGACATTGACAAGTCGGTCGAGTACCAGCGAAAGGCGGTGGCCCGCGAGCCCGAGCGGATCGAGTACGTAAAGGAGCTCGGCGTAAGCCTTGTCTGCCGGGGCCAGAAGCGGGAAAATCCCGAGGATATAAAAGAGGGAAGAAAGTATCTTAAAAAAGTACTCGAGCTTCCGGAAATAAAACATACCGATCCCATAGACAAGAAGCATGCGCAGATGATACTTTCGGACCCCTCCCTGGCCTGCGGTTACTCGAGGGACGCCCAGCAGGAGCAAAGCAGGGACGCTTACGAAGATTAGCTTTCGCAGGGCATGTATGTTTAGAGTTTTGTCACGCCAAGGCGCGAAGCCGCAAAGGGAAATCAGAGTTCCTTTTCACTCGGAAGTCAACAGAAGAAGTTTCTATAGCAGGGTGGCGTATCATTTTGTTTTTACTTGGCGTCCTTGCGGCTTTGCGTGAAATAATATCCTGTTTCTTAATCAGTCGGGGAGGGTCTTATGCGAGTCATTCGTAATGTGGTTCTTTTTTCGGTTTTTATTTCTCTTTTTATGGTGTCTGCTCCGGGCTCGGTCTCGCCCGCGTTTCGGGGCAAGAGCGACGTGCCTTACAAGGTTTACGTGATCCTGGGGATGCACGCGAACTTTTATCACTCCTGGCGGGGCGACACTCCTGACGAGGCGGGCTTCGGCACCGACATCCGGGTGGTGCGGGAGGTCCTCCGGATGCTGGACGAGGCGAACGCTAAGGGCCTGGACGCCCGGGCTTACTGGGAGGGCGAGAGCCTTTTCACCTTCGAGGACATCATACCGAACTATGCACCAGACATCATCAGGGACATCCGGCGACGGATCGAAGCCGGCCACGACGAGTTCATGCCGGCGCCATACTCGAACACGCTTTTCAGCGCGCTTACCGAAGACGAGATGCGGTCGGTGGTCCGCTGGTCCGTATCCAACCCGTGGGGCTCGGGCGCCAAGGACCTGTTCGGGGATTACGTGCCCTTCACCAGGCCGCAGGAAGGCATGGGTACCACCGGCCAGGTACCTGTGCTCCTGGACGAGGGGATGGAAGGACTGGTCTACGCTTATTCGAACTACTCGTTTACCACCTTTTCCAACTTCGTAAAGCCGCTTCCGCCCGAACAACGCTACGGGTTGACCTGGATGAGGATGCAAGAAGGCGGCCCGAGGATCAAGCTCTTCCCCTGCGTGTCAGCCGCGGACGTGGTGAACTTCATATCCATGGAAAAATGGCTCCTGAAGCTCCGGAAGATGCAAACCACCGGCAAGGTAAAAAAGGACCTGGTGATCCACATCAACTTTGACGCGGATGCAGAGACCTGGCTGCCCATGCTGCCTCCGCCGCTTTCCGGCTTTCCCAACGCCGGCGGCCTTCCCGAGTACATAAAGGACGTGAACAAGTACGAGTGGGCCGAGTTCACCGTCCCGAGCGAGTACCTGGCCGAGCACGAGCCGGTAGGCGAGGTCCTGATAAAGCAGGACCTGGCTGACGGCGGCTGGGACGGCAACTACTCGTGGGCCGAGAAGTACCCGAGCCACATGATCTGGACCGATCTCGAGAAGTCCAGGCTTTATACCAGGCACGCGGAAGCGCTCATGAAAGAAGCGCCCGACCAAGATATAAAGAAAGCGGACGATCTGCTCTACAACGGCAGGGACTCGAGCTTCTTCCAGAGACTGCGAGGTCTGTCCACTACCCATTTTGGAATGAGCACGCCCTTGGTGAACGAACAAAGACAGGCCGTCGCGGAAAAAGTAGTGCATGAAACAAGGGACTATGCCGACCGGGCAAGGCGCCTCCTGGCCGAGGCCGTACCCGCGCCGGAACAAAAAGACACAGACCTTCTCTACTCCTTCCGGCTGGAAGCGCCGCCCGAAGATAAAAACAAAGGCCTGCGGGAGAGGACGGCCCGCAACGTGCTCCGCCTGCCGGTGGTGCTGGATGCGCCCCTGCCGGGCTTGAAGCTACTGGACGGAGACGGCAAAGAGCTCGACTTCTCCCTGGTGGACGTAGAAGACCTGGACCGGGGCAGAGTGAAGGCGGAACTCCTGGCGGTCATGGAGCTTGCGCCCGGCGAGTCCAAAAACCTCGAGCTCCGAAAGACCGGCGAACAAGGGCCCGAGAGTCCGGCAGAGCAGACTTCCGAGCTCGAGAACGACAGGCTCTCGCTTAACCTGGACGAGAAAGACGGCGTACAGAGCCTTAAAGTGGACGGCGTGGAAGTGGGCGGCCCTGAGTTCCTCTCCCACTTCATCACCTATCGGACGGACAAGGAAGGGAAGAGCTATTACGAAAGTGCGTACCAGCGGCTTGACCTTTCGAGAGAGCGCCGGCAGGGAATGGAGCGGGCCGGCCTAGCCACCGAGGTCCCCTTCCGGACGCCGCACGGCGAGGCTGTCGCCTCTATCGAGATCAGGTTCACCCTGCCTGATGATGCTCCGTGGCTTCTGGCCGACGTCGAGGTTAATTATCCTTACACCAAAAAGGAGGACATCATCCATACCATGCAACAGAAGCTCAGGCGTTACCTGGACCTGGACTGGATCGAGGTCGCGCCCTTCCAGCTCCACCCGGTACTGGACTCGTCCCGCGCAGACCCGGTCCGGGTGTGGAAGCACAACTGGCTGGATGTAACCTCCTATTACGACATGAACTACGCAAAGATTAACCCGGAAAACAACGAGTGGGACTCCATGAACCACCAGGTGACCGCAGGATGGGTCGCGGTCTCCGACCAAAGCAAGGGGCTTCTCATAGGCCAGAACGCAGAGGTCCTCTCATCGTACGCCTTTGCACCCATGCGGCTCCGGGAGGACAAGAACAAAAACCAGAAGCTGTGGATAAACCCCTTCGGGTCGTATCACGGTGAGCAGATGGACTACTCGCATCTCGGCGGCACCGGCGTAGGCTCTGATATAGCGAACATGGCCTCTGCCGCGCTCCGGCCCAACGGCCCGAGCTATAACGGCAAGAGCGAAAGCTTTTCACTTATCTTGGCGCCATATAAAGGGGACCAGCCTCCCAAGGCTCTCCAGGAGGACGCCGAGGCCTTCTTTTATCCGCCCGCGGTGGTGTATACCAAAACCCCCGACGGGGTGGACGCCAGCTTCAAAGAGGACGTACACAAGCTGGTGGAAAAGGTCCGCATCAGGCAGGCCAGAAAAGCCACGGGACCGATTCCCGAGCCGCGGGCCTTCCTCGTAAACCCCACTGAAAAAGCCGCGGACGTGGTGTGGGACCAGCCGCCCGACCCCAGGGTGGAAGGCTATGAGATCCAATATAAAAAGGAAGACGAAACATCCTGGAAGACCGTAAAGACCGGGCCCGGCCGCCGACACCATATCGAGCCGCTCCAAAACGAGGAGGACTACCTCTTCCGCATGCGCTCTGCGGGCATGGGCAAAAAGAGCGACTGGACCGAAACCATCGAGTGCGAAATCGGCCCGGTGGAAACCGGAGGAGTCCTCTCCGCCGGCAAAGGCGCCAGCCTCGGCCTTGTCAACAAGATGCTCTATTACTCATGGGTGCATCTTTTAACTACTCCTTAGAAGCGGAATGTTTATTTAGTTCCTTTATGAGCGGCGGCCTCTTTTTACTAATGGTTTTTATTACTTTTGCTTATGGTTAAATTTTTCTTATCTTCAGGCAGAAATTACTTACTTCTTTTCAGGCCGATAAACAGGTATATGTGCATGCCAATAATAATGGCCATTGTATTCAACAGGTTGGGAAAACTTTCGGGGCTCTCTCTTATTTGGCTCCATTATTGCTACAAAATTTAAAAGAAAATTTTCTGAAACGATTGCCCGGGCTCGAACTCTAAATTAGAAGAACAGGGATTAAAAAACAGGAAGCAACCAAGGGCGATGACCCGAAGAAAGGAGGGGGAGCCATGGAAGTGAAACTAGCGATAATCAATAAAGTTTCTTCCGTCCCCCGCCGGCTGGAGCCGAAGGAAGTAGAAGACGAGGTACGCGAAGAGACCGGAGCTTCCGAGCAGGAAGTAAAGCGGGCCATGCACGATCTGGTTATGGAGGGTAAGCTCGAGTTCACTTACTACGGCAAGAACTACGTGGAACTGCCGGTAACGCTTCTTAAGTCCGGCCAGGCCGTGCAGGGAGCCAAGAACTCTCCGTAGCGAATCAGAAGACAAGACGCCGCACTCCAAATTCGTCCCTTTGGACTGCGCAAGCTTGCCTTCGCTTTGTCTTCCGGCAAGCTTGCTTGCCGGCCTGCCGTCTTGTCAAACGACCAATACCCCACAAGTGCGAGCGACTGATACCGCGATCTCCGCCGCTCCATTGAATATACTCGCATGGGTGGCGCAAGCCACAGGCTGAGCGATTGATGGATTCGGTAGCCCGGATAGCTCGTCTATCCGGGTGCCATTGGCACAGGATGGCCTCAAACGCAACGCCGCTACGGCGCAACGGTTTCTTTCTTCTTTTTGCGAGAAACGAGAAACGAGCGACGAAAAACGAGATACTCTTCACGCCCACAAAGTGAACAGGTGCTTATGCTCCCATCCATTTCTATACATTTTCCGATTGACTTCCTTTTGCGGGTGTGGTAGAAAAGAGAGCATTAACAATGGAATGGATATTTATAGGGGTGCAAGATGCCTTGAGGATGTGGGAGTAGAGATCAATACGAGCAGGCCGAGGCAGTTATTTACAGGTGATTTCCATAATGAACTTAATTGTAAAGATCAGACCCCAAAACCTCCTTTGGAGCTGGAAGAAAAGCAACCGGGAGCAAGCTCCCTGACGGAAAGCGGCGGCAAGCCGCCGCACTCCCAAAGATACGGTTGTTGTTCTAAAGTATGACCTCTCACCATCTACAGAAATTTAATTGTAAAGAACGGACCCCGAGGATTGTGTAGTTAGCGACCTTTTGCCGCCCCTTTCAGGGGGTCATGAGGGCAACTTTCTCGTCAAAAGTCAAGCTAATTCAGATACTTACATGAAGGCAACTTACCCTCGGAAAGCGATCCGGAAAGCTCTAAAGCTCTTGCCCAGTTGGGCGATTCGTATAAGCAACCCCCTCGCCGCGTTCAGCAAAAAGCCTACTTGCCGCGAGGGGGCTTGGGATTCTTACAGTAATGGGATTAACTTACACAAAAATCCAGCCCATCACCTTAATGTAGTCATAGTGTCTCACCAGATTATTGGTCAAGCCTCGAAATTTTAGTTTTTAAGTTTCGCTCCCTTACTGACAGCTTGATTCTGCGTATCCTACCCGGTTATGTCCTTGGCCGTCCATATGTCCCTCATACCATAGCTTTATCGTATCACCATCCAATA
>JAWOBU010000070.1:0-16404 GCA_046484135.1 bacterium
CGGCGCCTGCTATGCAGTGGCTTCGGGCGCCTACGACATCTGCCTGGCCCTGGGCGTTGAAAAGTTAAAGGACACCGGCTACGGCGGACTTCCCGAACAGGGCAGCAACGCCGGGCCCAGCCGGTTTTTACAAATGCCCAACATTACGGCGCCCGGCAGCTTCGCCCAGCTTGCCTCCGCATACCGGGCGCGACACGGCATTAACCGGGACGACCTCAAAGAGGCGCTGGCCCATGTTTCCGCCAAAAGCCACAAGAACGGCACGCTGAACCCCAAAGCCCACCTGCGAAAAGAAATATCGGTGGAACAGATCAAGGCCGCGCCCATAGTGGCCGACCCCTTGGGCCTGTGCGACTGCTGCGGCGTGTCCGACGGCGCCGCCTGCGCCATTGTCACCACCCCCGAGATCGCCCGCGACATGGGCAAAAAAGACCTGGTCTCCGTAAAGGCGCTCCAGCTTGCCCTCTCCAACGGATACGAGTCTTCCTTCAACGAATGGCAGGGAGACCACTTTGTGACAACGGACAAGTGCTCGACCTGGGCCTATGAAGAAGCGGGTATCGAAAACCCCCGCGAAGAGATCAGCATGATGGAGGTCCACGATTGCTTCTCCATCACCGAGCTGGTCACCATGGAAGACCTGCATATATCGCCCCGCGGCGGCGCCATAAAGGACGTGCTGGACGGGTTCTTCAACCTGGACGGGGGAGTGCCCTGCCAGGTGGACGGAGGACTAAAATGCTTCGGACACCCCATCGGCGCCTCCGGCCTGCGCATGATATACGAGATGTACCTCCAGCTCCAGGGAAGAGCCGACCAAAGACAGCTCGACAACCCCCGGTTCGGACTGACCCATAACCTGGGAGGATTCCCCTTCATGAACGTCTGCTCCATAGCTATCGTGGGAAAGCACGGGGAGTGAAAACCGGAGAGCACGATCAGTAAAAGATAAAACAACAAAGATGAGCGAGCGACTTCAGTCGCGATTCCCGCGTTCGCTTGAAAGCTCTAATCACCTTCCGCGCCATCGCGCCTCAGCGTGAGAAAAGCCTTTCCCCCGCCTCCGGTTTGAGTTAGAATAGTCCTGACATGCCGGGAAAGGAGGAGCGACAAATGAAAGAACTGGTATTAAAGACGCTGATCCTGGCTTTTTTGGCGGGCTTGTTTTTGGCGGGCTGCCCGAATAAGCAAAAGGAGCTTTTCGAGCGGAAGCAGACTTTGCGGGAAGCGGTGAAGGGTTATAACGAGTGCTTTTTCTGGCGGGACTTTGACAAAGCCTCCCGGTACGTTCTGCCGGAGAAGCGAAACGACTTCTTAGCGGCCACCGAGGAGCTCCGGCGGGGCTACACCCTGGACGATTACCGCATCATGAAGATCAAGCTCGGTCCGTCCGGAGAGATGGCCCTGGTGGACGTAAAGAGAAAGTATATAAAGGCTCCTTCGGTAACGCTCCAGGATGAGACCATCTCTCAGAAGTGGGTCATGAAGCAGTCGGCCTGGTACCTCTCCGGACCGCCCTATTGACAGGATGACAATTCATGATAACCGGGTGCTCATGGTGGCGGGCGAGGCTTCCGCGGACGCCCATGCCGCGGCGTTGCTCGGCGAGCTCCGGAAGCTGAATCCCAAGGTCGAGGCCTTCGGGCTGGGCGGCTCGCGGCTCCGGGAGGCGGGTTGCGAGCTTTTCCTGGATTTCTCCCAGGCCGCAGTGGTCGGCATAACCGAGGTACTGCCCCAGACCGGGACCTATATATCAGCCTACCGGTCCCTTATAAAAGAGATAAAACAAAGACCGCCCCGGGCCGCGGTGCTCCTTGACATGCCCGACTTCAACATCTTTCTGGCCGGAAGAATCAAAAGGATATCTCCCCCCACCCGGATCATCTATTACATAAGCCCACAGGTGTGGGCGTGGCGGCCCGGCCGGGTCCGAAAGATCGCGGCGCGGGCGGACACCATGCTGGTGCTCTTCGACTTCGAGGAGAAGCTCTACAAGAAAGCGGGCATGGACGCGGAGTTCGTGGGCCACCCCTTGCGGGACACCATCGCGGCGTCAGCCTCGGCGGACGAGCTTAGAGAGGAGTTCGAGCTCGGCTCCGAAGAGCGGGTCATAGCGCTACTTCCGGGCAGCCGGACCGCGGAGGTCAACAGATACCTTCCGGCCATGGCCGAGGCTGTTGCTGAGCTCGATGACTCCTCCGTGAACGTGGCCTTTCTCTTGGCCAGGGCGCCCGGTCTTCCGGACGACATGATAAAAAGGATGCTGGGTCAAGCCGCGGGCAGGGTCCGGATCGAAAGCGGCAGGACCTACGACGTGCTCGAGGCCTCAGATATGGCAGTGGTGGCCAGCGGCACCGCCACCCTCGAGACAGCCATCATGGAAAAGCCCATGGTGGTGCTCGCGGCAGTGTCCCGGCTGTCCTATGAGATCGGCATCAGGATGGTCAACATTCCCCGCTACAGTCTTCCCAACGTGATCGCCGGTCGTGAGCTCGTGCCCGAGCTGGTGCAAAACGAGGTGAACGGCAGGGAGCTGGCCCGCCGGATCAGGGACATGCTTGAACATCCGGAAAGATTAGAGACAATAAAAAAGGAGCTCAGGCTGGTCAAACAGTCGCTGGGTCCGGGCGGCGCTTCCGCCCGCACCGCCCGCGCCGTGTACCGGCGGTTGTGGCAAAGGTGAGGATATGATCACCCCGGAAGAGAAGCGGATCGGTGCATGAAAGTCAGCGGGCGAAGCAAGAGAGTTCAACTCGCGACTGAAGTCGCTCGCACTAGTTGGCAGAGTATAAAAGAAACTCCGTGAACGGGGAACAGTCCGCTTTCGGCGGAGTTTAAGTAAAAAGGGAGGAGAGATGAAGCGCAGTGCTCCTAAAGCGGTAATAACGGCGTGTTTTTTCGTGGCGCTCCTGACTACGGGATGCGCAGAGCTCATGGAGAAGTTTGAAAAGGCCCTGGATAAAACCCAGGAGACCGAGTCCCGGGAACCAGGCCAGGCCAGGAAAGGAAGCCCTGAAAAAGTGAAGAAAGTACTGGACAATGGATTGACGGTGGTGGTGCAGGAGTCTTACGGCGCTCCGGTGACCTCGGTGCAGGTGTGGGTAAAGGCCGGCTCCGCGGACGAGCAAAAGGAGGAAGCAGGCATCGCCCATTTGATCGAGCACATGATGTTCAAGGGCACCAGGAAGCGCGGCGTGGGCGAGACCGCCCGCGAGGTCGAGTCCTTGGGAGGCGACATGAACGCCTTTACCAGCTACGACCAGACGGTGTATTACATAACCATAGCGAGCCGCTTTTCGGACGAGGCAGTCGAGATACTCTCCGACCTGGTTTTGCACCCGGTGTTCGACGAAAAAGAGCTGGACCGGGAGCGGGAGGTCGTCCTTGAAGAAATCCGCCGCGGCAAGGACAACCCTTCATCCCGCATTTTCAAGTACTGCTTTGCCGAGGCCTACCGCGTCCATCCCTACGGCAGACCGGTCATAGGATATGAAGAGACAGTAAAAGACTTTGACCGGGAAGATATCCTGGAATTTTACAACCGATACTACACTGCGCCCAACATGACGGTGGTGATATCAGGAGACGTGGTCGCGGAAGACGTCATGAAAAAAACGGAGCAGTACTTCGGCGAAGCCCCCTCCAACGAGGCCCCGGCCATGTCGGAGAGGCCCCGCGCAAAGGCCGAGCCGGAACAGAAAGACCCCCGCGCCGGCATTTTCCGCGAGGACGTCACCGAAAGCTACCTGTACATGGGATTTCACATACCCGAGTTCACCGACCAGGACACCCCCGCCCTGGACGTACTGTCCGTGCTCTTGGGCGGCGGCGAGAGCTCGCGGCTTCTTTACCGGGTCCGGACCGAGCGGGGGCTGGTGAACCGGATCTGGGCGTACGCCTATACCCCCCGCGACGAGGGCATGCTGCTGGTGGGGGCCAACCTGGACGAAGGAAAGGCAGACGACGCCATAAGCATGATCTTAAAACAGCTATACCTGTTAAAGCACGAGAAGGTGGACGAGTGGGAGCTCGAGAAAGCCAAGCTCACCCTGGAGACGGATGCCATCTACTCCCGCGAGACAGTGCAGGGCCAGGCCAGAAGGACCGGCTTCTTCTACGTGTTAAGCGATGACTTCGAGTTCGAAAAAAAGTACCTGGAAGCCGTCCGGAACGTAACTGCAAAAGACGTGCGGGAGGTAGCCAAGAAGTTCATAAAGGGCGAGAACCTTACAGTGGCCGGCATCTTTCCTGACCACAACATCGGCAACTCGGAGGCCGACTCCTCGCCGGCCGGCTTCGACGAAAAGGACGTACAAGAGATCATCCAGAAGACGGCCAAGTGGGACAAGTCCTACAGTAAAGGCGACCTTACCGAGCCGCGTCCCATCGAACCGCCCGAGGTCCCGGAAAAAGAGAAAAAGGCAGACCTTTCCGTGGAAGGAAAAAGCGCCTCTCCGCCGGTCAAGTATGATCTTAAAAACGGGATCCGGCTTATCGTGCGCGAGAACCCCACCGTTCCCCTGGTGTCGGTGCGAGCCGCTTTCGACGGCGGTCTCCGGCGGGAGACTCCTGACAATAACGGCATCAACAACTTCATAGCCGAGACCATCACCGAGGGAACAGTACATTACAGCTCTTCGGAGATACACTCGATGATCGAGGCCCGGGGAGGCAGCCTGGAGGGCTTTTCCGGCCGGAACACCACCGGAGTTACCTTGGAGGTCCCGAGCATATTCTTCCGCTCCTGCCTTCCACTTTTCTCGGAGGTCATCCGTTATCCGACCTTTCCGGAGGAAGAGGTCGAGAGGAAGCGCGGCATCATCATCTCCAGCATCCAGAGCGACGAAGACAAGCCCCGGGTTGTGGCTTTCAAGCTGTTTCGCTCCGAGCTTTTCCGAAAGCATCCTTACGGCATGGACATGAAAGGCACGAAAGAAAGCGTGAAAGCCCTTTCCCGGCAAAACCTGCTTGACTACTATCAGAACTTCGCGGTGCCCACCAACCTGGTGATCGCGGTGGTGGGCGACGTTGAGGCCGAAGAGGTAAAAAAGGACTTCGAGGAACTTTTCCAGGACTGGGTGGCTGATCCCTACTCGCCGGAGCCGGTGCAGGTGGAGTCTCCCCCCCAGGAGCCCAGGCATGCCTCGGTATGCAAGGACGCAAACCAGGCCAACCTGATCATCGGCTTCCAGGGCACCGAGGTCACTTCATCGGACCGCTACCCCCTCGAATTGCTGGACTCGGTCCTCTCCGGTATGTCCGGAAGGCTCTTTACCGAGCTCAGGGGAAAGCAAAGCCTGGCTTACGCGGTAACCTCTTTCAGCCAGGAAGGACTCGATCCCGGCTACTTCGGCGTCTACATCGGCACCGCCCCCGGCAAGGAGAAGACGGCGCGGGAAGGAATCATGGAAGAGCTCCGCGAGGTCCGCCGGACGCCGGCTTCCGAGGACGAGCTGGAGCGGGCCCGGAACGTGCTTATCGGCGACTTTGAAATCCAGCTTCAGCGCTACCGGAACCAGGCCCTTCAGTATGCCCTGGACGAGCTTTACGGGCTGGGCTTCCGGGCTTCCGAGCATTATCCGCAAAAGATAGAGTCGGTCTCGGGAAAAGACGTGAAAAGAGTGGCTGAAAAATACCTGGACCCGGACGCGCCCGTAACCGCAGTGGTCAAGCCGTGCGAGCCGCAGGCAAAAGAAAGCGGCGGCGGGCAGGCCGCCGGTCTCCGTTAGTCCTTTGTAGAACGTTTTTTAAGAAACAAGAGAAAGTCGTGCGAGCGGCTTTAGCCGCGAGTTTCGCTGTTTTTCTTGTTCTTCTTTTTCCGTTTGACAAAGCACCAGGCCCGAAAGCGGGCGGTCCCGGCAGGAGAAAGGAGGAGCTTTCATGGCACTGGAAAAAGGGGTTCTTATCCTGGTGGCCCACGCTGACGACACCGAGTTCCTGGCCGGCGGCACAGTGGCCCGGCTGGCTTCGGAGGGATGCGAGGTGGTCGAGGTCATAGCAACGGACAACTCGCGCGGGACCTTCGAGCTTTCCATGGACACCATCATCCCCCAGAGCCGGGAGGAGGCCAGGGGCGCCGCCCGTGTCCTCGGTAAAAAGGACGTGGTCTTCCTGGACTACCCGGACGGCATGCTCTCCGACGTTCGGTTGAACGAGCTCCGGGAGAGGTTCATGCGACTTATCCGGCAGTACCGGCCCCGCACCATCATGACCTTTGATCCGTGGGCCCCTTTCGAGCCGCACCCGGACCACAGGCAGGTGGCCTTTGCCGCGGTCGAGGCCGTAAGCTTCTCTCACTTTCCCCTCTTCCATCCCGAGCACAAAGACGAGGGGCTCGAGCCGCACCTGGTGGCTGAGCAGTACTTCTTCGCCAAGCACCCCGTACACGCCAACAAGGTGGTGGACACCACCGCGTTTATCGAAAAGAAGATACAAGCCCTGTGCGAGCACGACTCCCAGATGAAGCTCACTATTGACGACCTCAAAATGAGCCTGGAAGCCGCGGGAGCGCCCCCCGACACGGTCGCCGGGCTCGACCGTAACAACTACAAGCCACTTCTTGACATGTACGTCAAAGCGAACGACAAACAGGCCGGAGAAAAAGCGGGATACGAGTACGGAGAAGAGTTCAGGCATGAAATGGCCGGAGGCCCGGTTGCCGCTCTGGCCCGGGGGGAAGAGTAGGGAGAAAACTGCTGTTTTGTCAGCCGGGCCTTTGGCAGAAGTATCGGGTTCGCAAAAGTGTGGCCCAACTCGTTTTTGAACTCTACTTGAACAGAAGGATCAGTTGATTTCAAGGGTGATTGAGCAGTCCGTACGCCTAAAGCCATGTCGCGCCAAGAAAGTCAACAGTTGGGGATGGTGTTCCCCGAACTTATAGGGAGTGAACATGGAAAAAGTCACAGAGAAGGCTTGGCACAGCCTTAAGGCGGAGGAAGTAGTCGCCGAGTTCGGCACGGACCCGGCAAAAGGCCTTTCCGAAAGAGAAGTATCCGAACGGACCGAGCTTTACGGCGCGAACGAGCTCAGCCGTCAGAAGGGCCAGGGCCCGCTGGTCCGTTTTCTTCTCCAGTTCAACCAGCCTCTGATCATCATTCTGCTGGTTGCCACCGTGGTGACTTTTCTTTTACACGAGTACATAGACTCCGCCGTCATATTCGCCGTTGTTCTTGTCAACGCCTTTATCGGCTTTATCCAGGAGTCCAAGGCCTTGAAAGCCATCGAGGTCCTTGCCAAGTCCATGATCAGCGAGGTCACTGTCCTCCGCGACGGTGAAAAGCGCCGCGTTCCGTCCAGACAACTCGTGCCGGGTGACATCGTTGTCCTTCAATCGGGCGACAAAGTACCTGCCGATTTGCGTCTTTTGAAGTCCCGGGAGATGCAGATAGACGAGAGCGCGCTGACCGGCGAAAGCGTCCCCGTCCAGAAAGAGGAGGCGGTGCTTGATTCGGACATGGAGCTCGGCGACCGGCGCAACATGGCCTACTCGTCAACGCTGGTCACCGCGGGCGGCGGCCAGGGCACAGTAGTTTCCACCGGCGACCAGACGGAGATCGGCCGCATCAACGAGCTCATCGCTTCCGCCGACGTTCTGGAGACGCCGCTTACGCTGAAAATCCATCATTTTTCGAAATTGCTTCTTTACGCCATCTTGGCCCTTGCCGCTCTGACCTTCATTATCGGCTTTTTGCGGGGCCAGGACCTGATCGAGATGTTCATGGCGTCAGTGGCGCTGGCGGTGGGCGCCATCCCGGAGGGCCTTCCCGCGGCCATTACCATCATGCTCGCCATCGGCGTGTCGCGGATGGCCAAGCGCAACGCCATCATCCGGAAGCTTCCCGCGGTGGAGACGCTGGGCTCGACCATGGTGATCTGTTCGGACAAGACGGGCACCTTGACGCAGAACCAGATGACGGTGCAGGACATTGTGGCCGGGGGTCTCCGCTACACGGTGACTGGCGTGGGCTACGACCCGGAAGGGCAGATCGAGGAGAACGGCAACAAGGTCGAGCTTTCATCGAACCTGGCACTGCAAGAGCTTTTGAAGGCCGGCGTACTCTGCAACGATTCCGTAATCCGAAAGACGGAGCAGGGCTGGCGGGTGGAAGGCGACCCCACCGAAGGCGGGCTGATCACCTCGGCCATGAAAGCGGGCTACGACCCCCGCAAGCTGGAAGAAGAAATGCCCCGCATAGACACCATTCCCTTCGAGTCCAAACGCCAATACATGGCGACCCTCCACAGCCAGGGAGAAGGCAAGCCTCGCGTCATCTATGTTAAGGGGTCGGTAGAGAGCATTTGCGTAGAATGCAACGTTATCATGGGACCCGACGGCACGCCCGATTTTCCAGGCCATGATAAAGTCATGGAATGGGTCGAGTCCATGACCAACAAGGGCCTCCGGGTCCTGGCATTTGCCCGCAAAGAAGTGGAGCCCGACAAAGAACGGATATCTCATGAAGACGTGGAGCACGGCATCGAGTTTTTGGGACTGCAGGGCATGATTGATCCTCCGCGCGCCGAGGCCATGGAGGCGGTCGAGGCCTCGCACCGGGCGGGTATCTCCGTCAAGATGATTACCGGCGACCACGCGGGCACGGCCGCGGCCATCGGCAAGCAGATGGGGCTTTGCGGCGAGACCTGTTCCGTTCACACCCGTGAAGTGGTCACCGGCAAGGACCTTGCTGCTTTCGACGACGATGAAATGGAAAAAGAAGCCAACCGTACCGCGGTGTTCGCCCGGGTCTCTCCGGAACAGAAGCTTCGGTTGGTGGATGCCTTACAGAGAGGGGATTTCGTGGTGGCCATGACCGGCGACGGTGTGAACGACGCTCCTGCCCTTCGGCAGGCGAACATAGGCGTTGCCATGGGGATAACGGGCACCGAGGTGGCCAAGGAGGCCGCGGACATGGTGCTTACCGACGACAACTTCGCCACCATCAAGGCCGCGGTCGAGGAAGGCCGGGGCATTTTCGACAACCTTATCAAGTTCATTACCTGGACCCTTCCCACCAACGGCGGCGAAGGACTGGTTATATTGACGTCCATTCTTATCGGCTCGAGATTGCCCATCCTTCCTCTCCAGATACTGTGGATCAATATGACCACCGCCCTGCTTCTGGGGCTGATGCTGGCCTTCGAGCCCAAGGAGCCGGGCATAATGGAGCGGCATCCACGGGCCCCGAACATGCCTATCCTCACCCGGCCGCTCGTCATAAGGATACTCATGGTCAGTCTGCTGCTGGTTATGGGGGCCTTCGGACTGTTTAAGCTGGAGATCATGTTAAGAGGAGAAAACGTGGAGCTGGCCCGGACTTTGGCGGTCAATGTTTTCGTGTTCGGCGAAATGTTTTATCTTTTCAACTGCCGCTCGATCACCCATCCTTTCTGGACGCTGGGATTCTGGTCCAACCGGCTGTTGTGGCTCGGCGTACTTGTGATGGTGCTGCTTCAGTTGATTTATACTTACGTTCCGTTTTTCAACGAGCTCTTCCAGAGCGCGCCCCTGGGCCTCGCGGAATGGGGCCTGGTGCTGGGCAACAGCTTGTTGATCTTTATTGTGGTGGAGATAGAAAAAGCGATAAGACGCAAGTTCGGAAGCCACCCCTTGGGGCTGGACGAGACCGCGGTCTCTCCGGCTTGAAGGCAGCGGCGAGGTCAATGGGGCGGTTTGATTTTAATAAAGAAATTAATTTATAATTTACTTATTGTTTTGTTTTATGATTAAAGGAGGGTAGTATGCGTAAGTACAATAAGATTCTCGTGGCCATGAAACTGGATGAAGAGGACTCTTCGGTGGTCAAGTATGCCGAAAGAATTTGCCGAATGGCGGACGCGGAAGAAATCCATTTATTTCATGTCACCGAAGAGTACGATATCCCCGATAAATGGTGCTCGGTCATTGAAGATGATATGAACTGCGACACCATTAGATCAAAGATGCAGGAGCTCGTTAAAAACGCCGGCGCCGATTTCGGCAAGGCCCAGGTTTTTTACGAGGCCTCTGACGGAGACGAACTGCGGGACGCCTTGAAATATATTAAGGAAAAGGACATTGACCTGGTCATAACCCAAAAGGTCTGCGGCGGTTCCAAAATTCCTGAAAGGCTGGCCCGAAAAGCGCCATGCTCGGTCATATTCGCCCCACCTCATGTCTCGCCGACCTTTGAAAATATTTTCGTGGCCCTGGACTTCTCGAGCTACAGCAAGGAAGCACTCGAGCGGGCCATCGCTTTCGGCAAGGCCGCGGGCGCAAAGCAAATAACCCTCCTGCATGTCTTCGCCGTGCCCATCGGCTATTATAAAAGCGGACACTCCCATGAAGAGTTCGCCGAGATTTTGAAAAACAACGCCCATGAAGAGTTCGAAAAACTGAAGAGCAGCATGGACAACGGCGGCATGGAAATCAAGTTCATCGTCGAGATGAACGACCACCCTTACCGGGCCATTGTGGACACGGTCCATAACAAAGGCGCGGACCTTCTGGTGGTGGGGTCCCGAGGGAGGAGCAAGACCTCGGCCATTTTGCTGGGATCGGTCACGGAAAGAATCATCGAGATGTGCAACGTTCCCATCCTCACGGTGAAAAAGAAGGGACAAGGCATATCCATAATCGAAGCCATGTTCGGCATTTGATCCGCGCCGCAGAATCCCAAAACCATTGCGCGCGTCAATTTTCGCGCTTTTTTGATCAGATCGGAGGGGCATCATACATAACTCATTCTTGTTGCAATGTTGCAATTTCAAGGTTGACAACCCGATTTGGGTTTCGTTATAATAACTCCTCAAATTCGTCGGAGTCTTTTCTTGTATATATAAGGAGGAGATACAATGAAGGAAAAGCGGGAAGAAGAAAGAAAGCCTACAGAGGCCCAGGGAGCTTTCCTTCAGGACGGTGTCATCACCAAGATCAAAATCCGGGACAAGAATACCCGCGGGCTGGGCGTCTATTGCCTGGAAGGCTTCAAGCCGGGCCAGCAGGGGGTTGTCTTCACTTCGTGGACCGGGTCCTCCGGTCCGGTGGAAGAGGTCCCGGCCGAGGTCTGCTGGTGCATGTCCGATCCCATGGCCGCGGACCCGTCATATCCTTACCGGATGGGTCTTCGCATCCTGGCGTAACATCGGCTGTTTAACATCCGCGCTTTTTCCGACTGACCTCGGATGGGGTTTAGCCGCCATAAAAGTGTTTTTCGTGTCGGAGCCTCTTGCAAAATTCCGAATTCTTGTGGCGGGAGCGAACTCCCTGTCTGCGTGCGGAACGCACAGGCAGGCTGCTCGCGATTATCCGGGCCGGGAAGCATAACCGGATCGAGACCAGCAGGTCTCTCCCGCCAAACCTCACGGGTTTTGCAGGAGGGGGGATCAGTTTTTGGGGTTCGAGTCATAAGACGGTGAGCTTTCCGCGCCGAGTTCGTTTTTTATCCTTTGGGCGTCGCTTGCTGATATGTTGGGGACTGCCGCGATTTCTTCCAGGGAGGCTTTTTTTACCGCGGCCACACCTCCCAGGTGCTTTATGAGTGCGGCGGCTTTTTTCCTGCCGATGCCGGAAATGTCTTCGAGTGAGGACCGGCGGACTTTTTCTCCTCTTATCTTTTTATGATAGGACACCGCGAAGCGGTGGGCCTCGTCTCGGACCTGCTGGAGCAGAAAGAGGGCGGCGGTGCCCGGTTTTATGTAGACGGGGTCCTTGACGCCGGGAATGTAGACCTTTTCGGTCTTTCTTTTTTGATCGTCTTTTTCCGCGGGTGTCTCACGGTCCTTGGCCAGCCCGGCGGCATCCATGTTTTTGATGCCGAGCTCGTCGAGCACTGCTCGGGCCACGTTCAGTTGCCCCTTTCCTCCGTCCACCACCAGTAGGTCCGGCAGGCCCTGTCCTTCGTCGAGCGCTCTTTTGAACCTTCGGGTAAGGACTTCCCGCATCATGCCGTAGTCGTCCGTTCCCTCCACCGTTTTGATGCGATACCTGCGGTAGCCGGACTTGTCCGGCTCGCCGTCCTTGAACTTTACCATGGAGCCCACTGCGTTCCTGCCTCCGGTCAGGGAGATGTCCACGCACTCGATCCAGCGCGGCTCGCGGGACAGCCGCAAGCGGGCTTGCAGCTCTACGACCGCCCGGCGCCGGTCTTCTCCTTTCTCCGCTTCCTGCTTCAAGGTCTCGGCCGCGTTTTTTATCGCCATGTCCACGAGTTTTCTGTCTTCACCCCTCTGGGGTACGCGGATGGTGCATTTTCTGCCGGTCTCTTTGCTGAAGGTCTGACGGAGCAGGTCTGCGTCCTCCGGCATTACCGATACCAGGAGCTCGGGCGGGGGATTGCCTTTCTCCGGGTAAAGCTGGGAGAGAAAGGAGGAGAGGGCCTCCTCGTCCGGTATATTGACCCGGACGAAGTTGTGGGACCGGCTGGAAAGAAGCACGCCCGCCCGAAACCCGAGCCGATGAATCACCAGCCGGTCGCCCTCCCGGAATACACCTATCACGTCCCGGTCCCGGGGACGGACCGAGTCCACCTTCTGGCGCTCGAGGGTCTTTTCGATGGCGTCAATACGGTCTCGAAGAAGAGCCGCCCTTTCAAAGTCCTCGGCGCGGGCTGCCTTTTGCATCTGCTCCCGCAGATTTTTTACCAGGTTGGCCCGGTCCCCCTTCAGGAACTCGACCACCTGGCCCACGATCTTCCCGTACTCGTCTTTGCTGATCATGCCGGCGCATGGTCCCGTGCACTTTCCGATCTGGTAGTTCAGGCAGGGCCTCTCTCTTTTTTTCAATGCTGCGGACTTGCATCTTCGGAGGGGGAATATCTCCCGCACGGTCCGGAGGGTCTCCTTTACCGCGGCGCTGGATGAGAACGGTCCAAGGAGGATGTCGTCTCCTCCTTTTTTCGGCCGCCTGGTCAACATGAGCCTGGGGAAGTCCTCATTGGTAGTAAGTCGCAGATGGAAGTAGGTCTTGTCGTCGCGGAGCCTGATGTTGTAGCGCGGCTTGTGTTTCTTGATCAGGTTGTTCTCGAGGATGACGGCTTCTGCATCGGTGTCGGTGATGATGTAATCGAGCTGTCGGATGCGGCTTTGCAGGAACCGGACGTGGTATCGGTTGTCCGCGTTCTCGCGGGTATAAGCGCGGACGCGGGCGCGGAGGTTCTTGGCCTTTCCCACGTAGATGACGCGGCCTTCGGAGTCGCGGAAGATATAAGCGCCGGGCGCGGCAGGCAGCTCCCGGGCCTTTTCTTCCCAGTCGGTGTGGTCCTGCTTGTCCGGGGCTGAGCCGTTTTCCTGCTCTTCCCCTTTTCCTTCGGGACCAAGAGGCGGGTTTTTATTTTCATGGTCCATCCATTTTTATGATAAACCATGTTGCGGTGGCTTGTAAGACATGCCGTACGGTTAAGGGAGGATGATTACAGGGAAGCTCAGGCAGGACTCAGGGGGTTTGCTTCTGGAGCGGAGATCAACGGAGGATGGGGACAACAGTAGATTTGGGATGGCGCTCAGGAGCTGGGTTCTTCGAACTTGGGAGGTGACGGTTGGGAATCGTTTTGGGCGGAGACGGAGGCGGATTCGTTTTGCGAGGTCCGGGGTTTATCCTGATCTTTTTCCTGTCCGCTTATGAACTCCTTAACGGAGCTTGCCGGTACGGCGGCGGGCATGTCCACTCCTTGATACTCGGGGACCAGCTCTGCCATGGTAATCTTCAGATTACCGTCCATCGAGGTGTCGGCAAGGTCAAGGAGCTCTTCGATCTTTTCTATAAAGTCGTGCGGGAACTCGTCCACGCAGTTCCTGGTGAAGACCTTGGGGTGGGAGGTCTTGGAGTGGAGCTCATTGTCGAGATAGAGTTCTTCGTAGAGCTTCTCTCCGGGTCGGGCCCCGATGCACTCGATCTTTATGTCCTCTTCCGGCTTGTATCCGGAGAGCTTTATCATTGATTCGGCGAGGTCGTAGATACGGACGGGGTCTCCCATGTCCAGTACGTAAATCTCTCCTCCCCTGCCCATGGAGCCTGCCTGGAGCACGAGCTGGGAAGCCTCGGAAATGGTCATAAAGAAGCGGGTCATCTCCCGGTGGGTTACGGTAACCGGTCCGCCGTTCTGGATTTGCTTTTTAAATATGGGTATGACGCTTCCGGCGGAGCCGAGGACGTTTCCGAACCGTACGGTGATATATTTGGTTTCGCTTTTCTTGGACAGGAACTGGACGTATCTTTCCGCGATTCTCTTGGTGGCGCCCATTACAGAGGTGGGGTTTATGGCCTTGTCGGTGGATATCATGACCGCTCTTCTGACGCCGGTTAGGTCGCACAGGTCGGCCACCAGCCTGGAGCCGCCTATGTTGTTCTTTACGGCCTCGGCGGGGTTCTCTTCCATGACCGGCACGTGCTTGTAGGCGGCGGCGTGGAAGACGACCTCAGGCGTTGTCTCGCGAAAGATGGCCGCCATGCGGTTTTTGTCGGTTACGTCCGCCACGAACATCCGGATGCCGGCCCGGCTGGTTGACCCTTTAAGCTCCTGGCTCATCTCGAAGATGCCGTTTTCGTGGTGGTCTACCAGGATAAGCTGGGAGGGCTCGAAAGCCAGCACCTGGCGGCAAATTTCGGAGCCGATGCTTCCTGCCGCTCCGGTAACCAGTACCTTTTTGTCATGGAGGTAGTCTCCGATGGCCATCCTGTCGAGTTCTACCGGGTCCCGCCCCAGCAGGTCTTCGAGCTGGACCTCGCGGAGCTGGCTTACCGTTACCTTACCGTCTATAAGCTGGTCCATACCGGGAATGGTGCGCATGGGAAGTGCGACCTGTTCGCAGAGATCAACGATGCGTTTCATCTGGGAGCGGCTCGCAGAGGGGACCGCCAGAAAAAGCTCGTCCACTTCGTACTTCTCGCTAATGGCCTTTATCTCTTCAATGCCTCCCAGGACCCTGACACCATGTATGCGCGCCCCCTGCTTGTAAAGCGAATCGTCTAGGTAGCCGACGATATGGTAGTTCAGCTCGGGACGCTTTTGTATCTCGCGTACCAGCGACTCCCCTGCGTCTCCGGCGCCTATAACCAAAATCCTGGTTTGTTCGCTGTCGCCCCACTTTATTAAGTTCTCGAGAGCTCCCTCCCGGTAGGCCCGAATGGCGAAGCGGGACCCGCCTACCAGAGCGACCACCATCACGAAATCCAGGATGGGGATGGAGCGCGGAAAAGGGTGATCCTTGAAAAATATGTATCCTATGGTCATGAGCACCAGGGCGGACACCAGTGCGGCCTGGATGATGGAGGACAGGTCCTTCATTCCCACGTATCGGAGCCATCCCTGGAACAGGCCGAACCGATCGAAAATGATGTACTTGATTAACAGGGTCAGGGGAAGGGTCAGGGTAAAGAGGGCCAGAAAGTGCTCGGGTATTTGCAGGTCGAAGCGGAGCGCGAACGAGAGCCAATAAGCTGCGGCAAAGAGGAAAAGGTGATATAAGATGATGGCCAGTCTTCTGTGTTGCAGGATTGTTTGTTTCATTTTTGTTCTCTTTTGGCGGAGTTGTTTCTTCTTATGATGACTTGTCTCTAACTCTTTGTGTTGCGGGACTGGTGTCTCGGTGTTGAAATCAGGGTTTCTGCGGTTTTTTCCAGCTCGGCTCTGGTCAGGTTGGTCCCGCTCGGGAGGCACAGCCCTCTTTCGAATAATCGCCCGCTTACCGGGCCTCCCCGGCAGCGGCAGTCCTTGAACACCGGCTGGAGGTGCATGGGCTTCCAGACCGGCCGGGACTCTATGTTGTTCTTCTCCAGGTGAAGGCGAACGTCTTCACGGGTGGCTCCGAACTTTTCCGGATCAATCAGGATGCAGGTAAGCCAGCGGTTGGACCGCCCGAAGGGAGCTTCCGGCATGAAATCCACTCCCCGTTCTTCGGAGAAAGCTTTTTTGTAAAAATCGAAGATGGCCCGCTTCTGCTCGATGCGCTCGTCCAGGACCTGAAGCTGTGCCCGTCCTATGCCGGCGAGAACGTTGCTCATACGGTAGTTGTAGCCGATGGTGGAGTGTTCATAATGGGGCGCCGGATCGCGGGCCTGGGTGGAGAGGAACCGGGCCCGGTCTATCAACGCTTTGTCCTCGGAAACCAGCATTCCTCCCCCCGAGGTGGTTATGATCTTGTTGCCGTTAAAAGAGAACACGCCCATCTTTCCGAATGTTCCGGTTTGCCTGCCGTTGTAGGTTGCTCCCAGGGACTCGGCGGCGTCCTCTATGAGAGGCACGCCATATTTATCGCACAAATTGAGGACTGGTTCAAGGTCAGCACTTTGTCCGTAAAGATGTACGAGTATTACGGCCTTGGGGAGCTTGCCGCGGGAAGCGCAGTCCTTTAACTCTTCTTCCAGGAGCCCCGGGTCCATGTTCCAGGTTTTTCCGTCGCAATCAATGAAAACGGGCTCGGCCTTTTCAT
>JAWOBU010000085.1:0-16305 GCA_046484135.1 bacterium
CATGGGGACAAGCCCCGTCTCCAGCACATTCTACTGGAGGAGACCCGCAAACTCCCCAAACTCCCCACCCGGGTTGATCTTTATCTTTTGATTAACCCGGGTGGCCGGTCCTCCGGCCTGCTCCAGCCTGCCGGTGGCCTGAAGGTGGTCGGTCAGGGTGATGAGGTCCATGGGCTGGCCCTTCTCGAACATCTCCCGCATGGCGTTGAAGAGGACCCGATGGGCACCGGCATAGAAATCCTCCGGCTCCAGCATGTCCATGACCGTAACCAGGGCCTGGTTGTCCAGGGTGATGGCGGCAAGGACCGATTGCTCGGCTTCCAGGTTATGGGGCGGGACCTGCTCCATTGTAACACCTTCCTTGCTTAGTAAACGTAAGCTTTGACCGGGTTCCCGGTACTGTAGTTATTATTAACACAACGGGCGGAGCGGTCAAAGGGTTTTATGGTTGCGCTCTTCCGGGAGATCGGTATCAGTCGTTTTTTTGTTGCCGACGAGTTCGGAGTATATGAAGGGCAGGGCGACAGCGCCCAGTATCCACCTCGCCACGTTGAGCAGGAACTGTAGAAGCAGGCTAACAGCCACCAGTACCGCCGGCCTTATGGCGTAGCTGAAGAAGAAGGTCCAGGACCACTGGGTGGTTCCGAGCCTGCCGGGGGTTATGGGGATACTGCTGACCAGGATTCCGAGGGGCATGAAAGCGAAGAGCTCGAAAGGGGAAAGCTCGATGCCGTAGATATTGAAAGCCACAAAGGTAAGGGATATCTGCCAGGCTGCCAGGACCGTTTTCAGGCCGAGCAGGGCCAGCGCTTCCCTGAAGGTGATTGCCCGGAGCGGCGTTACCAAGGAGGACAGCTTCAGCCGGTCGAACAGAGAGCTTTTTTCTCCCGCCTTTCCGGCTTGCAGTACCAGAAAGGCCAGGCCGAGCCATGCCAGAGCGATGAGGAGGGCCACAGTACCAACCGGAGCGCTCCGGATGATTTCCCGCTCTTCCCCCCAAAGGAGGACTGGCAGGCCGATGGTGGCCACCGCCACCATGCCGTAGATTTCCAGTAGAAAAAGAAACATCACCATGCCGGTGGCGCTGCCCGGCGAGATGCGGTACTTGCGGGAAAGATGGGCGGCGAGCCCTGCCTGGCCGATCAGGGTGGCGATGGAGGCCAGAAGCATCATGGCGGTGCGGACCAGGAAGACCTCCTTCCACTTGATGGGGACCCGGAACCGGGTGAAGCCGTACCACATGGCGGTCCCGTCTATCAGGCACACGCCGGCAATGAAGACGACTGAAAGCGCCATGAGCCTCCCGAGCTTTAGCCATCCCATGGTAACGAGCTCGTTGAAGACCTTTTGGGGGGGAACCAGCTTGAAGAGGAGGTAGAACAGAATTACCAGGACGGCCCACATGGCGATCCTTCTCGCCAGGGGGAGCCCTTTTTTAGAAGGCCCGGCGGTCTCAGGAGGACGCGGAGCGGTCATCAGGCTTCCGGTCGTAGATTTGTTTTTTCTGGAGGTATAAAAGATGGTCCTGGTTCTTGCGGATTCTTCCCAGCATGTCCGCTACCAGGGCGAGCACGATAAGGAGTCCTCCTATTATGAGGAGCACGGCGCTCAGGGTTACCACGGACTGGAAGGGCGAAGTCTTTCCTATGATAAGCCACCTTATGAAAAGTGCTCCGCCGGAGCCCGCTCCCAGCGCGGTAATGGCGAGGCCGATGAGTCCGAAGAACATGAGGGGCCTGGTATCGCGCAGTGCCAGGAGGATGATGGACCCGGCGCGCAGAGCATACCTGCTGATTGATGACGCCACCCGCGACTGTCCGAACTCTCTTTCGCCCCGGACGGGGAGTGGGACCTCGGTCATGCGGACGTTCTTGCGGGCCAGGTCCAGGAAGCTTTCCTGGGTATAGGTGAAATCTCCGAACAGGTTGAGCCGGAGCACGGTGTCCCGGGTATAGGCCCGGAAACCGCAGGAGACGTCGGTGAACTTCTTGCCGGTTACGGTGCTGATGATCCGGGACATCCACGCATTCCCCCACCTTTTGACCGCCGGCATCTTGGGGACCAGCTCCGGCTTCTTAAACCTGGTGCAGGTTACAAAGTCGGCGCGGTCCTCCACAATGGGCATGATAAGCTCCGGGATAGTGGAGGGGTCGAACTGGCCGTCCCCGTCCATGTTCACGATCACGTCGGCGCCCGCGGTGATGGCCTGGTGGATACCGGTGTTAAAGGCGGCGCCCACGCCTCGGTTCTCCGGGTGGCTGATGACGGACGCGCCTTTCTCCCGGGCGAGCTCCGCGGTTCGGTCGGTCGAGCCGTCGTCAATCACGATTTTTTCGAGCTCGTCTATTTCCGGAATCTCGGACGGTATCCCGTCCAGCACCTCTCCGATAGTCGCTTGCTCGTTAAGCGCGGGTATCAATATGACCAGCTTCAAAGGGGCCTCCCTCCGGCTCAGCCGTCTTGGCTCGGTAAGAGTGATTTGACCGTGTCAAGCACGTTCCGGGCCATGACAGGCTTGGTGATATAAGCGTTTACTCCCAGGGCGTCGGTTTTCTCTTTCACGTCCATGCCGCCTTCCGTACTTATGATGACGATGGGGATGTCTTTGTTCTTCTCATCCTGCCGGATCAGGCTGATCAGCTTCAGGCCGTCCATTAGTGGCATGTTGATGTCCACCAGCGCCAGGTCATAAGCTCTCGACTGGACTCTCTTCAGACCGTCCAGGCCGTCTACCGCTTCTTCCACCGTCAGGCCGGAGAGCGGCCGCAAGGCGAAGGTCAAAAGCTGCCGCATGGTAGGGGAATCCTCCACCAGGAGTACTCGGTGTCCCATCTTCCGCCCCTAATGGGTCAACAGATCAAGGAAGCCTTTGATGGTGGCCTGCTTCCGGATCGAGTCGCCGTAGAGCTTGGCGCTGAAGATAGCGGTGGCCGCGTGCGCGGCCAGGAGGTTAAAGAGGTCGTAATCTATTTTCTGAAGCTTCTCCTTCTGGGAAAGAAGTTGATATACGACTATGGCGCCTATGACCTCTTCGTTGATCAGGAGGGGAGCGCACACCAAGGGGTTGGACACGTCCAGAGGCTCCTTGGGGTCCATGGTCTCCCGGTAGTAGTTCTCGCCTTTTTCTACCGACCGGCCGATAATCCCTTCCCCCATCCTTATCGTGGGCATGCCCTCCTTGGGCATCCCCTCTACTTTTACCGGCTCCAGCTCGTTCTTCTTGTCGTTCAACATGAGGATGCCGAAGGTCTGGGCGCCGATAAGGTTGATGATGATCTCCGCGATGATATCCAACACCTCGCCAAGGTCCAGGGTCGAGTGGAGCTGATAGCTGGCCACGTAAAGGTTGGCAAGGTTGTTGTTCTCGCTCTCGATCTCCTGGTAGCGCTGCATGAAGTCCTTGTTCTCCTCCTCCACCTGCTGGTAATGGTTGAGTATCTCCTGCTTTTCCTGCTTGAGCTCCTCGAAGCGGCGAAGAAGACGGGCCTCCTCCGGGTCATGGCCCCCCTCGGTCAAAAGACGCTCCCGCTCCTCCATGAGCTCGTTTACACGGGACTGAAGCTTGCTGTTCTCCTCCATGAGCTCCTTGGTGAACTCCGCAACCTTCGAGTACATGTCCAGAAAATCACGGCCCTTGGTGAAAAGGTCTTTCGGGCTCTTGCGCTTTCCCTCTTCTTGTGATGAATCGCTCAAAATCAAACCTCCCCGCCGGCGCCCGCCAAACTCGGCGGACCCGACCCTCGCTATATTATCCTTTATTTTAGTGCATCCTGCCGAGCTTTCGCAAGAACCCCGCACTTTACTTAAGCGAAAAACAAAAATATCATAATGTAAGTACACTTCTTCTTTCTAGCAGGCATTACATGATGGCGGAGAAAACCGCCTTTTTTTACGGTAGTAAGCCGACGAGTAGTATTGAAAGCGAGGGGTCGAGAAGTTTCATGCCATATCTGTCCGGACATTTTGATCTGTGTACCGGCTGCGCCATCTGCGGCCTGGCCTGCTCTGCGCGCGAGCACGGCGGCTACAACCCCAGGCTGGCCAACCTGGAGATACGCCTCTCCCGCGACGGAATGGTGCATAAACCGGTGGTATGTCATCAATGCCGCAATCCCTTCTGTCAAAAGGTCTGCCCGGCCGAGGCCATCTTCCGAGACGAACAAAGCGGGGCCTTGATAGTGGACCCGGACAAGTGCACCGGCTGTGGCGCATGCGTTACAGCCTGCCCGCTTTCCATGATCAAGCTGGTCGCCGGCGTAGCTCATAAGTGCGATCTTTGCGGAGGAGACCCGCTGTGCGTAAAGGTTTGCCCGGCCGGCGCTCTTTCGCTGGTCCGGGAAGAGGAGGCGGCCGGATGAGCTCTTACATGGGAAAGTTCCTGGTTGCCGACCTCTCTTCCGGGGCGAGCGAGGTATACAATCTTAACCCCTCCATCCGGGACGCACTGGTGGGAGGAAAAGGTGTAGGAGCCCGGCTTCTCTACGACCTTGTCCCGCCGGACGCAGATGCGCTGGGCCCTGCGAACGCGCTTATCTTCATGACCGGTCCGCTTACAGGCACTGGCGCGCCGGCCATGCGGGGGTGCGTCATCACCCGCTCGCCCCTTACCGGTACTTTTCTGGACAGCTACTTCGGCGGACATTTTGCGCCGGAGATAAAGTACGCGGGCTACGACGGCATTGTTATAATCGGGAGCTCGGAAAAGCCGGTCTATCTTTGGGTAGACGACGGCAGGGTCGAGTTCCGGGACGCATCTCACCTGGAAGGTGCGGACACCTTTGCCGCCAACTGGTCCATAAAGGACGAGCTCGGCGACGAGAGCGTTAAGGTCGCCTGTATCGGTCCGGCCGGAGAGAACCTGGCCCGGATGGCTCTCATCTCGTGCGAGTACAACCGTCAGGCGGGCCGCGGCGGCGCAGGCGCGGTCATGGGCTCCAAGAACCTGAAGGCGGTGGCCCTGCGGGGAACTCATCCGGTCATGGTGTCGGACCTCGCAGCCTTTCAGAAAGCCGCGAACAAGGCCTGCGCCGAGCTCGGGGAAGAGACAATGGGCGATTTTACTTATGGCGGCACCGCGGTGTCTGTGCCCTTTTCCGACGAGTTCGGGCTGTTGCCTTCCCATAACTACCAGCGCGGTAGCTTTGAAAAGGCGTCCAGCCTGGATGACCAGGCCCAGAAAAAGGCCTTCTGGCTCCGCGACCTGGCCTGCGCCGGCTGTCCCATCCGGTGCAGCAAGATGGGAAGGATAAGGTCGGGCCGTTACAAGGGACTCGTGTCCGACGCGGTCGAGTACGAGCTGGCAGCGCTCCTGGGCGCCAACCTCGAGATCGGGGACGTAAAGGCACTGGTCCATCTTGCCGAGCGTTGCGACGCCCTGGGACTGGACGGCATATCAGCGGGAGGCGTGATAGGTTTTGCACTGGAAGCGTACGAGAAGGGGATCATAACCTCTGCGGACACCGGCGGGATCGAGCTCGGGTTCGGGAGCGTCGAGTCCGCGGAGTATCTTCTGGAAGCGATCGCGTTCCGGCAAGGAGGTATTGGCGAGCTTCTGGCGGGCGGAGTAAAACGCGCTTCCGAGGGTCTTGGCAGAGGCTCGGAATCGTTTGCCGTACATATCAAGGGGCTGGAGTGCCCGGCCTGGGGCCCTCGCGGAGTGCCCGGCATGGCGCTGGCGCTTGCTACTGCTGACCGGGGCGGCTGCCACCAGCGTGCCTTCCCGGTGATCTACGAGGCGGGCGGCGAATGGAAAGGCGATCCGGTCGAACAGACCGCGGTGGAGGGCAAAGCCGAGATGGTGTACGAGCCGCAGAACTACCTTGCGGCACTGGACACTTTTATAAAGTGCGACTTCGCGCAGTACGGCATCGGGGAGGACACCTACCGTGAGCTTCTGCGGGCGGCCACCGGCAAGGAGCTATCAAAGGACGGTCTTTACGAGCTGGGCGAGCGGGTGTGGAACCTGGTGCGGGTGTTCAACGTGCGGCAGGGGTTCACCAGGAAGGACGACATTCTTCCGGCCCGCTTCATGACGGAGCCTCTGCCGGACGGCCCGGCCAAGGGACACGTGATCTCCGCGCCAATTTTGGACCGGCTTATAGACGAGTATTACGAGCTTCGGGGATGGGACGAGAACGGGCTTCCCAAACGGGAGACCCTGGAGAGGCTCGGGGTGGTCGAGCTTTTACAGGAGCCGGTGCTT
Source organism: bacterium (assembly GCA_046484135.1). GTDB lineage: Bacteria > RBG-13-61-14 > RBG-13-61-14 > RBG-13-61-14 > DATKZS01 > CAYQTK01. The sequence continues at coordinate 6,203 of JAWOBU010000085.1, forward strand.
ACGAAGTTTTCGGAAGAAGATTGATCTGGATCGCGGCTTAAATTGGTCGCGCCGTTAATGTCATTAAAGGAGGTTTCAAGATGAATGATACGTACTTGAAGGGAAAGACGGCCATGGTTACCGGCGGCGCTTCCGGCATGGGGAGGGCCATGGCGCTCGCGTTCGCCAAGACGGGCGCGGACGTGGCCATAGGTTCCCTTCTTTCCACCCGGTCGTCCCGGAAAGAAGACGGCGAGCTGGTGCACATGCCTTCCACCGACGACCTGGACCGGACCAAAAAGGAGATCGAGTCCCATGGTGTAAAAGCCCTGGCCATGGAGCTCGACGTTTGCGACAACGAGTCGGTCCGGGCCTTTTACGACGCGGTGATAAAGGAGTTCGGCAAGATTGATGTCCTTGCCAACGCCGCGGGTATAACCGTGGAGAAGACCATGGTGGGCCATCCGGACGAGCTCTGGGACAAGGTCATTGACGTTAACTTAAACGGCCCCTATCGCACCATCAAGCTGGTCCTGCCCGGCATGATCGAGCAGGGGTGGGGCAGGATCATCAACATAGCCAGCACCGCGGCGTCGGTGGGCGCGCCTACCTCGGGCGCCTACTGCGCGTCCAAGGCGGGCGTAGTCGGGCTTACCCGCTGCGTGGCCCTGGAGGGCGCGGAGAACGGGGTCACCGCCAACACCATCAGCCCGGGCTGGGTGGAAAGCGACTTCGGCAGGAGCTGGATGTCTCACATAGCCGAGACCGCGGAAGGTAGGAGCGGCGAGGAGTTCATTAACGACGAGAAGTCGAACAACCCCCAAAAGCGGATGATCCAGCCCTACGAGATCGGCAACCTGGCCGCGTTTCTCTGCAAGGAGGAGTCGTGGGGAATAAACGGCCAGGACCTGACCATCTCCGGCGGATCCCTGTGGTAGCGGGCTTGCGCCGTCGCTCCGGCAAGCGGTTCTTGTCGGAAATGAGCCTGTTGCCGGATTTACTTATATTGGATGATGGGGATAAACTTGTCCGCTTTTAGGGAGGCTCCTCCCACCAGGGCGCCGTCAATGTCTTGCATTCCCATGAGCTCGGACACGTTCTCCGGCTTTACGCTGCCGCCGTACTGGATGCGCATGCCTTCGGCAAGCGAGTCGCTGTAGAGGTTTTTTATAAGGTCCCTGATGCGGGCGTGGACCTCCTGGGCCTGGTCCGAGGTCGCGGTTTTTCCGGTGCCGATGGCCCAGACCGGCTCATAGGCCATGACCAGGTCTTGCAAGTCCTTCTCCTCGATATCCTGAAGCGCTCCTTTTACCTGCCTCTCGATCACGTCCATGGTCCGGTCCGCCTCGCGCTCTTCCAGGGTCTCGCCGATGCAGACGATGGGTGTGAGCCCGTGGGAGAGGGCCGCTTTGAGCCGCTTGTTTACGGTCTCGTCGGTCTCGTTAAAGTACTGCCTGCGCTCGGAGTGGCCGATGATGACGTAGGTGCAGCCCGCGTCCTTGAGCATGGGCGCGGACACCTCGCCGGTATAAGCGCCCGAGTCCTCCCAGAACAGGTTCTGGGCCATAAGGTGGACGCCCGATCCTTTGATGGCTTCCCTTACCGCGGGAATCACGGTGTAGACGGGCGCGATCCCGACTTCTATGTCCAGCTCGGCAGCGGCGTCCGCGACTTTTTTTGCCAGCTCGACAGCTTCGCCGCTTGTCAGGTTCAGCTTCCAGTTTCCTGCTATAAACGGTTTTCGCATTACTCCCGGCTCCTTTACTTATTCATTGTTCGAGGGCTGCCACTCCGGGGAGGGTCTTTCCTTCCATGAACTCGAGGGACGCCCCTCCGCCGGTGGAGATGTGGGATATCTTTTCGGCAAGACCCGCCTTGTAGATCGCTGCCACCGAGTCACCTCCCCCGATCACGCTCTCGGCGCCGGAATCGGCCACCGCTTGCGCTATGGCCATAGTGCCTTTATCAAAGGGGGGTGTCTCGAACACCCCGGCAGGCCCGTTCCAGAAGATGGTCTTGGCCTCTTTAACGGCCTTGGTGAAGAGTTCCACGGTTTCCGGCCCTATATCAAGGCCCATCATGTTCTCGGGAATCTTGTCCTGTTTTACCACCTGCGTCTCTACCCCTGCTTCCGGCTTTTGTGCCACCACGTGGTCTAAGGGCAGCTCGATGGGCACGTTATAGTTTCTGCCCTTCTCCAGCAGCTTCGTTGCGGTTTTTAGCTTGTCGTCCTCGATCCTGCTCGTGCCGACGGGTCTCTTCAGGGCCGCCAGGAAGGTGTAGGCCATGGCACCGCACACCAGTATCCTGTCCACCCTTTTTATAAGGTTTTCGATGACCCCGATCTTGTCAGACACCTTAGCGCCGCCCAGTATGGCAATGAAGGGCCTTTCCGGGTCCTCCAACAGCTTGCCCAGGTAGGCGAGCTCCTTTTGCATAAGAAAACCCGCGGCCTTCTCCTCTACGTAGCGCGTGATCCCTGCGGTGCTGGCGTGGGCCCGGTGGGCGGTACCAAAGGCGTCGTTTATGTAAACGTCGCAAAACGATGCAAGCTGCTGCGCGAACGCGGAGTCGTTGTCCTTTTCCTCGGGGTGGAAGCGGAGGTTCTCGAGAAGAATCACTCCTCCTTCGGCCAGGTCCTGCACGTTCTTTTTGACGCCGTCTCCCACGCAGTCGTCCGGAAACACCACCTCGCGGTCCAGCAGGTCCCGGAGCCTTTCCGCTACCGGGTAGAGCGAGAGGGCCGGGTCTTTCTTTCCTTTCGGTCTTCCCAGGTGGGAGGCCAGGATGAGCCGGGCCTTTTGCTCGATTGCATGCTCGATGGTGGGCAACGCCGCCTTTATGCGGGAGTCGTCCGTTACCTTCCCCGTCTCTTTATCGAGGGGAACATTGAAGTCCACCCTTATGAACACGCGCTTTCCGGCAAGGTCCAGGTCGTTGATACCGGCGACACTCACTTTCTAAGCCTCCTGTCCGCTCTTCTGTTATCTTGAGAACCTCCGGGCCAACTCCACCATGCGGGCGGAGAATCCCCACTCGTTGTCGTACCAGGAAAGGACTTTGACCATGCTCTTGTCTATTACGTAGGTGTTGTCCGCGTCCACGATGGACGAGGCCGGGCAATCCACCAGGTCCACCGACACCAGCGGCTCTTCCGAGTAGGCGAGTATGCCTTTCAGGTCTCCCTCCGCCGCCTTTTTGAAGGCTTTATTCAGCTCCTCGGCCGTAGTCTCCTTTTCCACCTCCGCCACCAGGTCCACCAGGGACACGTTGGGTGTTGGCACCCGGATGGATAGTCCGTGGAGCTTTCCGTCCAGTTCGGGAATGACCAGCCCGATGGCCTTGGCCGCGCCGGTGGTTGTGGGAATCATGGACATTCCCGCGGCACGTGCCCTTCTCATGTCCTTATGAGGAAGGTCCAGGATGCGCTGGTCGTTGGTGTAGGAGTGGGTGGTGGTCATGAGTCCGTGTTTTATTTTGAGCTCGTCGTTGACCACTTTGGTGATCGGCGCCAGGCAGTTGGTGGTGCAGGAGCCGTTGGACACGATCTTGTGCTTTTCCGGGTCCAGGTCTTTATCGTTTATTCCCAGCACCAGGGTCTTGTCGGGCGGGTCCTTCGAGTCGCCGGGTGCGGAGATTATAACGTTCTTGGCCCCTGCTTTCAGATGCGCCTCCGCCTGGGAGCGCTTGCGGAACAGGCCGGTACATTCGACCACCACGTCCACGCCCAGGTCCTTCCACGGCAGGTTGGCCGGGTCCTTCTCCGAGGTGACCTTGATCTTTTTGCCCTCAACTACCAGGTCATCGCCGTCCGCCTTGACCTCACGGTCCCATATCCCGTGAACGCTGTCATACTTCAGAAGATGGGCAAGGGTCCTCGCATCCACCAGGTCGTTGATACCCACCACCTCAACGTCGGTGCCCGCAGCTATGCGCATAATGCAACGCCCGATCCGGCCAAAGCCGTTAATTCCTACCTTTACCGCCATTACACTTGTCCTCCTTTATCTGTAATAAATGGGTTCCCTTTTTCAAGGGAACGTGAAGAAATCCCTTGCCGCGGCAACTCAACCAGTTTTATATGTTGTCATTTTTTCACCAGATATGCAAAACCTCTACCGCCGCATATATAAAAACCTAACCCTTGTGGCTCTGGTGTCAACCCTGTAAAACGGCTTTTGATTGTCGCCGGAAGCAAGAGGGAAGAAAATATCTGCGAGCGGCGGAGAGTCCCAAAAAAAGGAAGGGACCTCCCGGTCCCTCCCTTGCATCATGATTGTTTTTTAATGATTACTTGGACAGCTCCAGCTCTCTTATCCTTTCTTCGATCATCGTTTCCGCGAGCTGAGGCACCACTTCCCACACCACCTTTTCCACCACGTCCTGAATGATGGACTTCAGCTCCTCGCCGGTGGCTCCGCCCGCCGCGGCCTGGTCAATCTCTCTGGCAGCCTCTGATACGGCTTCGCCCATGGGAGGCGCTGGTGCTTCTTTTGCGGGCTGGTACTCCGAAGGTGAAGGCCCAGGCGGAGCAGGCGCTTCCGGTTCGGCTTCCTCTTGGAAAGGCCCGGCCGCCTCCGCTTGCTGCTCCTGGAAGGGCGCGCTCATGGGCTCCTCTGCAGCCTCCATGGTCAGCTCGGTTTCGCTCTGTCCTTCCAGCTCTGCTTCGCCTAACTCGGGCTCGGCCACGGCTTCCATCTCCTGCTCGGGCTCTGCTTCGGCCATGGCTTCCGGCACCCCGGCAGGCTCCGGCTCGGCTTCCGGGATGGCTTCCGCTTCCATCTCCGGCTCCTCCGGCACAGCCTCCGCTTCCTGCTCGGCGCCGAACAGATCAGCCTCGGGCTGCGCCTCCGGCACTGTTTCCGGAATCCCTTCTTCCTCTGCGCCCAAGTCCTCCGCGGAAAGCTCCCGGTCGCCGGGCTCCGGCTCGGCTTCGGCTGCCGGCTCGGCAAACAGGTCCGGCAGGGGCTGCTCCGGAGCGGCTTCAGGCGCGGGAGACGGTTCTTCGGGTACAGCCTCCGCTACCTGTTCCTCCTCCGCGCTTTCGGCAAAGGGTATCTCTTCTTCGCCCGTCTCCGGCTCGGCCAGGGCCTCGGCTTCCGGTTCTGCCGATGAAGCAAAAGGTATCTCTTCTTCGGGTTCAGCCAGGGCCTCTTCGCCCAGGACCCCTTCCGCTTCAGCCGGTATTTCCGCTTCGGCTTTGCCGGCTGCTTCCGGCTCCGGCGCCCACGGCTCTTCCGCGGGAGCCTCTGGTGCGGCTTGGGCAAAAGGTTCCTGGGTCTCGGCCGGCTGCGGTTCGGGTTCTCCCCACAGGTCCTGCTCCGGTGGAGGAGCGGCTGCCGTCTCCTGGGGAGGAGGTCCCCACAGGTCGTCGGAAGCCGGTGGTTCAGGCGCTGTTCCCCAGATGTCGTCTTCCGGAGGCTGAGGCTCGGGTGCTCCCCAGATGTCCTCGGAAGGGGGAGGCGCGGGTTCTTCCCCGCCCAAGCTTGCCTGGGCCCACAGGTCCTGGTCGGAGTAAGACTCCACACCGGCGGCCACGGCCGGCTCGGACGGCGGCTCCGGGGCTTCCGCCGCGCTTTCAGTAGCCGCAAACAGGTCATCCGTGGGCGGCTCCTGCGGAGGCGGTTCCGGCTCGCCGAAAAGCTCTTCCCCGGCCGGCTCGGGCGCACCCGCTTCCGGCGCGGCAAACAGGTCGGACTCGGGTGCTGCTTCGGGTTCCGGCTCTGCGAAAAGGTCTTCGGGTTCTTCCGAAGGCGGTCCGGTCTCCGGTTTTTCCATCTCTTCCGCCGGAGGGGGCGGTGGAGGCGGTTCGGGCTGACCGGCTTCCGGTTTCTGAGCTTCGGGTTCGGCAAACAACTCCTTTTCCGGTGCGGCCTCTGGCGGCGCGGCCGCTGCTTCGGGCGCTTTCGCTCCCCTGGCCAGTGCGTCTTCCACTTCTTTTATAAGAGTGCTTGACTCGAAGGGTTTGATGATATGTCCGTCCGCGCCTATGCGGGCGCCCTTCATTTCGTCGAACCCTTCAAAGCTGCCGGCTAAAAGGAGCACGGGTATGTTGCTGAGCTCGGGGTCGTTTTTCACGGTTTCGCACACCTGGTAACCGTCTTTCCCGGGCATGACCACGTCAGCCAGTATGAGGTCCGGCTTTGTCTGCCTGGCCCGGTTTAAAGCCTCGTCCCCGTTGTCCACGGTGATGAGCTCGTAATCACCGTCGGCAAGGGTGATCCTGACCACCTTCTGAATGGTTATGCTGTCGTCAGCGAGCAATATTGTCTTTGCCATTTAACATCCTCCTTAACGTTCCGCGACCACGCTTGTCCCGCTTCCCTCATCCGGATGGGTTTTGTACCGAGTAACTTTTACGCTCATCCTGTTTTATTCCCGTTCAGTCCCGGCTCAGCAGTTTGAGAAGGTCGGCCGGGCTGATCCTGACAACCTCGCTTGCCGGCGTTCCGTCTTCTTTTCCCTCTGCCGTGTCCAGGACCCGAAGAACCCGCTCGCAGGGCACGCCGAGCTCGCCCTTCTCGGTCCGGACCAGCACTATCATGCTGAACTCTTCGCCGGCGCTTCCCTGTATCCCGTAGCCCGAAAGCAGGGTCTCCGGCTTTATAACCGGCACGGCCTTCTCCGATTGGTAGATGGCCCCCAGGACCTCGGCGGGGGCGCTCGGTATATCGAACAGGTCGTTTCTGTTAATCACCTGGGAGACATGGTCAATATTGATGCTCCAGTGGTGTTCCCCTGCCGAGAATATCAGTCTTCTTTCGGGCCCGCCATTGTTTTCCGATTGCGCCTTTTCCGGGGCCTTACTTATTTGCTCTGCGCCTTTTTCCGGGCCGCTCCGGAAGGAGGGCCCCCTTTTTTTTCTTTCAAACCCGGGTCGTTCTGAAGGCGTTTGCGCCATACCCTCCGGGTAGATCTCGGAGATCATCCTCATTCCGTCAAACAGGATTCTTTTTATGTAACGCGTCTTCCTGCCGGCGATGGCCGACGGGTACTCTATGTGCACCGCCAGACCAAGCTCGCTTATACCTTCCACTTCCTCCACCGCGGCAAGGAAGTGCCCCGCCCCGGACTCCATGTCAATCCAGTAGCCGGTGTTCCGCTCCCGGCGGGCGCCCGTCAGGCGGTGCAAATCCACCACCTTCGAGTCAGTGGTCCGCGGAGGGAGCGACTCGGTGTCGTAAACCTTCTTCAGGTACTTTATGTCCACCGCCAGCGTAAACTCGGCCACCCGGAAGGTCAGATACTTGTTCGCCCGCTCCTCCGCGCCCTCGGAGGACCGGTCCATATTTTCCCACAAACTTCGATTATCGTGCAAGGCCCGGTTAAACAATTATAAATACCCCGACAGTACTATTATTTAATATCCCGACACTTTTGTCAAGGCGATTACCGACAAGCGTTCATAATGCCGGTCAAACAAGTATCTGCCCGGCACCCGCAACCGCGCGGTTCACTTATTTGCACCGGCAATACCTGGAAACTAATGCTCTTGCATGCGGGATTCTAGAAATATATAATGGATTTGTATCGGCAAGGGTTTGAAAAGAGGTCTTTGACCATAAAAAAACGCCCCGCTGGGGAGGCGTTTGGGGTCGCTCCAAGGAGCGGAGCCCTGCGGACGAAAGTCCTTACTATGGGTTGACGGAACAATCGTCGCTTTGATACACTTAATAAAATACATAAGCACAATCCTGATAATTTGTCAAGGGGATTTTGAAAAAATTTTTAAAAAGGGAGTGTGGCATGAAAAATCAAGAGCAATTTCCATATGTTCTGGGCATAGATCTGGGAGCCAATTCCATTGGCTGGGCCGTGATGTCATGCGAGGAACGGGAAGGGGATCAGCCCGAGGTCATTGACGTAAACCTTACCGGGTCGCGCATCTTCGAGGCCGGGACCGAGGGAGATGTGGAGGCCGGAAAGGATGAATCGCGCGCCAAGAATCGCAGGTCCGCTCGGCTCAGTCGCCGCCAAACCAACCGGCGCGCCATGCGCACCTTCGATCTTTATCGGCGCCTTCAATCCAAAGGTTTGCTCCCTGCTATCAATCCCCAGGATGACACCCTGACCGAACAGAGAGCCGCCCGGGACCCAGCCCTCGCTAAACTTGACCGCGACATCTTGAAACGATGGTCGGAAGAACTTAAAAAACAAGGCGCGTCCGATGAAGAGATAAGGCTCCTGGCCAAGAGGATGCCCTACCTCCTACGGGCAAGGGCGCTGGATGAGAAGCTTCCTCCTCTTGAACTGGGACGCGCAATCTATCACCTGGGACAAAGGCGCGGCTTCCAGTCCAACCGCAAGGGCGGGAGCAAGGATGATGAAGAAAAGGGGAAGGTCAAGGCGGGGATCAAGGAGTTGAATGAGCAACTATTGGGAACGAACGTTCGAACCCTTGGAGAACTATTTGCCCGGACCGACCCCGAAGAAAAACGCATCCGACAGCGCTGGACCTCCCGGGACATGTATAAACAAGAGTTCGAACAAATCTGGAAGGCGCAGCAGAAGTTCTACCCGGACATTCTCAACGATGATTTCAAAAAGGAAATCCATGACACCATATTTGACCAAAGACCGCTCAAATCTCAATCTCATCTGATCGGAGAATGCGAGCACGAGCCAGGACACAAGAGAGCGCCCATCGCTTGTCTCCTCTTTCAGAGATTCCGCATCCTCCAGAACGTGAACAACTTGAGAATTACCTCCGAAGGCATCACCAGGCAGCTCTCTGATGAAGAGCGCAAAAAGATCATTTCCGCCCTGGAAGGAGAAGGGGACCTGCTAGATGAAAAGGGCGTTCTCACCTTTGCCAAGATCAAAAAGAACCTCCTCGGTCTGAAAAAAGGAAAAATAAACTTCGAAAAGGGCAACCAGAAGGGCTTGATCGGAGACCGCACCGGTCTGGCCCTGCAAAAAATCTTCAAAGAAAAATGGGACCAGCTTGACTATGAACACAAGGAAAAACTGGTTGACGACATCATGAGCATAGAAAAGAATGATGCGCTCATCCGACGGGCAATGAATGTATGGGGACTGGATGAAGCCGCAGCAAAAGAGCTTGCTGAAATTGAGCTGGAACCGGACCATTGCGGTCTCTCACGCCTGGCCTTGAAGAAGCTTATTCCCCGCATGGAGCAGGGTGAGCCGTATATGACCGCGGTCGCCAATACCTATGACCCGCCGCCGCCGGAACCCGAGGAGCTTTTGCCCCCGGTCCGCGAAGCCTTGAAGGAACTAAAAAATCCCGTGGTCGAAAGGTCCCTTACCGAGATGCGAAAAGTGGTGAACGCAATAATCAGAGAGCACGGCAAGCCGGCCATGATCAGGATCGAGCTGGCCAGAGACATCAGGAACCCAAGGCAGAAAAGAAAGGAAATATCCGACCGGAACAGCAAGAACGAAAAAGAACGAGAGAACGCTGCCGAAGAATTGAAGAAAGGAATCGAGGAGATAAAAATCACAGCCCCGAACAATAGGGAGATACTCAAATATCGGTTGTGGAAAGAGTGCAACCAGCAATGTCCGTACACCGGAAAGATGATATCGGCAAAACAACTTTTCGGAAGAAACTCGCAGTTCGATATCGAGCACATCATTCCCTTCAGCCGATCACTCGAGAACTCCTTCATTAACAAGACCCTCTGCGAAAACAACGAGAATAAAAACGTAAAGGGCAACAAGACGCCCTGGGAGACCTATGGAGGTGACGAGGAAAAATACAGTCAGATCATCGGCCGGGTAAAGAAATTTAATGGAGACGCCAAGGATGCCAAGCTCCGCCGCTTCCAGATGAAGGACGAGGAGTTGAAAGAAATGATGGCGGACTTCAGCACCCGACAGTTAAACGACACCCGCTATGCCTCCAAGCTCGCGGTCCGCTACCTCTCAAGGCTCTACGGCGCTTCCGGGCAGTTCAAAACCCCGGAAGGAAAAATGATGGTGGTGGGCGTGGACGAGCAGGGAAGGCGCAGGGTACAGGTCTGCGCCGGCATGGTTACCGCTCACATCCGGAACGAGCTCGGGCTCCGGACCATATGGAACTCGATCCTGGAGGAGACCTACCCCAAGCTGGAGGAAGAGGAGGAAAGCAGGGAACCACAGTCAAACGAAAAGGAGCGCAT
>JAWOBU010000100.1:0-14740 GCA_046484135.1 bacterium
GTGCGTACCCTCGTTACCCTTCCGGTGATCACTTTGATGGCTCACCTGCTTTTTTTCTGAGTTGTACCCGATCTGCAAACTTTTCCAACAGATACCGGCTCACACAGGGCCTGGGCCTCGCTTGCCGCTGCCTTGGCCTGGGACACTGAGTCGGGTATGTCCTTGGGCCCCTGGCAGGCGCCTGCCAGGAAAACCCCGGAGGTGGGCGTGGACACCGGCCCCAGCTTGGGGTGCTCTTCCATAAAGAAGCCGTCCTTGCTCAAGGTCAGCCCGAAGGTCCGCGCTATATCCGGCGCGTCCTTTCTCGCCTCCATGGCCGTACACAGGACCACCATCTCGACCGGGACCCGCAACATCTTGCCGGTAAGGGTGTCCTCCGCCTTGACCACCAGCATGCCTTCTTCCTCGGGGGACTCCGCCTGGTCCGTAACCTCCGAAGCTTTGCCACGTATGAACCTGACCCCTTCCTCCTGGATGCGCTGGTAAAACTCCTCGTAGCCCTTGCCGAAGCAGCGCATATCTATATAGAAGTTATAAACCTGGGTCTCATGCCCGCACTTGTCTTTGACCAGGTGGGCCATTTTGAGTGCGTACATGCAGCAGACGCGGGAGCAGTACTCGTGGTAGTTCTTGTCCCTGCTTCCGATGCAATGGAGGAACGCCACGCTCTGAGGGGGGTCGCTGTACCCCCACTTGTCTTCCGGGTCCTTTTTGAGTATCTCGCCGGAGGTTGGCCCGGTTGCATTGGAGAGCCTTTCGAACTCGAGGTTGGTAATGACGTTGGGGTATTTCGAGTATCCGTACTGCTCCATGGGGGTGGGGTCCATGGCATCGAAGCCGGTGGCCACGATGATGGAGCCCACGTCCAGGTCCACGACCTGGTCGGTCTGAGTGTGATCAATGGCATGGGCCTCGCAGGCGGTCTCGCAGAGCTTGCATTCGCAACATACCCCGCAGGAGACGCACCTCGCGGCCTCCGCCCGGGCCGCTTCTTCAGTAAAGGCTTGTTCAACCTCGTCGAACCCCTTGATGCGTTCGGCCGGCTCGAGCTCGGGCGGGACGGCCCGGTTGGCTTTTTCCAGGTCATCGGGAATCTCTCCCCAGTTATCTCCGTGAGGCCGTTCCGGTCTTCCTTCCACCAGGTCTTCGCCTCGCAGGTAGCGGTCAATGGATATGGCGGCTTCCTTGCCCGCGGCCACGGCCTCCACCACCAGGGCCGGGCCGGTATAAAGGTCTCCGCCCGCGAACACGCCGGGCTTGCTGGTCTGCATGGTTATCGGGTCCGCGACCATGAGCCCACGCGAGGTGGTCTCGATTCCGTCCACTCCCCGGATGCAGGCGAGGTCCGGCCGCTGACCGATGGCCGGGATCAGGGTGTCCACGTCCATGGTTTCCGTCTCGCCCTCGACGGGTACGGGCCGGCGCCGTCCGGAGTCGTCCGGCTCGCCGAGCTCCATCTTCTGGACCTCGATCTGTTTCAGTTTTCCGTTCTGGTCTGCCATCGCTTTTATGGGGGTGGCCAGGAAATGGAACTCGACCCCTTCCTGCTCCGCGGCCACGATCTCCGCGGCGTTGGCGGGCATCTCTTGCCGGGTGCGGCGGTAAAGTACGGTTACCTTGTCCGCTCCCACGCGCAGGGAAGTGCGGGCCGCGTCTATGGCGGAGTTGCCGCCTCCGACCACCACCACGTGTTTGCCGACCTCGGCTTTGCCTTCCAGGTTCTGCTTTCGAAGGAAAGTGATGGCGTTTATCACTCCCTCCGAGTCCTCGCCCTCGATGCCCAGGCTCATGTCGTGGTGGGCGCCGGTTGCGAGGAACACCGCCTTGTAGCCCTCTTTCAACAGGCTGTCTATATTATTCGTCTCGCACACGGGGGTGTCGGTTTTGATCTCGACTCCCATGCGGCGGACGTACTCGAGCTCGCGGTCGAGCTCGTCAGGGGGCAGGCGGTAATCGGGTATGCCGGTCCGCAGCATGCCGCCGGGTTCAGAGAGCGCCTCGAAGATGGTGGGATGATACCCTTCGCGCGCCAGGAAGTAAGCGCATGCAATTCCACCGGGGCCGGAGCCCACAATGGCCACCTTTTCCTCCGGTGGTTTCTCTTCTATCTCGGGGAGGGGGAAAGTGCTCCAGTCCACCTGGTCGGTTGCAAAGCGCTTGAGAGCGCGGATAGCGAGGGGGCTGTCCACGTCCGCCCTTCTGCAGGCCTGCTCGCACGGCGCGGGGCACACCCGGCCCAGCACTCCTGGGAGGGGCAGGTTCTCGAGCATGATCTTGACTGCCTGCTGGTAGTTGCCTTCCTTTATCATGGTCACGTAGCCCTGCACGTTGGTCCCGGCCGGACAGGTCTGTACGCACGGTCCGCGGTCCCTTTTGTCAATGGCGTAGTTGATGGGCACTGCCTGGGGGAAGGGCCGATAGATGGCCTGTCGGAGCTTGGTCCCCACGTCCCATTCGTTGGGCAGGGACACGGGACATACCTTGGCGCACTCTCCGCAGCCGGTACACTTGGTGGCGTCCACGTACTGGGCGTGTTTTCTGACGCGGGCGGTGAAGTTTCCCACAAATCCGCTGACCTCTTCTACCTCGGAGTGGGAGAGGATTTCGATGTTGGGATGCTGTCCGGTGGACACGAGCTTGGGTGTCCCGATACAGGAGGCGCAGTCCATGGTGGGGAAGGTTTTATCGTACTGGAGCATGTGCCCGCCGATGGTGCCCTGCCGCTCGACCAGGTAGACCTTGTAGCCGGCGGCAGCCACGTCCAGGGACGCCTGGATGCCTGCTATGCCTCCTCCCACCACCAGGGTGTTCGGGTTTACCGGGAAGGTCTGGGAGTGGAGGTCGGTCTGGAACCTGACCCGGTTTATGCCCGCGCGGGAGAGCTCCTTGGCTTTGGCGGTGGCCTCGTCTTCATTCGGTGTTACCCAGGAGACGTGCTCGCGCACGCACACGTGGTGGAAGGCCCGGAAGGGGTTCAGCCCCGCCCTCTGGCACGCCGATCTGAAGGTATGCTCGTGCATGCGGGGCGAGCAGGATGCGACCACCACCCGGGTCAGGTTGTACTCGTTTACGTCGTTGATAATGAGGTCCTGTCCCGGGTCCGAGCACATGAAGAGGTAGTCGCGGGACACCACCACGCCCGGCAGATGGGATATGTACTCGGCAACCTCTTCGCATCTCACCTTGAAGGCGATGTTTATCCCGCAGTGGCAGATGTAAAAACCGATTCTTTCTTCTTGTAATGAAATCTCGCTCATAAAAGACCTCTCATTCCACTGACTGATATAACAGCTCAGCCACGTCCATGATCCGCATGTCGTCCTCTTCCATGCCCATGGCGGTCAGGGCGTCCTCGAACATGATCATGCAGAACGGACAGGCCGTAGCAATAACCTGGGCTCCCGCTTCCTGGGCCTCCTTCACCCTTAGCACGCTGAAGCGCTTTTCTTTCTCGACCTCGGTCCATATGCCGCCTCCGCCCCCGGCGCAGCAGAGGCTGTACCTGCGGTTGCGGGGAAACTCGATGAACTCGAGGCCGGGTATGCTTTTGAGCACCTGGCGGGGTTCTTCGTAAATCCCGTTATGACGTCCCAGGTAACAGGGATCGTGATATGCCACCTTGAGGGGTACTTCCTTTGTCGGCTTGAGTTGTCCCTGTTCGATCAGGTCATTGAACACCTGGGTGTAATGACGGGCGTTGTAAGCTTCCGAGTAGTGTTTCCTGAACATGTTCATGCAATGCGGAGAAGTGGCGATTATATTTTTTACTCCTTTCGAGCTGAACAGCTCGGTGTTCGCTGCTTCGAGGTTCATGAAGACCTCGACCCCTCCGCACTTGTGGGCCTGGTCCCCGCAGCAGCTCTCCTCGGTGCCGATGATCCCCATGGACACGCCTGCATGAAGCAGAAGCAAGGCCATCTCCTGTAACACCTTTTTGTTCCTGGCGTCGTAGGCGTGAGTGCAACAGGCGTAAAACAGGTTTTGAGTGTTCTCGGAGAGCTCGGGCATGTTGAGTTCCTTGGCCCAGTCGGCGCGCTCGTCGCGGGCGTATCCCCAGGGGTTCCCATCGTTTCTGAGGCTTCCGAAGGGCGCGCGGAAGTGAGGAGGAACGATTCCTCCCTCTACCATCATTCCGCGGGCGGAACGAATGACGTCCACGCCGTCCACCCCGCGGGGACAACGGTCCACGCAGGTCCCGCAGGTTACGCATTTCCAGAGGCTGTCCTGCTCGTACCCCTCGATTCCGAGGCTGACCAGCCTTAATAGCTCGCGGGGGCTGAACTCGTCCACCAGGTTCCACGGACACACCGCTGTGCAGGTGCCGCATTGGATGCAGATTTTCATGGTTTCGCCGCCGACTTCCATTACCGCGTCGGGGATTTCCAGCATGGGAGCTGTTGCGCTCATCTTATAATCTCCTCGTTCCCTGTATTCTTTTTACATGCTCTCCCGGTCGGGGGGACATATGTTGCTGATGTTCAGCAAGTGGGAGACGTGCTCGGTCTTCTCCATGTCGTAAAGAAGCATGTGCCTTACCAGCTTTATAAACGAGTCCCTCCTGGAAGGATGTTCCACGTATTTGCCGTGCCGGAGTATGGTCGCGTCTTTAAAGGAGTCCTCGTACACCCGGGTCGGCTCCAGGGGGCCGACCGACAAAAGCAGGGGAATCCGGTTCCAGTCCTTGTTTCTGCGGAGCGTCAGGAGTATGCGGTTTCCTTCCTTGTTGTACATGTTGATGTTCAGGAAAATGAGGTCGGGTCGGCTCTCGTTTAAATGCTTGATGGTGCTGTCATAGTTGTTCGCGATTTCGACATTTTCGAACCGGGCTTCCTGAAGGATGGTCATTACACAGAAGGTGATGTCCGGGTCGTCGTCTATGACCAGTAACCTTTTGTCTAGAAGCTTCTTTTCTATCTCGCGGTCCAGGATGCTCTCCCATTCCAGGTCCATCTCTTCAGTCGGAACATAGTAACCGGTCACAGCATTCAACTCCTTTGCCAGGGTTTTTTCCGGCTGGACGCCGGAGAAGCGCTTCAGCTCCGAGCCGTCCTTCATTATCACCACCGTGGGCAGGTTATGGATGTCAAACTCCGACTTGGCCACCGGCACATTATCCACGTCCACGCTGCCGAAAGAGACTTTCTCTTTAAAGAGAGTTGCCACCCTTCCGGTAACGCTGTTTTGAATGTTGCATGCCGCGGACCACGGCACTCCGAAGGTCAGCAGGGTTACGCCCTTGTGAGACCTCATTCGGAAGTAAGATTCGGGGTCGGTCAGGAAATTCAATGCTTGCATTTCAGTCATTGCATTTATCTCCCTCTTTTGAATTCATGGCTTGTTTTTTATTGTGGCAATAGCCGTGCCAGCCGTTTGCAGAAACCGGAATTGCGTACCGGCCAAGGTCAGTAAATAAACGGGTATAGGGATAAAACCATTAGGAGAGCAGGATTTACGGCAAAAAGGCCGGCACGCGCCAAACCACCCGCCCGGCCATTTACGTTTTGTATAATAAAGGAAAGTTGTTACGGAACAGAACAGGTTTTGCAACTGTTACCTGTTATTCAACAGTAACGTTCTGCTTTTCTCATATCGCGTCTTTTGAACATAATGACGGGTTCAATCTCTCAATACTTGAGAGAAAGCTCGTACCCCTCTTTGACCGCGGAGTAGATGTCGCGGGGATCTCTTTCGTCGCCGATTACCTCTGTCTTCGATACCTTGGCCGCGATTTCTTCGGGAGGCCCTTCCCCCGGCAGCATGCCCGCGCACAGTATGACGGTGTCAAAGGGAGGCAGCATTTGTTCCGAGTCTCCGTTCTTTATTTTTACTCCTTCCGGGAAAAACTCCAGCACCGTGGTGAGCGGCAAGAGGGAGACGTTGGGCATCTTTGATATCCGGGCCAGGCACAGGTTTTTACTGATGGGCTCCATGTAGCTTCCCAGGGCGTCGGTGCGCTTGGTGGCTGCCACCTGATAACCCTGTTTGCCCAGTCTCTCCGCCAGCTCGAGCCCGTTCCTTCCAGCGCCGATTACGAGCACTCTTTTGCCTTTCACCTTTTCCTGGTTTTCGAACGCCTCGGGGCAGGTGATAAGATGGACCTTGTCCATGCCGGGATAAAAGGGCATCTTGGGTTTTGCGCCGGTCGCCCATACCAACAGGTCGGGCTTTATCTTACGCACCAGTTCGAGGTCAACCTTATGCGATAAAAGGACCTCCATGCCTTCCGGAGCGTCCTGGCAAAAGAAGTCGTGGATCGGCTTTTCCATGTTTTCTTTGCCGGGCGAAAGGGGGGCAAGGGGGGCCATGCCTCCCAGGTCTTCCGATTCCTCGGCCAGGGTTGCCCGGTGGCCGCGAGAAGCAAGGTAACGGCCCGCGGAAACGCCCGCGGGTCCTCCGCCCGCTACCAGCACGGTTAAAGTCTCGTCGCTATCCTGGAGATCGGGTTCTGCCACCCGCGGGTTAAAGTTGCACCCGATGCCCGAGCCGTCCTTTACATGGACCAGGCACCCCTGCAAGCAGTAGCCGCAACGCTGTACCGCTTTTTTATCAGCGCCCTCCCATTTGGATATCAGGTCCGGATCGGCTATGAGCGGTCTGCCCAAGGCTATAAGGTCGGCAAGCCCCCTGGACATCATCCTCGTGCACCTCTCTTGCGAGCCCATCCTTCCCGCGACAACGCAGGGAACCTGTACTGATTGTTTAAGCCGTTCCAGGGCCTTCTCCTGCGGCTCGAAGGGCAGAGACATGTGATGGAAGTACCAGGGAGGAGAGAAGCAGGATGATCCCATGCCTACGTGGAGGGCGTTTATCCCCGCCTGTTCGGCTGTCTTGACCGCGGCGTCAATGTCCTTTGCCGGCGTGCTTTTGGCAGGCGCCATCTCGTCTCCGGACACGCGCAGGATGATGGCCAGGCCGGAGGCACTCTCGATAATCCGGTCTAACACTTCTCGAAGGAGCAGGGTCCGATCATTTCCGTACTCGTCATCGCGTTTGTTGATCTCCGGGTTTATGAACTGCGAAAGCAGGTATCCGTGTCCGGCCTGAAGCTCGAGGGCGTCAAAGCCGGCGGACTTGGCTTTCCGGGCCGCGTCCCCGAACCCGTCAATTATTTCTTGAATCTCCTCCTTGGAAAGGGGATGAACCTCGGCGCCGGTAGAGGGACAGGTGAACGCGGAAGCAGAGCGGGGAGAGGCGCTGATAACTTTGGGGTTTGCCGCTCCTCCGGCGTGGTTCAGATGAAGACATGCCTTTCTGTGGTTTTCGTGGATGAGTTCGACAAGCTTTTTCAGTTCATCCGCAGAGGTGTCATTAGTGATCTGGAGCTGCTTGGGATGCTCTCGGCCTTCAGGGGTCACGGAGACCGGCTCCAGTATGATGAGTGCCGGGCCATTTCTGGAGATGCTGTTATAAAAGTTGCGGTGCCGGTCCGTAACTTCTCCTGACGGGGTGCCGAGGGCTGTCTTAATGGGCGGAAACACGAAACGGTTTTTAAGCTCCATGGCTCCGATACGAAAAGAAGAAAACAACTTCTCCATTTCTTACTCCTTGAACGGCTTTTCCTTGAAACAACCTCTTTCAAGATTAGATATTTATCTTTCATGTCCTCATTTGATTTCCGGGGGAGCCCTTAGCAGGGCTCCCCCGGAAAACAGGAGGAAGAGACGCCTCAGTCATCCCGGGTAAAGGCGAAATGTTCGTCTCCGCATTTCCAGCACCCCTGCTGGGCAAAGTCCCTGGTGGGGTCCACCTCTTCATCGCAAAGCCAGCGGTTGCCTTCCGGGTCTGTTACCACGATCATTTTCTCCGGATTGTTTTCGTTTACCATAATGTCCTCTTCCATGGCAGGCCTCCTTTCAAACCGGCTAAAAGTGTTGAATGGTTATCAATCAACTCCTACGCTACCCATAAGCCTTGCATATCCGGTGCCGCCGGTAGTAAATTGAAGATTTTTATTAAAAGCGTATATATATCAAGGTGTTGGAGTAAAGGTCCTTATTCTGGTTTCAAGACCTGTCTGAATAAAAACGCAAGATAAATGCATTTTGCAACTAAGGGAGACTTCAAAAGGTAGCCATTTGCAACAGGAGAGGGGAAGAAAGCGCTGGATAAATCCTTATATCTGGCCGGTTCTTTCAGGAGGAATCAGCTATCATGAGCTTTTTCATCTTCCGGTAAAGGGTGGTCTTGTGGATGCCGAGCTGCCGGGCCGCCCGTGCGCGGTTACCATTGTTGTCCTCGAGCGCTTTCTTGATAAGGCGGACCTCCATGTTCTCTATGGTGGTTTCCTGCGGCATGGAAGAACCATCTTTTTCTTTTGCCGATACCGCGAGAGTCAACAGATAGGCGGGAAGGTAATCACTGGTTATGTTTCCTACCGGGCAGAGCACGCAGGCGTGCTCCATGATGTTCTCCAGCTCCCGGATGTTGCCGGGATATTGGTAGTTCATGAGGATGTTCATGGCCTCGCCGGAGATACCGGTGATTTCCTTACCCGAGATCCGGTTGTTCTTTTTGATAAACTGTTCAGCCAGTAAAGGTATGTCTTCCTTCCTCTCCCGCAGTGGAGGCAGGTCTATTTTTATCACGTTGATCCGGTAATACAGATCTTCCCGGAACTTTCCTTCCCTGGTGAGCTTCTCCAGGTCGTGGTTGGTCGCCACGATAAAACGCGCATCCGCGTGCGACGACTTCGTGCTTCCCAAAGGCTCATAGGTCTTCTCCTCCAGGACCCGCAGAATCTTGGCCTGCATGGAAACGGAGATGTCCCCGATCTCGTCCAGGAACAAAGAGCCCTGGTCAGCAAGGGCGAAGCGGCCCGCCTTGGCCTTGTCCGCGCCGGTAAAAGCTCCTTTTTCATACCCGAACAGCTCTGACTCGAGCAGCGTATCCGGCAGGGCCGAGCAGTTTACCGCTATGAGAGGTTTGTCGCGCCTGAGGCTCAGGTTATGGAGTGCCCGGGCCATGAGCTCCTTGCCGGTTCCGGACTCCCCCTGGATAAGCACCGTGGACTCGCTCCGGGCGATAGTGGGGAGCACATCGAATATCTTTTTCATGTTGGGGCTCTTGGAGATGATGTCCTGAAAGGAGTGTTCCTTTTTGAGCTCCTTTCTGAGCTCCTCCACCAAAGAGAGGTCCCGGAAGGTTTCCACCCCTCCGATAACATTGCCCTCATCGTCGCGCATAAGAGAAGAAGAGATGCTCACCGGAATGGTGCCCTCGTTGGCGCTCTGGATGGTTATGGCGAGATCCACCAGGGGGGTACCTGTCTCCATGGTGAAACGAAGAGCACAAGCGGTCTGGCAGATGTTCGCCTTTAATACCTCGTAGCAGTGCCGGCCAATGGCCTCCTCCCGCGGGACGCCCGTGATCTCCGACGCTGACCGGTTGAAGCAGTTGATCCGGAAGTCCCGGTCTACTGTAAACACCCCGTCGGCGATGCTGTTGATAACGATCTCGAACCTTTCCGGCGAAAGGTCCTCCAGGCATAACTTCGGTGTTGTTCGTTTGAACTCGTCCATTAATGTTATGGTTATAACAAATAGAAAGGTTTTTCAAGGTGGAAGCGATTTTCTAAAACTATAGAAATCCACGTGCTTTTCGACCGTGATCACTACGTCTCCGTGTCCGTGCGCATAACACCCGCCAAAGAGCACCAGTTAAAAACAGCACGAATGTTTAACTTAACCCGCGGAACCTGTCCATGAGCTAAGATAAAGCTTCGGGCATCGCAGGCAGGGCAGCGGGTTTCGTAAAAGGAGTTTCTGAAAACGATATAAAGATAAAATGCTTTGCCAGGCGTTTGGTGGTCCAGTAAAGGACCGCAAGCAGAATTTCCCCCCGGATGATGAAATAGGCTTTTGCCGGCCGGCTGAGCCCGAGGCCGATAAAAACTTCCTCCTGTCCATGGCATTCTCCATTAGATTCAGCCTAGACGCACATAAAAGCGAGAGGCCTTGTTGATTTTTTGCGCTCCGGGCTTTTCCCGGGTTCGAGCCGGGAAGTTTCGCAGCCGAGGCCTTGCAGGATGGCTTGGGCGCGGGATAGAGCCTGGCCTTCGCCGGGATCGGTGCATATGATTGAAAATCCGACGCCGAGTCCGGCCGTGGTCTGTAGTTCCTGGACCTGGCGGAGTAGCGAATCCTTGTCCGTGATCAGGATGACGTTCTTGTCGGGCTTTCCGATCTTGGCGCCGATGGCGAACGGGAGCCCGACGCCGGACATGTCGCGGGTGTTCATGATGTAAAGCCCGACGTAATTCGCATCTTGCAGGAAGGCGTTCGCGGCCCGGCCCGGCTCGCCGCCGTCCACCACCACGATGTCATTGCCGGAGAGCGAGGGAGCGACGCCCTTGAATATGGAAGCATAACCGGGCATGGTTACCGCCAGTTCTTTGGAGAGGCTCGCGCCGGTCTGCTGCATCCGTTCGAGCCAGGCGCTCCATTTATTGCTGTCAACCTCGATGGTTTTTGTCAGCGCGGACAGGAATGACACCGGGTCTGCGTTGACGCCGATGTGGTCCCGCTCCCCGGTAAGCAGCGCTGACGGGTCAACCTCGACCTGGACCAGGGTCTTTTGTTCATAGTTGAATTTATCCAGGGCTTCCTTCACTTGGTCGTCAAGGCCGATGATCATGATCAAGTCCGCTTCTTGCAATGCCTGCAAGCCCCGATCGCTTTCGGTAAACAGGCCGAGTGCCCCGGCATGATACTCGTCCTTCCCGTTCATGATACCGGAACTGGTGTCGCTAAGGAGCACCGGGGCACCTAGTTTGTTCAGCATTTCTCTAAGCGCAGGATAACGGCCCGGCCTGCCCATGCCCTGGCCGACAACGACTAAAGGCTTTTCATTGCGGGAGAAGGCTTCACCGGCCTTTTCTATATGATCTTTCGGCCCCGGCAGAGAACCGGCAAAACGGGTGTGCGCCGCCGGCGGCATGATCTTTTTGCGCTTTTTATCGTCCAGCTTTCCGGTCTTGAACAGCACGTCCACCGGGATGTCCAGGTGCACCGGCCCGGGGGCGTTGGCTAAGGCCTCCCGGAGCGCCCGGTTAGTGAGCTCGGGGATTCGTTTCCAATGATAGACGATGGCGTTCCACTTGGTGACAGGCTCGAAGATCCCGTCCTGGTTGAGGCCCTGCAGGTTCTCCTGGTGCGGTTTCATTTTCCAGCTTTGCACCTGGGGCGCGATGGATATGACCGGAAGGTAGCCGTACCATGCGGCCATGAGACCGGCCACCTCGTACACCACGCCCGCGCCCACCGTGCACATGGACACGCTGGGCAGACCCGTGACCGCGGTGCAGCCCGCGGCCATCATGGGCGCCGCGGCCTCGTTGCGCAGGGTGACCAGCTCCATATCCGCCCGATAGCTGATGGCATCGTACACCGAGCACATCTGCCCGCCGATGATGGAGAAGATGTGCCGCACCCCGTGGTCCCGCAGGGTCTCAACCAGCAATTCGCCGCCGGTCATTTTCGTCATTACTTCATTCCTCGCTGTCAGGAGAAGAAGCTTTTCCGGATGTAAGCCATCTTGTTCTTTGCCCGCAGCCACCCGTCGCTCCTGCTCTTCCAGAGTCCGAGCAGGGAGTTCCGCCTGCTCACCTCCACCCCGCCGAACTCGACCATGGCGAACGAGATCAACGAGTCCGGGTAATTGGTCTTGTCGGTTACCACGTCCAGCAGAGCCGGACCACCCGAGTCCCGCGCCCGCTCGTATGCCGGCACAATGTCGTCCGCCCTGGTCGTTGAATGATCTCTTCTCGAATCTTAGGCGATTTTCCATGATCCCGCTGTCCTGCCAATCAACCTTGACTGAGTAGTATTTGAGCTCGTTAAGCTTGAAAATTGGCACTTGACAAAGAAAATAGTTTGTGTTAACCATAATTAACATTAAGCTGCCAGTAAATTATTACAGGATCAATGGCAAGGCCCCCAACAAGCGGATACTAAGGGCTGCCCGGCAAGTTTTCGCTGAGGACCACTGTAGGGGCGCCATAAAAAAAGTAATAAATTTGGTGAAATAGAGAAAGGAAAATAACGACATGGCCATGACTTCCGAGGAACGCCTGCAGACGGTGATCAAATGCGAAAAGCCCGACCGGGTCCCGGTGGCGCCGATGATCTATTACTTCGCGGCCTTTTACGCGAGGATCACGGTGCACGAGTTGTGGTCGGACTGGAAAAAGTACGAGATGGCAATTCAGAAATGCTATAACGAACTTGGTCCGTGGGACGTGTATTACAACATCTGTCCGACCTCGCCCGAGGCCTACCAGGCCTGCCTGCTCATGAAGGTCAAGTACCCCGGCTTAGACCTCGAGCCCGACAACATCTGCCAGTTCGAAGAGTACGAGATGATGACCCCCGAGGATTACGACTGGGTGCTGGATTTCAAGGGCATTGAAGCGACACTGTTCGCCGAGCACACGACCCATATCCTGGAAAAGTTCCTGACCGGGTATGAGAACATGACTCGGGCAAAGCAGCTAAAAATTTTCTACAAGGTAGTGGAGAACTTCGTGAAGTGGCGTATCCACAACCGCTGGTGGAAAGACAGGGACGTGGCCATACTTTCGGGGACCCAGTCGGAAACCCCCTTCGATCAGTTCTCCATGTCACGATCGATGCAGCCTTTCACCTATGATCTTTACGACCGTCCGGAAAAGGTAAAAGCGGCCTCGCTCAGGCTTGCCAGGCCCTTTGCCCTTACCCATTACCTGCACACCAAAATCTCTGGCGTGCCCAGGATGTTGGTCTACGTACACCGTTCGAGCACGGACTTCTTGTCGCCCAAGATTTTCGAGGAAATCTCTCTGCCCTCACTCCAAATCATCTGCGAAACCTTGATTGAGAGAGGGATTACGCCAATCCTCCACTGCGACGGCAACTGGGACAAGAACCTCAAGCACCTGCGCAGGCTGCCCGCAAAAAAATGCATCATCCAGTTCGACGGGCCCACCGACATGTTCCGGGCCAAGGAAGAGATCGGCGACATGCACTGCCTTTTCGGAGACGTTAACGCCTACGACCTTGTGATGGGCAGTCCGGCCCAGATCGACGAATACTGCCACCGCCTGATAGAAGAGCTCGGCAAAGGCGGCGGCTTTATTTTGGCCGCGGGCTGCGAAGTCCCGCCCAACGCCAAGCCGGAGAATGTGAAAGCCATGATAGATGCCCCACGAAAATACGCGGCCCCGGATTGATCCGCCCGGAAATCAGGAAGTAACAAGGAGATATTTAATGAGCAAAGCAGTTAAAAAAGTCAGTTATCAAAGGATGGACGGCAAGGACCGGAAGCAGCAGATACTACTGGTTGCCCGCCATGTTTTTGCCGAGGAGAACTTTTACGGAGCCACCATTGCCAAAATCGCGCGCGCGGCCGACGTGACCGAGCCGACCATATATCTATATTTTAAAAACAAACGGGATTTATTCATGGCGGTGGTAGAGGATTGCGCGTCCTTTCAATTAACCGCGATGAAACATATTATTGACAACGCCGACGATTTGAGACAGGCCTACCTCGATCTTTTCAATGAATATCGAAAATTTATCACCGAGACCCCGGAGGCGGACAGAGTGCTGGACATGGCCAGGATTATCAATGATCCGGAAATAAAAGTCATCACTCGAAAATTCAACACCGATGTTCACAATACCGTTGCGGGAAAAATACAAAAGGGAATGGACGCGAAAATTATCAGGGACGACGTGGACCCGCGGGTGTTGGCGAGAATATTAATGGGAGTGGTCGGGGCCATGCGAACAATGCTGGTGGTGGAATCGGATGAAGACGTGGACTCACTGTTCATGGAAGCGGTTGAGCTTCTTGAAAAGGTGAATGTACGAGATTGACAGGTCAAAGTTCTGTTTTGAAAAGCTTGCAATAAATTTCAAACAGGAGGATTGATAATGGCGGCAAAAAGAAATATTTCAGAGCAAGACATCTTCCTGAAGGCCCGCATGTTGTCAGAGGGAGTGCATATGACTGACATGGACCTGCTAAGAGCATTCAAAGACAATTCACAATATGGGTTGAGGCCCTTTGTCCTGGACGAATCCGGGATGCAGGCGGCCCTGTGGCCCAACAAATTCTCCCGCCTTGAGGCGACCCTTGATGGAGAAAAGGCCACCGTTTCAGATTCGGATGAAGTTCTTGGCGTCGGACACCTGTTGGAATTCCCCGCTTGGCTCGACGAGCCGGTGAGCAACGGCCAACCCGCGCTGTCCGCCATCAATTATTATTCGCCTAACGTCATCAACTGCCAGATAAATAATTTCTGTTATAACTGGGGAAGAGGAAAGCAATGCAGGTACTGCAGCCTGTTCGAGCCGGCCGCCGCGGAATTCACTCATGAAAAAAGAAAGGAACTCGCGGCGCTGCGGGCTGAAACCGTGAAGATAGCGGTCGATAACGGGTGGCACGGAGTGCTTATCGTAGGCGGCGGTCAGTTGCCACCGGACAGGAGAACGGAAGTGGTGGACCGGATCGAGATGTTCCTCACGCCGATTCGGGAGGCCCTGGGCGAAGAGGCTTTCTCCCGGATTGCCAGGGTGGTTAATAACTATCCGCCAAAAGACCTTGCCGAAATGGACAAGTGGAAAGAACTGGGGATCAACGGGACGTCCTTTGACGTCGAGATCATGGACCCGGCCTTTTACGCCGCCATCTGCCCGGGCAAGGCCGACTATGCGCCTCACGAGTTCTGGATGGAAGCGCAAAACGCATCGGCCGAGAT
>JAWOBU010000107.1:0-5656 GCA_046484135.1 bacterium
TTTAAAAACCGATGGGGCTCTTAAGCTATCGTTTCCCTTATTAATTTCTTTTGGCTTATGCTTTTTCCTTTCAAATACTTTGTTGTTTTAGCTTCTTTATTCTCCAACTGGAAAATTTGTCAATCACGCGGTACATGAGCCAGATACTTAAAACGCCCAAGGCCAGGGTCAAGAAGCCCCACCATAAATAGAGCAGGCTCCCGGCCACCCCCACGGCTATGAGCACGTAAGAAAGAGCGGACAAAAGAGAACCGATCACGTCGTGGATCGTCCACTCGTCCGCCTCGGCAGGGCTCCACTTCTTCTCGAACAGCCCTTTCTTATGCGCGCTCTCCGCTTCCTCGAACAGGCCGCGGCGGATGGCCTCCTTGCGGACCGGGCCCCAGAAGCCCACCGGCCGGGCCATCACGTAGTAGCGCACCAGGTGGTCCATGTTGTCCGGCTTGGTCAGGAAAGTGATGGGAATATACACAAGTCCCACCAGCACCATCAGTACCCAGAAGTTGACCCAGTCCGGCAACGGCGGAAGCACTCCCAAAGCCGGCAGCACGAAAACCAGGAGCCAGCTCATCGCCAGGTTGGCGATCCAGCTCGAGAGATATCCCCAGGCGTTAAAGCGCCACCACACCACCTGCAGGATGGAAGGTATCCAGATGCCCGCTGCCTGAAGCCACAAGGCAAAGATAAGCCACGCCGTGATCTCTCGCATTCCCAGGGCCAGCACAAAACAGCCGATCAAAATCAATATGGTGTTTAGCCTTCCCACCCACACCAGGCGGCCCTCGCTCGCTTCCGGGTTTATGTAGTGGTGATACAGGTCCCGGGTCGCGTATAGCGCGCCCAGGTTCAAGTGGGTCGAGATGGTGGAAAGATGGATGGCGATGATGGCGGCGAGAAACATGCCCACCATACCGACGGGAAGGAAGTCCAGACCCAGCCGGTACCATCCCATCTCGTACACTTCCTTGCTGTGTATCCAGGGGCTCATCACGAAAAAGGCGATTATGGATACTGCCCAGAAAGAGTTGCGGAAGATGGCCATCATGCCGCCGGCCCAGATCGAGTAGGAGGCGTCCCGGACCGTCTTGTTGCTCTGGATGCGCTGGGCCTCCGGGTACCAGTCAATGAAGTTGCCCATGCCGATCCCGCCGAAGAGCGCCATGATCATCAAGGTGATGATGTCCAAGGCGTAAAACTTGCCTCCTTCCAACCCGGCGAACCCGTCGAAGTGAAAAGGCTGGAGCCGCCAGAGCTGGTCCAGCTCGGTGAGCTTGGCGATGATGCCTGTAGGCCCTCCCGCGGCCCAGATGCCCCACACCGACACCAGCGTAATGATGATGAAGCTGATGACCCCCTGCTGAAAGTCGGCCATGATCACGCCCCAGTAGCCCGCGGTCAAAACGTAGAGGGCGCAGATGCCGGTAAACACGGTAATTCCGACCCAAGGGTCCCAGCCGAAAAGGTAATGGCAGACCTTGCCCATGGCCGCGGACACCCAGGCCAACACGAACATGTTCATAAAGGTCTGCCAGCCTCCCAGCCAGCCGCGCAAAAGCTCGGCGCCCATGCCCGAGTAGCGCATGTTCTGCCACTCCGCCTGGCTCATGGCCATGGACCGTCTGAAGATGCGGGTGGATACGAACGCCGAGATAGCGGTCCAGGCCGAAAAGAACGGGTACCAGATGCCGCGCATGCCCCACTGGTAGATGGTCCCGGTGATCCACATGGGGGTGTCGGTCGCGGTATGGGTCGCGTAAACCGAGGTCGCCGGAAGCCACCAGGGCAGGCCGCGGCCGGCCAGGAAGAAGTCCGACTGGCTCCGCTTGCCGAGCCGGTAAAAGATGACGCCGCAAAGGATCATGAGCAGGATGAAAAGCCCCGTCCACACCATGTCCAGAAAGGTCAGGTTTATCGCCTGGCGTAATGTTTCCGTCTCCATCTATTACTCCTCTCCTTCTTTCAAACCTCGTGGCGAAGTTGCCGAGGGGAGTGCCCCCCCTCCCCCATGCGGCCCGTAGCCTGGATTTTCATATCTTAACCGCACCTTTTCCCGGCTGTCAAGAAACGGCGAGCGCGGTTTCAGGAAACATCGAGACGAAAAACTTTTTATGTTCCTGTCCTCCACAATGGAAAGCCCCCGGCGAAAAGACCGGGGGCTTATAAAACGATCTTCAGATTAAAAGCTTCAGATTAAAAGCTCAAACGCCTGAGACGCGGAAACTTTTCCTCAAGAGGTCTTTCTCCCGGCAGCAGTTTCCCACCTCTAAGGTGTACTCGATCTCCTCGACCACCCACTGCTTCAGCTCGGGGTTGTAATAGGCCAGGTCCGCCACGTCAATCTCTATACCTACGTCCTGCGTCATGCCCGGCTTCAGGGTCACCTTTTTAAAGGCCTTGAGGTCCCGGACGGGCCGGTCCACCGCGGAGCCGTTATAGCCGACGTAGGCCTGGACAACCTCGGACCCCTCCCGCTTGCCGGTGTTGGCTACGTTCACAGTGGCTTTGACCTTGCCGGACTTGCCCACTGTCTTTTTGTCGAGCCGAAGGCTTGAAATCTCGAAGCTGGTATAGGACAGCCCGAACCCGAAGGGGAACTCCGGTTCCAGGCCTTTTTTGTCAAAGTATCTGTAGCCGTGGTAGTAACCGACCTTGACTTCTTTGGCTTCGTTGTCGAACTCGAAGAGCTGGTCTTTTGATTTGGGGAACACCGCCGGAAGTTTGCCACCCGGGTTCACGTCTCCGAAGAGCACGTCGGCAATGGCGTTTCCTCCCTCCATGCCCGGGTACCACGCCATGAGTATGGACTCGACTTGATCTTTCCATTCGGACACGGTAATGGCGCTGCCGCCCTCCAGCACGACCACGCACCGCTCGGAAGCGCGGGCGCAGGCCTCAATCATCTTTATCTCGGCGGGATCGAGCCCCAGTTCTTCCCGGTCGTTGCCTTCGCCTTCGTCCTTGTAGGTCAGGCCGGCCACCACTATGACCGCGTCCGATTGGGCCGCCAACTTCCTTGCCTTCTCCGGGTCGGCGCCGGACTCATACGATACCTTGACACCGGAACCCGCCCGGTTCCGGATGCCGTCCAACGGAGTTACCGCGTAGGGAGGAGTAACCCAACTGCTCCCCCGGTCGCCCAGGTTCTCCATCTTGGCCATCTTCCCGATCACAGCCACTGACCGCACGTCCTTGTCAAGAGGCAGCGCCTCCTTTTTGTTCTTTAAGAGCACCATGCCTTTCCGGGCGGCTTCGCGGGCCAGCGCGGCATGCTCCGCTGATGCTATCTTTTTCTTGTCGTAGCCTTGCGAGCCCACCTCGAACTTGAACTTCTGCCGGAGGATGCGGGTTACAGCCTCGTCAATATGCTTTTGCTGGACCTTGCCGTCCTTGACCGTCCGCTTTAACTTCCAGTCGTAGTACTCGGGTCTCGGCATCTCCACGTCCAGGCCGCCGTTGGCGGCCTCTACCGTGTCCTCCACCGCGTTCACCCAGTCGGAGACCACGAACCCCTGAAAGCCCCAGTCGCCTTTCAGGATGTCGCGCAGAAGGTGCTCGTTATGGGCGCACAGCTCTCCGTTCACGTCGTTATAAGCGCTCATCACCGACGCCGCGTCCACGTCGGAGCAGGCCTTGAAGTGGGGCAGGTAGATCTCCCTGAGGGTCCGCTCGTCTATGATCGCGTTTACGAACATGCGCGACTCGTCTATGTTGTTGACCGCGTAGTGCTTGGGGCAGGCCATGACGTGCTTCTGGGTCCCCTCCACGTGAGCGGCTCCCATGACTCCCAGGTGACAGGGGTCTTCCCCGTAGGTCTCCTGCGCTCTTCCCCAACTGGGATGCCGAAGCACGTTGATGCAGGGCGCGAGCAGCATGTTGGCGTCCAGCGCCCGGCACTCGTAGCCCATGACCGACCCGATCCGGTCCTCCAGGTCCGGCTCCCAGGACGAGCCCCTGCACATGGCCACCGGAAAGCAGGTGGTCTTGTGAAGAAGGCCCACCCCCCGCGGTCCGTCCAGGCACTTCAAGGCGGGGATGGAAAGCTTTTTGTTGGGAGGCGTATACCCGGTGTAGCGCACGCCGTGCGGAGATATGGCCTGCAGCACGTCCCGGAAAACGTCGCCGGACATCTGCTCTATCTTGTCGTCAAGGCTCATCCGGGCCAGGGTGTCCTTGACCTTCCGCTCGATCTCCGACCGGCTCAAGCCCGAGATCGCGGAGAACAACCGGCCGGGCAAAGATATGAACACAGCACCCGCGCCCGCGGTCTTTAAAAATCCTCTCCTCTTCATGGTCTCCTCCTTAACTGTAGTAACCGAACATGGTTCAATGTCTTTTCAAAGAGGCTCATTCTACACGATCCGGAGGGCTTTTTCCAGGGAAAAAGAAAAGCCGGCAGAGGTTCCCCGCTGCGTTGAAAGCCCCCTCTTATACTCCTACTCCACGACCTTCCATTCCAGGACCGCTGACACCGCTTCGTGGTCGGAGAGCTGTTTGCCTTTGTCGTTGGTAAACCTCTCTTCTTCCACCTGATAGCGTACCGCCTTGAAGCGGAGGGAGTCGTTTCCGCGAAAGAGGATACGGTCAATGCGTTCCCGGCCGCAATTCATCTGGCGGCAGGCGTCTTTCAGGACTTGTTTGTCTATGAGTCGCTGGAGGGTCTTGAGGTCGCGGGGCCTTTCCTCGGCGAGGTTGAAATCGCCTGCGATGATTACCGGCATTCCCTTGCTGTGCTTTTTCATGTATCGGATAAGCTGGTCCATCTGGACGCTCCGGGTCTCCTGGTCTCTTTCGCTCCCGCCGGCGTCCATATGCAGGTTGTAAACGTGCACTGGGGTGCCGGGCCGGAGCTCGTGCACACCTATGGAAAAGCCCTTTTTGGTCAGGCAGTCGTTGGCGTGGCCAAAATAGCCGTGGCATTCCTCCCACGATACGTGATCAACCTTGCCTTGTATCGGAAAACGCGAGAACCGGGCCAGACCGTCCCCCACCGTGCCCGCGGTGCCGGGCGGCGACGAGTGGGCGTGCTCCGTCCGCGAGCTCAACTCGTCGTTATAGGAGAAATCCTCCTGCACCAGGACCAGGTCAAAGTCGTTCAGCTTGGGGCTTATAAGCTCGGTGTAGACCGAGGGGTGCGACCCGGAGATGAGCTCGGGCAGGCCCGCCACGTTATAGGTAAGAACCGAGAACTCGCCCGCCCGTGAAGATGCGCCCGACTCGGCGCCCGCCCGCAAGCCGATAAAACCGCCGCAAACACACACCACCAAAAGCACGTAAAAAAACATCCTTCTATTCATCCCTGCCGTCTCCTTCCCGATAAATCAATATCTTAATTTTATCGCCATGCTTGGCCTTTTGCAAAAGACCCACTTCTGCATAACCGTGCCGCGCTCTATACGGTTTCGCCTCTTAGTAAACCACATGCCTTCTCAATGACCTCGTCCGGGGAAACGGCTTGCAGGCATTCTCGGGATGAGCACTCCCTCATGGTCTCGCGCGAACAGGGAGCGCAGCTTAACTCGGGTGCGAGGTTTATGGCGTGCTTTTGTTTCACTCCCCATATGGCGGGATCGGTCGGGCCGAACACCGCAACCGCGGGGGTGCCCACCGCGCCCGCCAGGTGGAGCACGCCCGAGTCATTGCCCAGAACCAGCCGGGC
>JAWOBU010000099.1:0-5852 GCA_046484135.1 bacterium
CACGCACCAGCCCGGCCACTGCGTCCGCGTCTCCGAACTCGATCTTCTCCGGGATTATTCCCAGCTTGGAGGCGTGCATGGCAAAGGACGCCAGGTTTCCCGCGGTGATGGTGTCAATGCCGTAACGGTCGCAAAGGTCGTTCAAGTACATGACCTCCGGGATGTCGTCAATCATGCACAGTCCGGCGAAAGCGTAGATGGTCTCGAACTCGGGACCTTCGATCTCGAGGCCCTGGTGCCTGCCCTCTCTCACGCGCGAGCGCTTTCCGCAGGCCATGAAACAGCGCGGACACGCGTGGGGCCTGACCTTACAGAGCTTGTGATGCGCTTCCCCGCTCAGCTTGTCATAGTAGTCGTCCCGTCTGCCGCCCTTCCAGTAGCCGGTGGGAAACACGCCCGCTTCATTGGACACAGCCACCATGTTCACGGTGCCGAACTTCTTGTAGTTCTCGACCCCTTTGTCCGTGCGGGCCCGGTCCTTCAGGTCCTTCCAGTGGCTTTCCAACAGCTCGGGCCTGGCAGAATTTCGTTTCTTCGAGCCGTGGAAGGCGACCGCTTTTACCTTCTTGGACCCTAAAACCGCTCCCACCCCGGTGCGGCCGGCGCAGCGCCAGTAGTTGTTGTTGATGGTCGCGAAGCTAACCATGTTCTCGCCTCCGGGACCTATCACCACCACCTCGGCCTGCGAGACACCCATCATCTGTTTTACCGCGTCCTCTGACTCGTAGCTCTCCTTGCCCCACAACCCGGAAGCGTCATGGAAGAGAACCTGCTCATCGGTTACTTCCACCACCACCGGCTCCTTGGAAGCGCCCACAAAAACCACTGCGTCAAACCCGGTGCGCGATATCTTGTCCGCTACCGTGCCGCCCGAGTAGGACTCGGAGAGAAAGCCGGTCTGGGGCGACCGGGTGAACACGCCGTAGCGGGCCGAGCCGTGCACGCGCGCGTCAGTGGCCGGTCCTACCGCGAAAACCAGGTGGTTCCCGGGCGAGAGCGGGTCCACTCCGGCGGGGTTATGCTCGGCAAGAAGCCAAAGCCCGAGTCCCTTGCCGCCCAGAAAGCTCTCGTACACCCGGTCCGGCACTTCCTTCTCGTAAAAGCTCTGGCTTCCGAGCTCTATAAAAAGCACCTTGTTGAAAAAGCCGTCCATATTGCCTCCGAAAACTCACAATCTTAGACGGTGCTCGCGTCTTGACAAAAGTGTTATTTCAAAACGTGCGAGCGGCTTTAGCCGAGATCCAAAGCCGCCCGCACTTTATCATGATTTTTCAGCTCGACTTTTTCTGGTTTCAGGCAGCTACCCCATCATCACCTTGAAGTGCTTCTGCTTGCTGGTGGTGATGTCCACCACCGACGGCTTGCCGTTGTTCAGGGCCTCGTGGATGGCGCCTTTGACGTCCTCGGCCTTGTCTACCTGGTACCCTTCGATGCCCACGCCGCGGGCGATGTCCGCGAACATGGGTCTCTCGTACTCGGTGGCGAGCCTCCGGTCGTCCGGCTGGAAGTCCATGACGTTTCCGAGGCACGAGTTGTTGATGACCACCCAGGTGATGGGAAGGTTGTAATCCCGGGCCATCTCCATGCCGTAAAGCTGCATCATCATGCCGCCGTCTCCCATAAAACAGGCCACCTTTTTGTCTTTCTCTATCATCTGGGCGGCCAGGCCCGCGGTTACGCTCCATCCCACCGGCGTTACACCACCCGGTGCAATGATCTGGCCCGCCTTTTTGCACTGGAAGTACTTGTGCATCCAGGCCCGGTTGTTGCCGCCGTCCAGCACGATCAGGGTGTCGTCGTCAGTGGATGCGTTCAGGTCCTTGACCACCCGCTCGGGCGCGATCGGGTACTCGTCCGAGTCGTACTGTGGGTCGGCGAAGAAGCTGCGCTCCGCCTTGTACTTCTTCAGGGCCTCGGTGCGGGCTTTGGCGTCTATTTTGGGTTTCTTCTGTTTTATGTCTTCGATGATGAGCCGGAGCGCGAGCTTGGCGTCCGAGGTCGCGCCGTACTCGATGGGGTAGGTAAACCCGATGTTCAAAGGCTCGACGTCTATCTGGACTATCTTCTGCTTCAAGGGGTTTATCCAGTCAGGCCCCAGCATCTTGTGGTTCTCGGGAGCGAGCCCGGTGCCTACCGCAAAGATCACGTCCGCTTCCAGTAGCTTTTCATTGGCCGCTTTCTGGCCGAAGTTGCCGGTGCCTCCCATGGCGAGATCATGGGTCTCCTCGATCGAGCTTTTTCCCATCACCGAGGTCGCGACCGGCATGCCCAGAAGCTCGGCCAGCTCCCGGACCTCGTCATAGGCCCGGGACATGTGTATGCCCTGCCCGCAAAGCATGATCGGGTTCTCGGACTTGATAAGATAATCCGAGATCGTGTCCACGCTCTTGCCGGAGAGGCAGGGAGGCTCGACCCGGAGCCTGCCCTTGACGCTGTCCACTCCCCACAAGGGAGGAGTCAGGGCGTCCTCCTCGATCTGCGAGGTTACCACGTTCCACCTCGCGATCACCGCGGCAGGGCCCGGCTTGCCGGTTATGGCGTGCTTGATGGCGAGCTGGACCCCGTGCACGTACTCGGAGGCCGAATGCGCCGCTGTGGTGAACTTGGTCATCCCCTTGAAGATGGACCGGTGGTCGGACGAGCCGTACTCGCCGGACCCGCACTGATAGGGCATGTGCTGGGCGAGTCCGCCGTAGTCCGAGAACTCGGACAGGATGAGCATGGGCGATCCCGCGTGAAAGGCCTCGAGAATGCCGAGCCCGCTGCTGGAAGCAAGCCATGCCCCCTGGGCCAAAATTGCCGCGGGTTTGCCCGTAAGACGCGCAGTCATGTCAGCCATGCCGGACGCGCACTGCTCGTTCCGGACCAGCACCGTCTTGATCTTGTCCTGCCGGTCGTAAAGCGGGTCGAACATGAACATGTTGGACCCGCCCGGCATGCCGTATACATACTCGATACCCGCAGCAATAAGAGTGTCTGCCACTAAATCCCTTGTATTTGCCATTCCTTCTCCTTCTTGACCCGGCCGACGCCGGTCTTGTACTTCTTGACCTACAGTCTAACCCTTTTGGGAGCTTTTTAAAAACATCGCCGTCCGAAACAAGGCAGTCGTGCGCAGAGTCTTATCACGCAAAGGCGCCGCAAAGAATCCAGGGGTCCCTTGGAACTTGAGGAAAAATAAAGCCGAGCTTATGTATTTTCTTTGTGCCTTGACAACTTTATGTGAAATAAAATTGACCCTGCCATCTCTATTCGAAGATCGGCGTAGCACAGCTCGGCTTCTTGAGTCCCAAAGGGACGGCCTGGAATAGCCCGGCGTGCAAGCCCCGGGCACGAATGTCAAACACCGGAGACGGCCTGAAAGGCCGCTGGATATGCTCCGGCGTCCCGTCAGCACCCTCAACTCAGACGTGCCCAAGGCAAGACAAATTCTCGACAAGCTCATAAGAGGAATCACAAGTAGAGCCGGCACCAGAAGAGAACCAGGCAAGAAAAAAGGCCAGGGCCAGGGTCAAAGCAAGACCCCTCGAAATTCTTCAAGAGATCCAGGGGGATACACTGTTGGTGCCCAGGGGCGGAATTGAACCACCGACACCCTGATTTTCAGTCAGGTGCTCTACCGACTGAGCTACCTGGGCATGGAAGGCTGGAAATGTAGCGTAACGATGGCCTATAAGTTAGCAAACAAGGCCCGGCATGTCAACTGCCGGATGCGGACAAACCTAAAGCCGGGGAGCGGATTTCGCACGGAGCATCGGCACTTGCCCGCTCGTCGTTTGCCTTTTCCCCTTAAACTTCCGGCCGCGTTTTCCGTTGTTGGCGGAAAGGTGTATGCTGTGAGGTCAAGCCGTTGAGAGGTATTCAAAAGGAGAGCTTGTTTTAAAATGTCACTGTTGTGTTTGGAGAACGATAGCTTGCGGGTCAAGGCTGACCCCATTCGGGGCGCGGGTATGGTGTGTTTTTACCGTAAGACCGGCGCTGGTGATCTTGCGGTGATGCCGGACGTGGAGGCAGGTGGCCCCGGCCCGGACATGGCCTGTTTTCTCATGGTGCCTTACTCGAACCGGATCGAGAACGGAGAGTTCACCTTCGAGGGGAAAACGTACAAGCTCGACAAGAGGGAAGAGCATTCGCTCCACGGCGCGGTGCGGCACCTGCCCTGGAAGGTGGTCGAGTCCGGTCCGGCCGCGTCCCTTCTTCGCTTCGACTCGAAAGAACATGAAAACGTGAACTGGCCGTGGCCCTTTGTTAGCGAGGTCACCTATGAACTCGACGGCAACGTGTTTTCATCTTCCTTAAAGCTCTGGAATAAAGGAGAGAGCCGTATGCCCGCGGGCATGGGCTGGCATCCCTTCTTCTCCAGAAGCCTGACCAGGGATAAAGAGCCGCTCTACCTCAAAATAGACCTGCCCCGCGTGTTCCCGGACGAAAACGACAACCGCATACCCTCCGGACCGAGCGAGCCGGTGCCCGCCCCGCTCGATTTCTCGGCGGAAAAATCGGTTGATCCCGACTTCTTCATAGACAACTGCTTTATCTACCGGGGCGGCAACGGTCATCTGCGCTGGCCGGAAAGCGGCATCAAGGCCGAGTTCCAGTGCTCCTCCGAGTGCTCCCACCTGGTGTTCTACAACCCTCCCGATCCCTTTTTCGCGCTCGAACCGGTAACCAATGCCAACAACGGCGTGAACCTTTATGAAAATGGGGACCCGGACAGCGGCATCGTCGTGCTTGCTCCCGGCGGGCTTTTGCAGGCAAGCTACAACATAAAGGTCCGTTACCAAAAGCCCTGAAGACGCTCAAAGAAAACCGATTCTTGAAACAGGGGCTCGCTAAAACAAAAGGTTCTTCCGGTTTTTGAGTACGTGAAGGCAATACAGGACAGCCCATCTCGCCACCCGGATGGCCACACAACAAGTTGTGTGGGCCACCCATCAGGAAAGAGCGGTGCACCTTTCAAGCATGGAGGCTCTTACCGCGCCTGCCGCCGTTTGCGAAGTGACAGGCTGTTCTGAGTTTGGCACATTCCTCCAGTTCATGAGCAGCCGGTTTTTTCAAGTACGCGAAGACCTGAGGAACCAAGCAAAAGCAGGCTCATGGCCCGGGCTGGTTTAAGCCCCTTCATTAAGCGGTTTCGATCTATGCGGCTTGATATGGATAATGGGGGGTGTTAGAATCTTCATATAGCCGGGTTATGTTGTAGATTCCGTTTTTTGAAAAGCCGGCGAAGAGGATGATATGATCAAGAACGGGGTTGGAACTTTCCCGAACGGCAGGAGAAGAGATTATGTCCGGACATAGCAAGTGGCATAGTATCCGGCACAAGAAGGGCCGGGAGGACGCCAAGCGCGGCAAGATATTTACCAAGCTGATCCGGGAGCTCTCGATCGCCGCCCGGCTGGGCGGTTCTGACCCGGAGAGCAACCCGCGTTTGCGGCAGGCCATTGACGCTGCCAAGTCGTCCAATATGCCCAACGATAACATCGAGCGCGCGATCAAGAAGGGCGTGGGCGGCGATGATGGCGCGGCCTACGAAGAGGTCAACTTTGAAGGTTACGGCCCGGCGGGTGTGGCCGTGCTGGTGGAGGCGCAGACGGACAACCGCAACCGCACGGTGTCGGAGCTCCGCCATTACTTTGACCGATATAACGGCAAGCTGGGGGAGGCCGGCTGCGTGTCGTGGATGTTTGATAAGCGGGGCCTTATCATGATTGACAAGTCTGATGCGGACGAGGACACGGTCATGGACATAGCCTTGGACGCGGGGGCGGAGGACATCCGGGGGGAAGGCGACTTCTGGGAGGTTCTTACTTCAACGGACGACTATGAATCGGTCAAGCAGGCTTTTGATG
>JAWOBU010000256.1:0-2586 GCA_046484135.1 bacterium
CCGGGGCGGGAGCATGTCCGGTGGAGCTCAAGAAAAAGATGTTCGAGAAGTTCAAGGACATCATCATCCTGGACATGTTCGGCCAGACCGAGATGACCCCTATTACGTCCTTCCGGATTGATCCGGGGCCGGAGAGCCTCAAGGAAAGGTCGGTGGGCAAATCCATTGTTGACGTCCGGGTCGTGGATGAACAGGGCCGGGACGTTCCCGCGGGAGAAGCGGGCGAGATACTTTACCGCTCCACCACGGTAATGAAGGGCTATTACAAGGACGAGGACAAGACCCGGGAGGTCATGGAAGGGGGCTGGTTTAAAAGCGGCGACCTGGGTTATATTGACGAGGAAGGCGAGGTCAGGCTTATTGACCGGAAGAAGGAGTGCATCAACACGGGCGGTGAGAAGGTGTTCCCCCTCGAGGTCGAGGAGATCATCCATCAGCACCCGAAAGTGGAAGACGTTTGCATAATCGGCGTGCCCGACGAAGAGTGGGGAAGCGCCATCCGGGCGGTGGTCCAGCCCAAAGAAGGAGAGTCGGTCGAGGAGCAGGAAATCATAGAATTCTGCCGGGACCAGCTCGCAGGATACAAGATTCCCCGGAGCGTGGTGTTCGTGGACGAGCTTCCCCTCTCGCCGGTGGGAAAGGTGCTCCGGGCCAGGATCAGGGAGCTGTACGGAAGCTGAATGGATTTTAAGATCAGGAAAATACCGACCGAATACCCATGGCGCGTGAAAACAAGACATACTACTACCGGCCGGTGACCGGAAGCCGGGAGCTTGTAACCGGCACCCTGGACGGAGACGAAGTTCTTTCCGAGCTGGAGAGAGAAGCCGGAGAGGGGCTTGCACCGTTGCGGAGCTATCACGGCGAGTGGCTGGGTGGCGCTCGTCTCGGCGACGGGGTGAGCGTTCCTCCCGAGGTGTTTGACGAGCTGGCCCTGGACCAGTCGCCACTCGAGCAGACCGTGTTCCTCCACCTGTTCCGCCTGAGCTACGGCAAAGCCGGCAACTTCTGCCGGGTGGGAAAGAAAGAGCTCAGGAACCGCTCCGGCGTCTCCGACCGGCGGCTGAACGTGGCCCTGGACGGCCTGGTCCGGAAAGGCCACATCAAGCCCATGCACCGCAATACCGCGGGTACCCTGTACCGCGTCTACCTTCCCTCCGAGATCAAAAACCGCGAGCTTACCGAGAAGGTTGAGTGGGGAGAAAAGATAGAAGGTTCGGCCCCGGAAACTGAAGCAAAAGAAGAGAAAACAAAAAAGGAGCAGGCCCCAGAAAGCGAAACCCCGCCGGCAGAAAAGAAGAAACCGGAAAAGCCTCGGACAAGGCCCCTGGAAAGCCCTCTCAACGAGGAGCGCTTCGCAGACTTTAAAAGCCGGAAGCAAAAAGGACCGTCGCTCGCTGAAATGGCGGATTGGTTTTTCGATACCAAGGGAATGGACCGGCAGAACCCGCAAAGACAGACCGCGCTTACCGCCCTGACCAGTCTCCTGGAGGACGGCTATGCAAGGGAAGAGATCATGCAGGCCCTGCAGTGGTTCGCCAAGAACGTGCCGGATGAAACCGACCTCATGAAGTTGCCCTACTTCATTAACCGGGCGCTGGAGGAAGGCCCGGCAGAGTAACGCCTTGCAAGCCGATCTTCAATAAAGAAGACAATAAGTGCGAGCGGCTTACAGTCGAAACTAAAGCCGCCCGCACAGTATTTGTCATCACGAGCCGCCTAAGCAGTGGACCCTCCATCAACCACCATCACCGCGCCGTTGGTGAAGCTGGAAGCCTCCGATGCCAGGTACAAGGCAATGCCGGCCATCTCGTCCGGCGCGGCGTGCCGGTTCATGGGGATGGTCTGGAGGGCGGCCTGATAAATGGCCTCGGTCTCGATCAGGACCTTGGAGAACTTGGTCTCGGTAAGCCCCGGGCAGATGGCGTTCGTACGTACTCCGAAACTGCCAAGCTCCTTGGCGTATGCTTTGGTCATGCAAATGACCGCGGCCTTGGTCATACCGTAGACCCCCTGCATAGGAGAGGGAGATACGCCCGCCACCGAGGCCACGTTAACGATCGAGCCTTTGCCCTGCTGGGTCATGAGCTTGGCCGCCCGCTGGGCCACGAAGAAGTATCCCTTGGTGTTGACCTCGAAGGTCTTGTCGAACAAGGACTCGTCAATGTTCAGGACATCGCCGAAGTAGGGGTTGGTCGCCGCGTTGTTGACCAGTACGTCAATCCTGCCGTAGGTGTCCATGATCTTCTCGTAAAGAGCATCCACCTGGTCCAGCTTGCCGGTGTGACAAGCCACCGACATGGCCTCGCCTCCCGCCTCCTTGATGCTCGAGGCCACTCCCTCGAGGGCCTCTGCCTTGCGGGACGAGATCACTACCTTGGCGCCGTAATCCGCATAAGCCCGGGCTATGGACTCGCCTATCCCCCGGCTGCCGCCCGTGATCAACGCAACCTTTCCCTCTAAACTGAAGTCTACACTCATAACTTGCCCTCCTTCTCCTGGTTTAATTCTTGTCGCTTTCAAGATAATGCCGCGTTCTCATATCGAGCTTGACCGGGCACTAATGATCGTAGCGGAAAAGCCGGG
>JAWOBU010000038.1:0-2520 GCA_046484135.1 bacterium
CCTCCATTGCTCCGTGCTCCCTGGTCTGCCTTATCATGTCGGAGTCGGCGTAGGCGGTGATGATGACGATCTCGATCTCGGGCCACTTGTTCTTGATGATGCGAACGAGGTCTAGCCCGCTCATGGACGGCATCCGGAGGTCTATAAGCATTGCGTCGGGGGAGAGCCTCTCGGCGTCGGCCACGGCTTCCATGCCGTTCCTGGCGAGCTTTACGCGGTATCCTTCTCTTTCCAGGAGGCGGCTTAGGGACATGCGGATGATTCCGGCGTCATCCACTACGATCACTTGCGGCGTCCTAATGTGGTTTTTACTTTCCATCTTTTTTCTCCCTGGTCCTACTTGTTTCCGCCCTCGGCAACGAGGGACTCGGACTCCGGTTCCTGGCGGCGCTCATCCTCTTTTTTGCCGGTCTGAGCTTCTTCTTCCGGGCGGTGGTCCGCGGCGGTTTCCGGCGGAAGCACCAGGCAGACCGAGGTCCCTTCTTCATTAGAGTCCACGGTGATTTTTCCTCCGTGCTCCTGGACAATTCGGTAGGACACGGACAGGCCGAGTCCGGTACCTTCTCCTTCCGGCTTGGTGGTGAAAAAGGGATCGAATATTTTTTCCTTTATCTCTTGGGGGATGCCTTTTCCATGGTCGGCGACTTCGATGGATATGGTCCGGTCCTCGTTGCGGCGGGCGCGCAGATGGACTTTGCTTCCGTTGCCGCTCGCCTGCTCGGCGTTTACTAGAAGGTTTATAAGGACCTGCTTGATCTGGTGCTGGTTCACGACCAGGTAGGGAAAGGCGGTGGGTATGTCCTTGTCAAGCTGTACGTTTTTATTGCGGAAGGTATGACCGATAAGGGTAAGCACTTCCTCCACCATTTTGGGCAAAGAGCTCATGTCTCTTTGCTTCCGGTC
Organism: bacterium; assembly: GCA_046484135.1. GTDB lineage: Bacteria > RBG-13-61-14 > RBG-13-61-14 > RBG-13-61-14 > DATKZS01 > CAYQTK01. The sequence continues at coordinate 904 of JAWOBU010000038.1, forward strand.
GCTTCCCCGCGAGAAGCTCAACAGGTTTTTCACTATTTCGGAGCAATGGAGGGCCGCGTTCTGGATGGTTTCCAGGTCTTCCTTTAGTTGCTTGTCCTCGACAGGGTCGGACAGCAGGAGCTGGGTAATGCCCAGTATTCCTCCCAGGGGGTTGTTGATCTCGTGGCCCACGCCTCCGGCCATCACTCCGAGGGAGGCCATTTTTTCGCTTTGTATGAGCTGTTCGTGGGCCTCCCGCAGGGCCCGGGTCCTCTCCTCCACCTTCTGCTCCAGCATGGTGTTCCAGTTCTTCAGTGACTGGTTCTGCTCCTGGATGGTCCGGAACATCTTTTTGTGCTCCTGCTCGAGCCACCACTTGTTGAGCCCTTCCTTGATGGTGTTTTTGAGGTCTTCGTCGTTCCAGGGCTTGGAGAGGAACCGGTAAATCTGGACGCGGTTTATGGCGTCTTCCGCCGCCTTGAGGTCCGAGTAGCCGGTGAGAATGATCCTGATGGTGTCCGGGCTTATTTCCCGGGCGCTTTCCAGGAGCTGGATGCCGGAGATGCCCGGCATGCGCTGATCGGAGATGATCATGTTCACGTAGTTCTTCCGGATGTACTCGAGTGCCTCCTCACCGCTCTCCGCGGTGACGATCTTATAAGGTTCGGGACGAAGAATCCTTTTCAGGGAGCGGAGCACGTTGGCCTCATCGTCCACCATGAGCACGGTCATGGTTTCGAGCTCTTCTTTCGGGACCTTGCAGTCGGCTGTGTTAACCATGGTTTCTTTCCTTTATGAAGTTATTTTCCTGTCCCTCGCTTGGGGAGTGGCTCTCTTTTGGCTCGCTTACGGAGCAGACCAGGCCGTCGGGCTCGCCGCGTTCGTCGGTGATGACCAGGCCGGTGAGCGCCACCTGGAACTTTTTCCCTTCCTTGTTTACCGCCCGGGCCCGGACCATTTGCAGGGACACGCTTTCCAGTTTTTCCTTTTCCGGCCCGGTAAGCACCTTCAGTATCCGTGATTGGATAAGCCGGTTTATGTTTACTCCGTGCAGGTGGTCAGGGCCCGGATACCCGAACAGGTTGGCCATGTGCTGGTTGGCCAGCTCGATCCTGCCGTCTCCCCGGACCAGTACCACTCCCTCCGGCTTCAGACCGATAAAGGTCTGGAACAGCTTCCGGAAACGCTGCGCCTCCCGCTTTACGGACAGGTCTTTTACGACAAGACGCAGCATTTTTTCTTCGTCCTCCCAAGCGGCCGGGCAGAGCCGGAGCTCAGCCGGAAAGCTCGGCCCCTCCCCCCGGAGCAGCCGGGCGGAGAAGCGGGAGCCATCCCTTTCCGCAAAGCAGTCTTCCATGGTCCGGAGGGCCCCATTCCGGTCGTCGGAGTGGATGAGATCTAGCACGGAACGGCCCGTGATATTGTCGGTCCCGTCGCCGCCGAACAGCCGCATTCCCGGGTGGTTTAAGTATGTTACCCGGAGGTTACCGTCGCACTCGATGACTGCGTCTGATATCAGTGAAAAGAGGTTGTCCCGGGAGAGCCGCGGTTCGGGGTTTTCCTGGTTTGCGTCAGTTCTTTTTTCCTGCACGTGCACGACAAACCCCATGGCCTTTGCTTTTTCGTCGAACAGGGGAT
>JAWOBU010000211.1:0-6144 GCA_046484135.1 bacterium
GCGCCCAGGTGGGCGAGCTTGCGGACCACCAGCTCCGAGCCGCTGTAACGGGTGTCCCCCACGTCCTCCCGGTAGCTGGCGCCGCAGACCAGGACCCTGGCGCCGGAGATGTCCCTGCCGCCGACGGACACGGCCTCGACTATCACGTCCGCGGCGTGAAGTCCGCGGGTGTCGTTGATGTTGATGGACAAGGGAGTGATCTTGAAGATGTCCTCGTCGTCCTTCAGGATGTGCCGGTGGGCCCACACTCCGAGGCCGCCGTCCTTGGGAAGGCAGTAGCCGCCGATGCCGGGTCCCGGCAGGAGCATGTTCGAGTGGGTGGGCCGGACTTTAATGGCTTCGATTACCTTGGCAATATCAACCCCGTGCTTCTCCGCGAACCTGGTCCACTCGTCCATAAAAGCGAGGATAGCCGCCCGGTAGCTGTTCTCCACTATCTTGGCGGTCTCGCTCTCGATGGGCCGGTCCAGGATGGTCAGAGGATACTCCTCCACGTTCAGGACCTCGGAGAGGAACTTGCTCACCCGCCGGGTGCTGATGTCGTTCACTCCCGAGCAGACCCGCCAGAAGTCCCGCACGCTCGATACGTACTTCTTGCCGGGCATGACCCGCTCGTAGGAATGGGCCAGCAGAGGCTCGGCCTTGATGCCCCGCTCGGCAAAGGCTTCCTCCAGAACGGGAAAGGCCACCTCCTCGGTGGTCCCGGGAGCAACCGTGGTCTCGATAAGGACCAAAGCCTCCGGCCGCATGTGTTCGCCGATGATCCGGATCGAGTTCTCCAGGGCCTCCATGGTGACCCGGCCGCTCTCCAGGTCGCCAAGGTCCTCTTTCAGGTAATCGCACTGCACGTCCACCACTATCACGTCCGCGAACTTCAAGGCGTCGTTGGTAAAGGTGGCCATCAAGGTCTTCTTTTCCAGCACGCAGGTTTCGATCAGCCGCTCCACCTCCGGGTCCTCGGACTTTACCGGAGACTCGCCCAGGTTGATAAGAGGTATCTTCCAGAACGAACGGGGGCTCGGCCGCTGCATACCGATCACGAACTTGCCGGGACGGCCCGTGTTCTTGTCCACCGAGTCAGCGACCACCGCGGCCATGACCGCCCCCACGAAGCCGAGACCCACCACCACCACGATCTCGAAGCCCTCCCTGCGCTTCTCCAGCACCAGCTCGTCCAGCTTCTCCCGTTCGGCACTGTATTCCTTCGAATCCGGCAGGGGAAACTTCCTCCCGTCCGGGCTCATGGAGTGCTCGTTTTTATTCTTCTCCGGCTTGCTCATGCTTTATTAAACTCCTTCTTGTGTAAAAGTTTTAACAAAGTTAACAGAACCCTTCGTTTCAAGCAAACGGGAGACAACCGCTCCAAGGGTGAGAACGGCTCGCCCGTGTTTTCTCTTAGCTTCCCCGGCAATTAAGTGGAAGGTTTTACCTGGTGCCGGTAACGAAAGGCTTATTCGGTTAACTCAGGGACGCGATCTTTTGCAGGTTCCAGTAAAAAACGAAAAAGCCCACCAATGAGTTGAAGACCTCTGATTGCGCCAGAAACAGCGGGCCACCCCCCAGCAGCGAAGCAAAGTGGAAAGGCCGCCTAAAGACCCGCCCGGAAACGCAAGAGGCTTTTTATACCAGCTTAGCTTTTCGAACTCGGCTCCCTCAACGCTCCTCCTGCCCGGCTCGAAAATCATAACCTTACTTGCTAAAGGCGCGGATCAATCGTGCCCTCCCTGGCCTTTATGACGAAGCCACAGAACCGCCACAGCTAAAACACAGACGGTGAGAAGCACGGTATTGCTGGTAAATCCGACCCAGTTCAGGGCAAAGTCCTTTTTGCTGAAAGGATAAAAAAGCAAAAGCGGCCATGAGCACACCATGTCCATGATCAAGTGGACCAGGATGGAAGAAAAAGCGATGAGATAGTAAAACAAGTACCGGTCCCGAACCCACCTCCAGGCGGGAAGGGAAGCAAGGAGGGCGAAAAGCGGGGCTACCGGCAGGTTATGGGTGAAAAGACGGTGGTATCTGACGTATAAGCCGTAGTCCCACACTTGCAAAAGAGAGTCAGCGTCAAGCAGGACCGATGCCAGTACCCCCGTCAGTAGAGCGGCATAAAGATTGTCCTTTTTGCGGGCGGCGCTGGCGCCCATCAAAAAGCCGGTCATGGAGTGGGTAACTGTATCCATAGTTCTATAAAACTGCTTTCCCTGAAAAAGCTTTCATAAAATTAACAGAAGCCTCGGCGGCAAGCAAACGAAAGCAAAATGGAAAGGATTGTTTGACAGCAGGGTTTTTCAAAACATAAAACAGAGGCAAACAATTGTATCACGCAAAGGCGCCGAGACGCAGAGAAGGGGGGCTCTCTTTTGAGTTTAAAGACAGGAGACAAGACCACCTTAGTAGTCCGGCGAAGCCGGACTTTTCCGGAATTGAGGTTCCTTGAAAAGCAGGTCAAAAAATGCTTTCCATAAGATATCGCAACGGCACAAGTTTTTTTGTTTTGCCTTTGCGGCGTAGCGCCTTTGCTTGAAATAAAAATCTGTTTTTGGGGCAAGAGTGGTTTGACAGTTGGAGTAACGGCCTGCTGTAATTATAATTGCTAACATAATATGCGGTCGCAGGTGGAGATGGCAGACGGGAACAAGAGCAGAGAGGAGCTGGAACAAGAGCTCCGGGTTTTAAGGGAAAGGCTGAAAGAGCTGGAGGGGGGACAAGAGCTCGTAGATGAAGAACCGGCCGGGCTTTCCCCGGAGAAGGAGGGCCTCGACTTTCAGGAGCTTCCGGAGGACCTCCTTCGCAAGGACCGGCTGACCGTACTGGGCCAGGTCGCCGGGAGCATCGGCCACGAGGTCCTGAACCCGTTGGGGGTGGTGAAAAACTCGGCCTATTACTTGCGCATGATAACCTCCCCTGATGACGAAAAGGTCCTGAAGCACATCAACATCATCGAGCGGGAGGTCGAGCGGGCCAGAAAGATTGTCACCGACCTGTTGGATCTTACCAGGACCGCGCCTCAAGAGCGGGAGGAGGCGGACCCGGCCAGGCTTATGGATGAAGCCGTCCACCTGGCGGATGTCCCCCCTGATATGGAAATCGCCCGGTCCTACCAGGTGAACATGCCCAGGATTACCTGCGACCCGCAACAGATGGCCCAGGTGTTTATAAACCTCTTGACCAACTCCGTCCAGTGCCTGGCCGGCGAGAAATCTCCCCGAATAAAGCTCTCGGTGTACACGCAAGAAGAGGCAGTCCGGGTCGAGGTCGAGGACAACGGTCCGGGGATACCGGAGGACCAACTGGACAGGATATTCGAGCCGCTCTTCTCCTCCAAGACTTGGGGCTTCGGCCTCGGCCTTACCGTTTGCCGGCAGCTTGTCAGCATTAACGGGGGCGAGATCAAAGCGGAGAACCGGCATGAAAAAGGCGCCAGGTTCGTGGTGTCCTTTCCGGTGGAGAAAGATTAAGAGAGCGCCTGCTGTTTTGTCAAACGTTTGTTATGGAATAAGAGAAAGTCGTGCGAGCGGCTTTAGCGGCGATTTTCGCAGTTTCTCTTATTCTCCTTTTCCCGTTTGACAAATCATCAGCTCGCAAGGACCTGCGGGCTGCCTTTATAAAACCACTTGTTGAGAGCTGAAGAATATGGTTAAAATGATTAACCGAAAAGAGGGCACCATGGAGGACGAGGCTAAAAACCGGGTCTTACTTGTTGATGACGATCCCGGCATCTGCGAGACCCTGGGAGACATCCTGGAGGCGCGGGGCTTCCGGCTGGTTTCCGTGCCCAGCGGGGAGGACGCCCTTCGATCTCTCCGAAGGTCCCCGGACGGATATGCCGCGGTGATCCTGGATTTGATCCTTCCGGACATGGACGGCATGGAGCTGGCCGAGCAAATACTCGAGGAGTCCCCCTTGAGCCAAATCATCGTGGTTACCGCTTACGCCTCCATGGAGTCGGCCATCAACGGCCTCCGGTCCAACTTCGTGGACTACCTGGAAAAACCGGTGGACAACGACCACCTGATCGCCACCCTCTACCGGGCCCTCGAGCACCGGGAAAGGCTGATCGCGGAGCAGGCGGTCCGCAAGGCGGCCGACGAGTGGAGAACCACCTTTGACACCATCCCGGACATGATCATGATCATAGACAACGAGTTTAAAATCCAGCGGGTAAACAAAGCGGTGGCCGAGTTTCTGGGCCTGGATTATAAACAGATACTGGGAGAGCCCTGCTACCGGCTCCTGGACCATGCCGAGGAACCCCCTGCGTTCTGCCCCCACCGCGGGAAAGGGGACCCGGCCCAAAGCACCTGGGAAGTAGCCTACGAAAGTGTGGGAAAAAACTTCCTGGTCTCGTGCGCTCCCTTCCTGGACCAGGAGGGGAACCGGGTCGGCTGGGTCCAGGTCATGCGGGACATCACCGAGAAAAAGAGAATGGAAGCACAGCTCCTCCAATCGGAAAAGCTGACCTCGGTGGGACAGCTCGCGGCAGGGGTGGCCCACGAGATAAACAACCCCCTGTCGTTCGTCATGACCAATACCAGCCAGCTTTCCAAGTACGTAACCGGCATGAAGAAGATGCTGGACGTCCTGCGGGAGAGGATTCGCGAGACGGGCGACGACAAGCTGATCGGCGAGTTGCAAAACCTGGAAGAGGAGTTCTCCCTGGCCTATATAGACGAGGACCTGGAGGAGCTTCTTTCCGAGTCATTGGAAGGCATGGTCCGCATCCGGAACATCGTGGCCGACCTTCGCAAGTTTTCCCACATGGGGGAGGAGGACACCCAGGTGGTGGACATAAACGAGGTGGTAAACTCGGCCCTGAACATGGCCAAGAGCGAGATCCGGCTGCACGGGAAAGTCGAGTGCGAGCTGAACAGTGTGCCTGTTTTCTGGGGCAACTGGGGCAGGCTGGCCCAGACGCTCCTGAACCTTATCATAAACGCGGCCCATTCTTTTTCCGAGGACAAGAGGGACCACTTTATGAAGATCACCACCGGCGAGGAGAATGATTGGGTATACGTGTCCATAGAAGACACCGGCGAGGGGATATCTCCGGAGAAAATGGAGACGATTTTCAATCCTTTTTACACCACCAAGAAAGCCGGGGAAGGGACGGGCCTTGGGCTGTCCATCGCAAGGGACGTGGCCCGTCGGCACCAGGGAAAGATATCCGTAGAAAGCGAGAGAGGCAAGGGATCAACCTTTACCCTGTGGGTGCCGGTGGAGACCGGGCTGGAGCCCGCACGGGAAAAGGAAGGCCGGGAAGGAAGGAAAGAGATGTCAAAAGGGACGAAACTGCTGGTGGTGGATGACGAAAAGTCGGTGCTCAGTTCCTTGAAACGGGTCCTGGGAAGCGACTACGAGATCGAGACCGCGCTCACCGTCTCCGAGGCCCGGGACATTATAAGCGCGGACCCCGATGGAGTGGACCTCGTTCTTTGCGACCTGATCATGCCCGGCGAAAACGGGAAAGACCTCTACCTGGAGGCCAGGGAAAAATGGCCCGAGCTGGAAGAGAGGTTCGTCTTTTTCACCGGGGGAGCTTACGACCCCGCCTTGAAGGAGTTCGCCCGGCAGATGGAGCACCGGACCCTGCAAAAGCCCTTAAACGGCGACGAGCTCAGCCGGCTTATCGAGGAAAAGCTGGAAAGCCTCGGCAAGTAGGGGCAGGAAAAACTCAAGCCTCCTGAAGGGAGGAAGCCGGAACAATGAGCGAAGTACAGGAAACCGAAAGCGCAAGAAGAGTACTGGTGGTTGACGACGAGCCTTACATCAGGAAGGCCATCTACCGCATGTTGCAGAAGCACAAGCTGAAGCTTCTCGAAGCCGGGACCGGCGAGCAGGCCCTGGACCTCTTAAACTCCAACCTGGTTGACGTGGTCCTGCTCGACGTGAGGTTGCCCGACATAAACGGCATTGACGTTCTGAAGCATACCAAGAGCATAGACCCCGAGATCGTGGTCATCATCATGACCGCCCACGGCACCGTTAACATGGCGGTGGAAGCCATGAAGGAAGGGGCCTTCGAGTTTCTGACCAAGCCCTTTGAAACCCCGGAGCTGGTGCCCATCACCGTGCAAAGGGCCCTCCAGTACAAGTACCTCCTGGAAGCAAACCGGAAGCTGGAAGGGATGGTGTCCAACCAGCAGA
>JAWOBU010000224.1:0-6062 GCA_046484135.1 bacterium
CCCATTGAAAACGGCTCCATTACCGTGGCCGCGGGCAAAGGCGTGGGCGGAAGCACCATCATGTACACCGGCGTGACCTTCCGACTGCCCCATCAGGTCTACGAGGAATGGAACGTGCCCGGCATAAGCCCCGAAGACCTCGATCCCCGCTTTTCCAGGCTGTGGGACGAGCTCAACGTGATCGAGCCCGGACCGGACATGGTGAACGACAACAACCGGCTTTTTCGGGAGGGATGCGAAAAGCTGGGCTGGCCGGTCGAGAAGATCACCCTGAACCTGAAAGGCTGCGAGCAGCACGGGTTCTGCAACCTGGGCTGCGCCACCGGCGGCAAGCAGGGGACCATGGAGGTCCAGATACCTCGTGCCGTGGAAGGAGGCATAGACCTCGTTCCCAACTGCCGGGTGGATAAAATAACCGATCGCACCGTGTACGCCACTGTTCATCCGACTCCGCCGGATACAAAGCCCGGTCCCTGGCCGGAAGGCGAGACCGTGATCAAGGCCAAGAGGATCGTGCTCTGCGCGGGCTCGCCGAGCTCACCTGCTATTCTGCTTCGATCCGGCTTCGGCGAGAAGTTCAATTCACTGGGCAGATACTTCACCCTCCACCCGGCGCTAACCGTGTACGGCATCTACCCCGAGCAGATCAAGAACTATAAGGGGTTCCCCAAAACCTATTACACCCCCAGGTTCTCCGACTCGCACCATTACTACATCGAGACCGCTTTCTATTACCCGTTTGTCAGCACCAAGCACCTCGGCCTGTGGGGCCGGGAGCTCAAGGAGGTCATGAAATGCTACCCCCGCTTCATGACCCAGATCATATTGAACCACGATCCCGCAGTGCCGGAGAACCGGATTACGGTTGACAAAAAAGGCGTCTGCCACATGAAATACACTATTCAAAAGGAGAGTATCCAGTCGCTCTGTCACGCCCAGGTCCAGGCGACCCGGATATTCCTGGCCGCGGGGTGTGAGACCGTGATCATGCCCTGCGCGGACCGGCGGGTTTTCAAGGCGGGCGAGGTCGAAGACGATAAGCTCGACTCGTTTATCTCGGAGAAGAACTTCCTTCCCATAAGGACCCCTTTGTCCTCAGCCCATCCGCAGGGAGGCTGCCGCATGGGCGCCGACCCGGATTACTCGGTGACCGACTCCTTCGGCCGGGTCCACGGCTACCCCTGGCTCTACGTGGCTGACGCAAGCCTCTTTCCTAGGAGCTCGCACGTGAACCCCTATCTCACCATCATGGCGCTCGCTGACCGGGCCGCGGAGAACATCCGGGAAACAAAGGACGAGTGGTCCATTTAAGACCGTTGCAGTTTCAATCGAAAAACGCGTAGCGCAGGATACACCACAGCGCTTGAAAGGCGTCCTTGACCCCGATCTTTTTGCCTTCGTCATACGTCCGGCCGTTGTAGCTTATGCCGACCTCGAAAACCCGGCAGCGGCGGCGGGCGATCTTGGCGGTAACCTCCGGCTCGAAACCGAAACGGTTCTGCTTTAAAGGGAGCGACTGGATAACGTCTCTGCGGAACACCTTGTAGCAGGTCTCCATGTCTGAAAGGTTCAGGTTGGTGCTCAAGTTCGATAGGAAGGTAAGCAGTTTGTTGGCAAGGTAATGATGGAACAGAAGCACCCGGTGCCTGCCGCCCAGGAACCGGGACCCGTAAACAACCTCCGCCCAGTCTTTCTCGATAGGCTCGATAAGCGAAGGGTACTCTTCCGGAAAGTACTCGAGGTCAGCGTCCTGGATGATAACGATGTCTCCCCTGCACGCGGCGAATCCGGTCCGCAGGGCCGCGCCTTTGCCCTGGTTCCGCTCGTGAAAGATGATCCGGACCCGCTCGTCGGAAGAAATCTCCCGAAGGATCTCCCGGCTGCCGTCAGTTGATCCGTCGTCAACCAGCACGATCTCGAGGTCGAGCGGAAGCTCCAATACCCGGTCCACGATCTCCTGCAGGGTCTCTTTTTCGTTATACACCGGAATAACCACGCTAAGCAGGGGCATAGACAAACCTCCGAAGTAAAGGACTACATTTTATCATGATGCTTCCAAAGACGGGAACTAACTCTTTCTTTCCCACGCCGAGACGAAAAGCACAAGGCCGACAACAAGAAGTGCGATAAGCGAGACCAGGTCCTGGAAACCGCCTGCCCACTCCGGGCCCGCTTTTATCCCTTCCATGAAATCCTTAGCGCCTTTGTCCATCGAGTAAATAAGACCAACCGCCATGCCCACGAACGCAGAACCCGCGATAAGCCCGGATGCGAACAACACTCCCTTATTGGTCACCAGCCGGTCAGCCTCCGACTCTGCTTCTCCTTTTTCTTTTCTCCCTTCCCGGCGTTCCGACACCTTGTCAATAACGTACCGTAGCAGGCCGCCCATAAAGATGGGTGAGGACATGGAAAGCGGAAGATACAAGCCCACCGCGAAAGGAAGGGAAGGAAGACCCATGACCTCGATCACGCCCGCGGTAAACACGCCTATCAAAAAGAGCGCCCACGGAAGCTCGCCCGACAAAACCCCCTTGACCACCATGGACATGAGCGTGGCCTGGGGCGCGGGCAGGACCTCGGAGCCGATCCCGTAAGCCTCGTGAAGACGAAGCACCACGAAACCTATTACCGCGGCAGAGGTCAGCACTCCGATGATCTCCATGGACTGCTGCTTCCAGGGAGTGGCCCCCACCAGGTATCCGGTTTTCAGGTCCTGGCTGGTGTCGCCCGCCACCGCGGTGGAAATGCAGACCAGCGCCCCCACTGCCAGGGCCGCGGCCTGGTGCGACTCGCTGGTGAACCCCAACAGCTTGTAAACAAGTGTGGTCGCGAGAAGCGCGGCAATGGTCATGCCCGACACCGGGTTCGAGCTCGAGCCGATAAGACCTACAATACGCGAGCTCACCGCCACAAAGAAGAAAGAGAACACAATGGCAAGAAGCGCGCCCGCGGCGTTGCCCGGCATGACCGAGCGGGGCAGGAACACGATCGCCAGCCCGCACGCAATAAGGCCTCCGACAATGATACCACCGGGAAGGTCTCTTATTTTTTTAGGCGGCATAGCTGCGTCCACTTTTTTAAGCGACTCGACCGCGCCACCGAAAACCGCACGGAAGCTACCTCCGATAAGAGGAATGGACCGCACCAGGGTCACGATTCCGCCGAAGACCACTGCGCCCGCGCCGATGTAGCGCATGTAATGGTTCCAGATGTCAGGGGCCTCCATCTCGGAAATCGGGATTTGGGCGGGATAGACCGGCTCCGGGTTTCCGCCCGCGAAAAGCTTGATGGCGGGAATAAACACCAGCCAGGAAAGCGCGCCACCGCCGAAGATCACCGCGGCGATGCGGGGACCGATAACGTAGCCCACTCCCAGGAGCGCAGGGGACGACTCTGCGGAGAACTGCATGGCATCAACCCGCGCCGGGCTCCAGGCTGCCTTTGCTTTCCAGAGCCCGAAGCCGCTCATTACGAACTCGTAAACCATGCCCAGGCCGAGACCGGAGAAGACCAGCCATCCCTTGCCCCCGCCTTCTTCGCCGGCCACCAGCACCGAAGCGCAGGCAGTACCTTCCGGGTAGATGAGCTTGCCGTGCTCCTTTTCGATAAGGTAGTGCCGAAGGGGGACCATAAAGAGGATGCCCAGGATGCCGCCGATGGAGCCCAGCACGAAAATCTTTAGGACCCCCGGCGAGAACCCGAGCAGGATCAGCGCCGGAACCGTGAAGATGATCCCCGCGGCAAGCGACTCGCCCGCGCTGCCGATGGTCTGAACCATGTTGTTCTCGAGTACACCGGCAGGAGAGCTTACCCGCATCCGCTGCAGAGCCCGGAACACGCTCACTCCCATCACCGCCGCGGGAATGGAAGCAGACACCGTGATGCCGACCTTGAGGCCCAGGTAGGCATTGGCCGCGCCAAAGAGGATGCCGATCACGATGCCGAGGACAATGGCCCGCAAGGTAATCTCGTGAAAATGGACCTCCCGGCCACGGCCCGTCTCTTCCGGCTTGCCTGTCTCTTCTTTTTCCATGACAGACCACATGATAAGTAAAACCAAAGGTGAAAAGCAAGAAACTACTCTTGCGAAGCAGCCGAGCTTATGATAGGTATAACCCGCGTTATTAATTTTTTCGGGGGAAGAGATATGGAAAGAGACCTGTTTAATGAAGACCACCAGATGTTCCGGGACATGTTTACCAAGTTCCTCCAGAGGGAGGTCGAGCCTTATTATGATAAGTGGGAAAAGGAAGGCATGGTAGACCCGGAGCTCTGGAAGAAGGCGGGCGAGAACGGGTTCCTGTGCCCGTGGCTGCCCGAGGAGTACGGCGGCTCCGGTGTGGACTTCCTTTACTCCGCGGTCATGATCGAGTCGTTGGCGGGCATGGGTTTCTCCGGCTTCGGGGTGAACCTTCATAACGACATAGCAGTGCCGTATATCTGGACGTTCGGCAACGAAGGCCAGAAAAAGAAATGGCTGCCCGGCTGCTGCACCGGCGAGTACATAACCGCGGTGGCCATGACCGAGCCGGACGCAGGCTCGGACCTGCAAGCCATCCGGACCACCGCGGTAAAGGACGGCAACGAGTACGTTATAAACGGACAGAAGACCTTCATCACCAACGGCATCCTCAATAACCTCTGCATAGTAGCCGCCAAGACCGACCCCAAGGCTGACCCGCCCTACAAGGGCGTGAGCCTCTTCCTGGTGGAAGGAGAGACTCCAGGCTACAACAAGGGCAGGAACCTGGAGAAGATCGGCATGCACTCCCAGGACACGGCCGAGCTTCTGTTCGACGACTGCCGCGTACCCGCGGAGAACCTTCTGGGCGAGGAAGGCCAGGGGTTTATCTCCCTCATGAAGGAGCTCCAGCAGGAGCGCCTGGTCTGCGCCATTGGATCGGCAGCGGCCATATGGAGGACCCTGGCGCTTACCAAGGATTACATCAACGAGAGAAAGGCGTTCGGCAGACCGCTTTCACGTTTCCAGAACACCCGCTTCAAGATGGCGGAGATGTATACCATTGCCGAGATCACCCAGACCTTTGTAGACCAGCTCGTAAAAAGACACGTGGCAGGAGAGAAGATTGACGTGGAGACGGCCATGGCCAAGTACTGGGTCACCGAGAACCTGAAGAAGACAGTGGATGAGTGTCTCCAGTTCTTCGGCGGCTACGGTTACATGGAGGAGTACCCTATTGCTCGATATTATCGGGATGTAAGGGTCCAGACCATCTTTGCCGGGACCACCGAGATCATGAAGGAGATCATTAGCAGGGACCGGCTGGCTTGAGGCGCCGGCTTTAATCGCGACTAAAGTCGCTCGCACATAGGTTTCTCGCACATGCTTCATTACTTTTCAGGAAGCGCCGGGATAGTGGCGGAGATTGCGCTTGAGGCTGGTGAGTTGTTTTGCGCGTGAAGGGATTTTGCGGTTCAATGGTTAATATCTAAAGACCAAGGAGGAGTTACGGTATGCCAGGAATAGTTTCTTTTGGAGCGTACGTACCGAGGTACCGGATGCCCAAGATGACGGTTTACATGAACATGGGCTGGTTCAACCCGGTAACCATGAGCGTGGCCAAGGGAGAGAAGGCGGTGGCCAACGTGGACCAGGACTCGATCACCATGGCGGTTGACTCCGCGGTGTCCTGCATGGGCGCAGACGAGGGCAAAGACATTGACGCCCTGTACTTCGCGAGCACCACCATGCCCTACAAGGAGCGTTTGAACTCCGGCATCGTGGCCGCGGCGCTGGACCTTTCCGCGAGCGTGCGTGCGGCCGACTTCGGCGGGGGACTGAAAGCGGGGACCTCTGCGGTAATAGCCGCGCTGGAAGCGGCGGCCGCAGGCAAGAAGGTGATGGTGAGCTCCGCTGACAACCGGCTCGGCAAGCCCGGTAGCATGCAGGAGATGCTTTTTGGCGACGGAGCGGCTTCCCTGCTTATCGGCAATGAAAATGTCATCGCCGAGTACGTGGACAGCTTTTCCGTAACCTATGACTTTGCCGACCACATCCGGCGGGAGGACGCGGTCTTTGACCGGACCTGGGAGGAGAG
>JAWOBU010000013.1:0-14220 GCA_046484135.1 bacterium
ACGCATCCACCGCCGCCTGTCCGAGCTTATCAACCGCCACCAGGACGACGTGCTCCAGGACACCTTCTACACCGACCGCGCAGAGCGCTACGTCCTTCCGGTAAAGGCTCCCGCCCGACAAAAGATTTCCGGCATCGTGCACGGAAGCTCGGGAAGCGGACAGACCGTGTTCATCGAGCCGTCCGAGTTGGTCGAGTCCAATAACGAGCTGAAGCTTATCGGCTCCGAGATCGAAGCAGAGATAAAACGCATCCTTGCCGACCTGTCCGCCCGAGTCGCCGGGGCGGCCGACCAGATACTTACGAACCAGAACGCGCTCGCCCATATAGACGTGGTGCGCGCCCGGGCGAGGCTGGCACTCGAGCTCGACGCAACCCGGCCGGCGGTGAACGGGGAAGGAAGGATCGGCCTTGTTAACGCCCGCCATCCGCTCCTGGTTCTGCGCGGACACAACACCGTTCCCAACGATTTTGCCATGGACCGGGACCGACAGGTGCTCGTCATAAGCGGGCCCAACACCGGCGGCAAGACCGCGGCGCTCAGCATGCTGGGACTCATCGCTTTCATGGTCCGGGCGGGAATGTTCATACCCGCGGCTGAGGACTCCGAGATGGCGGTGTTTAACGAGGTGTTCGCGGTCATGGGGGACGAGCAGGACCTCTCCCGCGACCTGTCCAGCTTCTCCGCCCACGTGTTGGACATAATCGGGACCATCGAGTCAGCGGGCGCGGGCTCCTTGGTACTTCTGGACGAGCTTATGAGCTCGACCGACCCGGTGGAAGGGGGCGCGCTCGCTGCCGCGGTACTCCGCGAGCTCCGCGACCAAGGCGCCCGCGTGCTCGCAACCACCCATATTCCCGCGCTCAAGTCCTTTGCCCATGAGGAAACGGGCTTTGTAAACGCAGGGTTTGCATTCGATCCCGACACCCTGGCGCCCACCTACAAGCTCATGGTTGATACCCCTGGCCAGAGCCTGGGCATTGATATAGCGAAAAGGCTCGGCCTGCCCGAGCGGCTCATTAAAGGGGCCAGGTCGGAAATGGATGATGCGTCTTTACGCATGGAGTCGCTCATTGCCGAGCTTTCCGAGAAGATAAAAGATATCGAGTCCGAGAGGGGAGACATGGAAGCGGAGCGCAAGCGGGCGGCCAGGCTTTCCGAAGAGTACCGGTCCTACCTTGAGCGGGCACAGGAGCACGAGCGGGACATGAAAAAGCGGGTCCGGTCGGAGGCCGCGGCAGTGGTAAGGCGTACTGAGGCGGAGTTGGAACGGATTCTGAAAGAGGCCCGGCAAGAGGGCTCCCGCGAGTCGGTTCATAAAGGCCGGGAGAAGCTCCGGGAGGTTTCCGGCCGGCTGGCCGAGGAGTACGGGCAAGAGGAAGGAGAGCTTCCCGATTGGACGCGTCTTAAAAAAGGGGATAAAGTGCTGGTCATGCCCTTGTCGGTCGAGGCCGAGCTTATGGAGGCGCCCGGCAAAGAGGTAAAGCCGGAAGACACGCTCCAGGTACGGATGGGAAAGCTCAAGGTGCAGGTAGAAGCTGGAAAAATAAGGGAGCTTAAAAAGTCTGCTCCCTCCGAGCCGGTCCTGCAGAAGCCCTCAAGAAAGCAAAAGAAGCCAAAACCGGAGAAGCCCGCGGAGCCGCCGGAGAGCGGGCCGCCGGCCGCCACTCCCCAGACTTCCGAGAACACCCTGGACCTTCGCGGAATGCGATACCAGGAAGCGGAAGCCCGGCTGGAAGGATTCCTGGACCAGGCCTGCGGCAAGCATCTGCCTAACGTGTATATCATCCACGGCCACGGCACCGGCGCTTTAAAGAAGATGGTGCGGGAGGAGCTCTCGGTTTCTCCTTACGTGTCCGAGTTCCGGCCGGGCGAGAAGGGCGAAGGAGGCGACGGGGTTACCATGGCCGAGCTCAAGGACTTAAGCTACAGAGGCAGTTAAAGGAGTCTCGCATGAAGGTTCTTCTGACGTATCCCCGCTGGGACTATCCGATAATGGGCGAGCTCCAGGAGCCGCTCGGGATCATGAGCGTGGGCGCGGCCCTGTCCGCGGCCGGTCACGAGGTCAAGCTCCTGGACCTGGCGGTGGACGGCATCGAGGAGCTTGACCGGCTTTTGCCGGAATCAGACCTTGTGGGATTGAGTTCGTCCACCGCGCTTTACGGCCGGGCCTGCCGCGTTCTTGACCGGGTTAGGGAGCAAAGCCCCAATCTCCCGGTCATACTGGGCGGTCCCCACGCAACCGTGGTGCCGGAAGAGGTGATTGCGCGGGGGTTTGACGCTGCGAGCATAGGCGAGGGCGAGGCCACCGCAGTCGAGATAGCTCAAGCCATATGCGAGAACCAGCCCTTGTACCGCGTGCCGGGGGTGGTGGCCCGCCGGGGCGAGCGGATCATGTGGGGACCGGCGCGTCCGTTTTTAAAGGACATGGACGGCCTGCCCGACCCGGACCGCTCGCTGGCCGATTACGAAGGTTATTTCCAGAAAGGCCTCTCCCAGGTGGGGATCATGGCCAGCCGCGGCTGTCCCTACAACTGTCTTTTCTGCAAGCCCATGCAGGACAAGCTCTTCGGCCGGAAGATTCGCAGGAGGCCGGTCAAGAACATAGTGCAAGAGATGGAGCGTTGCGTGTCCATGCTCGGCAACCGCAGGTTCCTGTTCCGGGACGACACCATGGCACTGGCGGGGATGGAGTGGTTTAACCGGTTCGAGTCCGCGCTGGAGGCTTCGTCGCTCACCGGCCCCGCCTGGTCCTGCCAGGCCCGGGTGGACCAGGTCAATGGTCCCTTGCTCGAGAAGATGAAAAGCTGCGGGCTTAAAGGAATGGCCTTTGGGGTCGAAAGCGGCTCTCAAAAGGTGCTCGACTATTACCGGAAAGGCATCAAGCTCGAGCAGACCGTGAAAGCTTTCGAGACCTGCCATCGCCTCGGTATCGGGACCCATGCTTTTATCATGCTGGGAGCGCCGGTCGAGACCCCGGCCGACCTCGAGATGACCGCGAACCTCGTGCGAAGCATCCGGCCCGACAGCGTCAGCATCTCCATTACCACGCCCGCGCCCGGTACCGACCTTTACTACCAGGTTATCGAGTCCGGGCTTTATAACCTCTCGAGCCACGAGGAATCCGACTACTACTTTAACGAAAGGCCCATTAAGCTGCCGTACCTTTCTCCCCTGGAGCTGGCCGAGGCCGGCCGGGCCATACTCGAGGCGGTGCCGGGGGCCCCCTCCACTGAGCAGATGCAAAGGATCAAGTGTATAGCCGCGGGAAACACTCAACCGGTAAGCCCGAAAGACGTGTGAAAGACAACCTCGTCTACCCGGCAAAAACCCGGCTTATTTTATAAACCATGCCTTGATGTTATGATCGTGCCATGGGGTTTTCCTGCGGCATCGTGGGGCTTCCCAACGTGGGCAAGTCCACGCTTTTCAACGCACTGACCGCGGCGGCCGCGGCCGCGGAGAACTATCCCTTCTGCACTACCTCGCCCCACGTGGGCACCGCCGAGGTCCCGGACGAAAGGCTTATAGAGCTTGCGCGTCTTTTAAAACCGGAGCGGATGGTGCCGGCCTGTCTCGAGTTCGTGGACATAGCGGGCCTGGTCCGAGGCGCGTCCTCGGGCGAGGGCATGGGCAACGAGTTTCTGGACAACATCCGGAACGTGGACGCGATCGCCCACGTGGTCCGCTGTTTCCATGATCCCGCAGTAGGGTTTCACGAGTCAGTGTCAGGCGTGGACCCTTGTCGGGACGCCTGGATAGTCGAGTTCGAGCTTCTGCAAAAGGACCTGCAATGGGCAGAGCGGCGGAGAGACAAGGCTGAGAAGCTCCTCCGCACCGGCGACAAGTCGGCCTCCCGGGAGGTCGAGCTTTACGACCGGATTATTGCCGGCTTAAACCGGGAGAAGCCTGTCTCCGGCATGGAGCTTTCGGCACAAGACCTGGAGATTCTCCGGCCCATGAACCCCTTGACGTTGAAGCCGCTCTTTTACGTGGCGAACCTCGGGGAGGAAGACCTCGAGCTCGACAACGCCGGAGAGCCGGACTCGGAGCCGTACCGCGCTCTCAAGAAGTACGCCGACGCAGAGGGCAGGCCGACGGCGCCTTTTTACGCCCGGCTCGAGTCGGAGCTCCACGAGCTGCCGGATGAAGAGAGGACGGACTTCCGGGAGGAGATGGGACTTAAGATCGAGGGACTTCCCGCCATTGTCCGGGCGGGTTACGAGTCGCTCGGGCTTATTACTTTTTACACCAAGGTCGGGCCGGAGCTCCGGGCGTGGACGGTTCCGGCGGGTACTCCCGCGCCCAAGGCGGCGGGCGTCATCCACACCGACTTTGAGAAGGGATTCATAAAAGCAGAGGTCATCTCTTACGATGATTTCGTGCGCGCGGGTTCGGAGGCAAGTGCCCGCAAGCAGGCGCTGGTCCGGCTGGAGGGCAAGGATTACGAGGTCCGGGACGGGGACGTGGTCCATTTCAAGTTCAATGTATAAGACCGCGCGAACCTACTGCAATGTATCATATGTAATTGCCATTTTTGGCGTCGCCCTAGGGCTTATATTCGATTCGTCAAAATTTTCCCCGGGGCTTAGGCCCCGGGCTTTAGGCCGCCGTCCCGTTGGGACTCGACAGCTTCGAATCCGCGCCCTGAAAAGGGCGGAAGGACTACAGCCCAGGGCGCCTGTCTGCGTGCCTGTCTGCCGTGCCCGGCACAGGCAGGCAAGCCCTGGGGAAACGGTTTAAAAAAAGAAAGAGCCCTGAAAGGGCGAGGGAAAGCTTTAAGCAGAGTTCATAAGGACCAAACAGGGTGATACGCTACACTAGTTCCATTTCGTGTTAATCTAAGATACTACAGTAAAAGGTCCGGAGTAGAGAAAGAGGCAGGGACTTGCACTCGTTACATTAATTTAACGTTAAGCTATAAGTCACTTACGGAGGGTTTGGATGCGACTGATTGCCGGTGCCGGACTGGCGGGGCTGTCCGCGGCGTATCACCTGGGCGAGCGCAACTACCGGATCATTGAGAAAGGCGACCGGCCGGGCGGTCTTTGCCGGACGGAGAAAAAGGACGGCTTTCTTTTCGATTACGGCGGTCATCTTCTTCACGTCCGGAACGATTACGTGAACTCCCTGGCGCGGGAGCTTCTGGGTGATGAGCTTATCACCCACCAGCGCCGCGCTTCCATCTACTCTTACAACGCTTTCACCCCTTATCCTTTCCAGGCCAACACCTACGGCCTTCCCGCTGAGGTGGTGCGGGACTGCCTGGTCGGGTATGTCCAGGCCATTACCGAGTCTTTGCTTGAATCCTTCCGGCCGGCCAACTTCCGGGAGTGGGTTTATTACACCTTCGGCAAGGGGTTTGCCGAGCACTTCTTTATGCCCTGGAACCAAAAGTTCTTCAAGACCGGCCTTGACGAGATCGCCATAGACTGGGTGAGCTGGGCCATTCCGCGGCCGGGTCTGCGCGAAGTGGTCAACGGCGCGCTCGGTATCCAGGACTCGGAGTTCGGCTACAACGCGGAGTTCTACTATCCGGAGGACGGCATCGAAGCCCTGCCGCGGGCACTGGCAAAGGAGCTTCAGCAGCCGGTGGAGACCGGCACTTCGCTTGTGGAAGTTATACCGGCCGAGCACCGGGCGCTCCTGTCCACCGGCGAAGAGGTTTACTTTGACACCCTGATATCCACGGTCCCCCTGCCCGAGCTGGTAAGGATGGTAAAGGACGTGCCCGCTGACATAAGGGAAGCTGCGGACAGGCTCCGGGTCCTGTCCGTCTTGTGCGTAAACCTCGGGATCACCGGCCCGCCTCTTACCGACCGGCACTGGATTTACATACCCGGACCCGAGTACTCGTTCCACCGGATCGGCGTGTACTCGAACTTCACACCAGGAGCGGAAGACCGGAGCTCTCTATATCTCGAGATATCCCTGCCGGGCGTTTTGAGCCATGAACAAAAGGCGGGCCTTGCAGGCGAGGTTGACAAGGCAGTGGCTGAGTTCAAATCGTTGCCTCTGTGGGACGAAGACAAACACAAGATCGAGCTTGCGGACACGTTCTTGATTGACTACGGGTACGTGCTTTACGACCACGCCCGCGCCGAGTGTGTGGAGAAGATACTGGCTTACTTGCGGGAGAACTCGATTGAGCCGGCGGGCAGGTATGGCCGGTGGGAGTACTCGACCATGGAGGACGCCATACTCGAAGGCAGGGAGGCAGCGGAAGCAGCGAGGTAGCCGGGAATAATCATGCAAGCGCGGGTGGTCCACATCATAACCAAGCTGGAGCTGGGAGGCGCCCAGCAGAACACGCTTTACACGGTTCGGCACCTGGACCGGTCCCGGTTCTCGGTGGCCCTCTACTGCGGGGACGGAGGGCTTTTGAACGATGAAGCCGCC
This sequence comes from bacterium, assembly GCA_046484135.1. Lineage (GTDB taxonomy): Bacteria > RBG-13-61-14 > RBG-13-61-14 > RBG-13-61-14 > DATKZS01 > CAYQTK01. Next base: position 6,400 of record JAWOBU010000013.1, read on the forward strand.
GGCATACCGGACCTGGACTTTGATGTAGTCCCTGAGCTGGTCCGCGAGGTCCGCCCTTGGAAGGACCTGAACGCCCTGTGGCAGCTCCGCTCGATTTTAAAGGACGAGGTCCAGAGGTCGGGTCTTCCGGTTATCGTGCACACGCACAGCTCGAAGGCGGGGGTGCTGGGAAGATGGGCGGCGTGGCTAGCTGGAGTTCCCGTCATCATCCACACCTATCACGGGTTCGGGTTTAACGATTATCAGAGCTCTCCAAAGCGCTTCGCTTTCCTGGCCGCGGAGCGGGTGACCGCGAAGATCACGGATTACATCATTGCGGTAAGCCAAGCCAACCTGGACAAGGCGCTCAAGCTGTCCCTTGCCGACCCTGTCGGGAGCGGGCTCATAAGAAGCGGGATCAGGATAGACGAGTTCGAACGCGCCGACGCGGACAAAGGCCGGATCAAAAGAGAGCTCGGGGTTCCGGAAGAGGCGCCCCTGGTGCTCATGGTGGCGTGCTTGAAACCCCAGAAGAACCCGGTGGACTTCGTAAAGATGGCGGAGATGGTGTCGGCTCGGGTGCCCGAGGCCCGCTTTGCAGTGGCGGGCGACGGCGAGCTCCGGTCGGAGATGGAAGAGGCGGTCCGCGCCCGCGGCCTGGAAGACCGGGTGCTGCTGCTGGGATGGCGGCGGGACGTGCCCGAGCTTTTATGGGCGTCACAGGTGCTGGTCCTGACCAGCCTGTGGGAGGGCCTGCCGAGGGTGTACCCGCAGGCCATGGCCGCGTCCGTGCCAGTTGTAGGCACCCGGGTAGACGGGGCCTCCGAGGCGGTGGCCGACGGGGTGAACGGCTGGCTGGTCCCGCCCGGAGACGTTAACGGTCTCGTGGATTACGTAACCGAGCTTTTAAAAGACCCGGAAGCGGCCCGGGCATTAGGCGAAGCAGGCAGGCGAAAAGTGGACGAGTTCGACATAGACCTCATGGTAAGGCAGCAGGAGGAGCTGTACACCCGTTTGCTTTCAGCCAGAATCGGAGACAAGAGAGGGGAGGAAGAATGAAAATGATTACTTCTTTACTAAAAAAAGGGGTTCTGTTCGCGTCGCTCGCGGCTCTTTTGCTTTCCGTGTCCGCGGCGGAGTTGAGTGATCCTGCTGATGCGGTTTCACGGCAGATAAAGACCTATGACCTGGTCATTGAAAACGGCCGGGTGATAGACCCGGAGACCGGCCGGGACGAGGTCGCGACGGTGGCAGTGGCGGACGGCGTAATTGAAAGAATCAGCGCAGAAAAAAGTTTCAAACCGAAGGCTGAGAAAGTCATTGACGCTTCCGGGCTGGTGGTGTCCCCCGGTTTCATCAACACCCACACTCACGAAGGGGGAGAGGCTGACACGGAAAAGAACCTGTCTCCCGCGACCCGGCTCATGGTCCATGACGGGGTCACCTTCTGGCTGGGCGGCAACTGCGGCATGTCTCCCACCGGCGTGAACATCCCTTTTGATGATGAGGGGAACTCCCTGAAGAGGGGAGACCCGGACAAGTCCCTGGCCACGTTCCTGGACGAGGCGGAGAACGTGCCGCTCTACAACCATTACGGCACGCTTACCGGGAACCTGACCCTGCGGTCCAACGCCGGGCTGCGCCACATGGAGAAAGAATCGGACGAGGACATAGAAAAGATGAAGGACATCCTGGACCGCGACCTGGCTGCGGGCTCGTTCGGGGTCTCCTACGGGGTCATGTACGACATGGGCACGACCAAGAAATCCATGGTGGAGCTGGCCCGGGTAAGCGAAGACGCCGGCGGCATGGCGGCGAGCCATACCCGGTATCCGACCTTTAACCTGAACCATCTCTTTTTCGGCCTTGACAACGTGGTCCTGAAATCATCCATCTGCGAAGCCATAGACACCTGCCGCAAATCCGGCGTGCCGTTCATAGTCTCCCACATAACTGACATGGCCCAGTCGGACTCGGCGCGGTGGACGCTCGACACCATTGACCACGCCATCCGGGAGGAGAGTCTGCCGCTGGTCGGCGACATCATCGGACACGATTATTTAGGCAACGACTTTTACGTTCTCACCTTCAAGGGCAAGCTGCCGATCTGGTTCATGTTGAAGCTGGGCGACTACGAGATGGAGCAGTTTTACGTCGCCCAGGACGTGTACGTGGACGGCGAGCTTTACCTGGAAAAGTACGGGCAGGTGACGTTGGAGGAGGCCGAGTTTTTGAGAAAGAACATGGACCGGGTGGAGTCGGCAGGGGACAAACCGGGTCTGGGCCTGATCTGCCGGATCATCCCTCCAAAGGACACCAAGCTCGCGCTTTCCTATCCGTGGGTCTTTATCGGCAACGACCACGGCGGCAGGGTGTTGGACCCCGAGACCGGCGAGTTGGATCCCCGCATGCCCCGCGGGCTGGGAACCTTTTCCAGGCTCCTCGGACACTGGTCCCGCCAGGAAGGCGCCCTTACCATGAAACAGGCCCTTTTCAAAGCAACCATCGCGCCCGCCATGTGGCTCGGCCTTGACCAGAAAGGACGCCTGCAAAAAGGATGCGACGCTGACATCGTTGTGTTCGACCCGGACACCGTTATAGACCGCGCCAGGTGGCTCCACGACAAAGAGCATCTAAAGCCCAAGGGCATAAGCTACGTGATCGTGAACGGAGAGGTAGTGACGGACCACGGAGAACCAACCGGCAACACACCAGGACGCGTCATCCGCCGCACCTGGGAGATACCCGGCAACACCCGAAAGGTCCTCGATCTGTATGAGGAGAGGTTCAAAGGCAATCCGTAAAATAGGGAGTCACCAGCAAAACAGCTCGGGGACTGACAAGACCTCGCGCTTTCCCGCGTTGTCTCGGGAGCCGGAAGGCCCATCCCCGGCCTTATTCCGAGACTCCGCCATTTTCCCCCACGCCGCTTCAAAAAAGCGCTAAACAAATGAAGATCAGCTTGTTTTTCCTGGTACCCTCGGCGGGACTCGAACCCACGGCCTACGGATTAGGAATCCGTCGCTCTATCCTGCTGAGCTACGAGGGCATACATGGCGGGCTTGCCGGGCGCTTTTGCGCTTCCGGATATTAATATAGTGAGGAGGACGGTTTTTGTCAATCGGGCGGGGCTTTGATGAGCGCCTGCGATAGCTGTTGCGTACTTTACTTATGGACCGCCTGAAGGTATATTCGCACTAAGGAGCGGGGGAATGGACCCTGCGGGCGGGTTTTTTGCTTTCCCTTTTTCTTTTCAGTTTAACCATGACCGGCTTTTTGCCGGCGGGCAAAGGAGGACGAGATGACGGAGGTCAGCCCCTATCAGAAGTTTGCGGAAAAGATGATGCATAAGGACTCGAAGTGGATACCGGAGATTCTGAAGTCCTTGATAAACGAGGAGCAGGCTGATCTGCTTCTTAGCCTTCCGGGCACGGCGGCGGACATGGCGGATAAGACGGGCCGCAAACAGGAAGACATTGAAAAGGACTTGCAGGAGATGTACCGGAAGGGGCTCACCTTTAAAAAGACGAAGGAGGGTGTAACCACCTGGAAGCCGCCCGCTCACCTGGCCCAGTTCCACGACGCCACCATAGTCTGGCCGGAGGCCTCCGAGGACTTCTACGAGCTTTGGAGAAAGTACATGGAGGAGGAGTGGCCGCAACTGGCCCAGGTGGTTACCAAACTCCTTCCCCGTCCCTTTACCAGGGTGATCCCGGTAGGCAAGAGCGTACAGACGGGAAAGGCGCAGGTGTTGGCGCCTGAAAATGTGGAGAACATAATCGAGAACGCGGACAAACTCGCGGTAACCCTCTGCACCTGCCGGACCACCATGAAAAAGTGCGACGCTCCCGTCGAGGTCTGTCTCCAGGTCAACCGTGGCGCGGAGTACACCATTGACCGCGGCTCCGGGCGGGAGGTCATGAAGGATGAAGCGCGTGATATCATAAAGCGGTCGCAGGATGCCGGCCTGGTCCACGTTACCATGAACAAGTCCGGGATCGGACATTTTATCTGCAACTGTTGCGGGTGTTGTTGTCAGTCCTTTACCCTGCTCATATCCGATGGACTGCCTTTGTGCGACCCCAGCCGGTTCCGGCCCGAGATAGACATAGACCTGTGCACGGCCTGCGGCGAGTGCGAAGACCGGTGCTGGTTCGGGGCCATTACCGTGGAAGAGGACGGCGCCGGTATTATAGAAGATAAGTGCATGGGCTGCGGCCAGTGCGCGATCGCCTGCCCCGAGGACGCCATTGTCATGCAGGAACAAAGAGAGCCGGACTTTATACCCTCTTAAACCGAAATCCACTGCCGGGAGCTGGGGCGGCAGAGGAGCTACAACCAGGGAGGACGCATGATGGGACATTGTCCTTACTGCGGCGCGGAAATGCCGGAGAACGGGAAGACCTGTCCGCGTTGTAAAAGCTACATGAATGAGGGGAGGGGCCCTTCCCGGTCTTTGCCCGGGGCTTTTCATCCCTTGGCCGGGCTTATTGCCATTATTATCGTTTCCGCGGGCCTGGTCGGTTTGAGCTTTATGCAAAAGCCGGGTGGGGAACCGGCGAAGCCGGTCGCCTCTGCCGAGAATGATGAAAAAGGGACAAAGGCCCCGGAAAAGAAAGCTCTCGATAAAGCGGATGCCTCCGGCCGTCGCCGTGGCCGGCAGGGCGGTCAAGGCCGGAAAGGTGGGCCGCAACGAGGTCCGGCCGCCAAGGCGGAAGGTTCGAAAGAGGCCCTCTCCAGTCGCGTGGTGGATTACGAAAGCGAAGTGATGGAGCTTCTGGAGCGGGCGGACGAGCTCACGGTGGAAATGGATGAGTTAAAGAGCAAGCGGGACAAGAAGAGCATTCAACAGATGGGAGAGAAGATGAAGTCGCTCCACGCCCTTCAGAAAGATATCCGGAGTATGTCCCCCATGCCTCAGCTTCAGTATGCCCATAATCACTTGGCCCGCTACATCAGCATGCTGACCCGTGGCTATCGCCGCTACATGATATACATGCAGTCGCGCGAAGAGAGACAGCTCGAGCTGGCGGGCCGGGACCTGGACCGGGCGGAAAATCTGCGCGAGCGGGGCCTGTCCGAGCTTTCCGAGCAGAAGGACAGATTGGCCCCTCCTCCGCCGCCGGAACCGGAAGAGCCGCCCGAACCGGAAGAGCCGCCGGAGCCTGCGGACGAGGACACGGTGGAGCCTTCGGAGCCGGACACCACCGAGGAGTATCCTCCGGTCCCGCCTCCGGGCGAGCGGGTTTTCGAGCCGGGAAGAACGGTGGAAGGAAGTACGGTCCTGGACGGCGACAGCTTTTATGTAGAGGAAGGCGGCAGTGTTTATTACGAAGAAGGAGGCACGGTTTACTACGAGGAGGGCGCGACCGTGTATCCGGAAGACTCGGGCACGGTTTACTACGAGCCGGGTTACCGGGAACCCCCCCGCGAAGAAAGGTTTGACACCCGTTACTGAGGCCCGGTTTCCCGGAGCGCTTTTATGGCCGAGTTTGAACCGCGCACGGGTTTCATCGTATGATTGAAGCCGGCAGGCGGATGTTCTCCGCTTTTTCTTTCCGGGCCTTAAGAAAGGTTTTCAGGACGCGCTAATGTCATCATCCCAGGCTTTCCAGTTCGGCCGCTACGAGGTCATCGGCGAGATAGGCCGCGGCTCGATGGGCGTGGTTTATAAAGCCCGGGACCCGGCTATCGGCCGGCTGGTGGCGGTCAAGTCCATACCCGAGACCTTCGGGCTGGAGGAGGGAAAGCGGGAGGAGTTCATAAAGCGTCTTCGGCAGGAGGCCATGACCGCGGGGAGGCTCCAGCACCCGAACGTGGTCATCATCTACGACGTGGGCGAGACCGAGCAGGGACCTTTTATCGCCATGGAGTACCTGGACGGGGTGAGCCTACGGGACGTTGTCACCGCGGGAAAGAAAATCAGCATGGGCCAGCTTGTCGAGATCATCAGCCAGGTGGCGGAGGGGCTCGATTATGCCCACCAGAAGGCCATCATCCACCGGGACGTAAAGCCGGCCAATATCATGATCGTGGCGGACAACCGGGTAAAGATCATGGACCTCGGAATCGCCCGGTTCCCCATGAGCGAGCTGACCAAGGAGGGCAAGCTGGTGGGATCGCCCAGCTACATGTCGCCCGAGCAGCTCTCCGGCAAGCCCATTGACGGCAGGTCCGACCTGTTCAGTCTGGCGGTCTGCATCTATCAGCTCATGAGCTTTAAAAAGCCTTTTCCGGGCGAAAGCGTGAACGAGATATGTTACAAGATCGTGCATGAGGACTACGTGCCCATATGCGATAACGTCAACGACCTGCCTCCGGAATTCGAGGACTTCATGATGATCGCGCTTTCCAAGAACCCGGATGAAAGGTTCCAGAGCGGCGCGGAGATGGTGGAGGCCCTCTCCATTATAGCCGGCCGGTCTTCCGGCGAGGGCCGGCAGGAGGAAGGGACCGGTTCGGATGTTTTCCGGGAAGGAGTGGAAGAGCAGGCAGCCGCTTTCGAGAACAGTTACGATAGTAACCCCAACTTGAGCCACTCCTCGAACATTGACGATATCTTCAAGGAGCTGACTCATACTTCCCGGTCGGTGGACCTGCGCGGCTCCCGGCCTGCAAAGGGCTGGAAATGGCTGGTCATTGCCGGCGCCGCGGCCGCGGCCGGCATTGTCGGTCTGGTGATATGGATTCTGGCAAAGGGCGGATAAAATGAGGCTTAAATGTCCGGGGTGCATGGCCGGTCTGAAGATAGACGATGAGAGTTACCACGAGAAGGTGCTGGTGCAGTGTCCGGAGTGCCTTTTTGTTTTCCTGGCCCGCGCCGGCACCGGCGAAGAGGACAGCTCCTTTGTTCCGGCGGAGGACGCCACCTTGCTGACCTCGGACTTCTCGCCTTCACAAAAGCCCGCCGGGTTGCAATGGGACCTCCCCGGCGCCAGTGTCACCGTGATCCAGGGCGACAGCCAGGGCCTGCACAAGAGGCTTGACTCGGACGGGCTGACCGTGGGCAGGAAGGACGCGGACCTGGTCATCCGGGATCGGTCCATCTCCCGCGCCCATTGCCGACTCGAGCACCGCGACGACGGCTGGCACGTGGTGGACCTCGGCTCGAAAAACGGGGTGTTTGTAAACGGCCGAAAGGTGGAAGAGCAAATGCTCTCCCACCTGGACGAGATCGGGGTGGGACAGAGTCTGTTGCTGTTTGCCGAGTCCGGTCCCTCCCAGGACGACCGGCTCCGGGAACAAAGAGAAGAAAGCCCTCCCCCTTCGGACGACACCCGGGTGGACGAAAAAAACCGGGAGAAGGTCCCGGAGCTCCCGCCGGACCGGAGCTTCTTTCTCGAGTTCATGGGCGGCGGGAAGAAAGGCAGGAGCGTGGAGTTCGACAAGGGCCGCATGATCCTGGGCCGGGGCGATGAAGCGGACGTAAAGATCGAGGACGAGCAGGTATCCAGGAAGCACGCTTGTATCGAGGTCTACTCGCGCGAGCAGATTTACATCTCCGACCTCGCCTCCCAGAACGGGACCTGGCTTAACGGGATGAAGATAAAAAACACCCGTCTCATGCACGGCGACCTGGTGCGGGTCGGCAACACCGTTCTCAAGTTCATAATCCGGGACACTCCTTGACCGGGAGCAAAAAGAGCTTACCAAGTCCGGCTTCTTCAGCCGGGCTCTTCCCTGAAAGCGCTTGTAAAGATGTTCGGCAGTGAAATTTTTCCATACGCGGTGCTGGTAACAGTCATATTACTGGCCCATGTGGTGCACGGCATAACCGGCTTCGGCGCCATGGTGCTGGCCTTGCCGCTTCTGTCCCTGCTGTTTCCCGTCAAGATCATACTG
>JAWOBU010000106.1:0-15226 GCA_046484135.1 bacterium
TGTCGCCTATGTAATGCAGGATGGAAAAGACTTTGGCCGGCTTTAAGTAGCCCACAAAGTAGTCTATCTCTTCGCCTTCCGGAGTGAGAAACCACACCATGGGAGTTCCCGGCACCCGGTACTTTTTCTTGAGCTCCGGCTCTTTCTTTATGTGGATGCGGGAGGCCACGAGCTTCCGGTTCATGTAACAGGCGATGTCCGGCCGCTCGAAGGACTTCTTATCAAGCATCTCGCACTGCCGGCAATGGTCCTGAAAGAAAACCAGCACTATCGGCTTGCCTTCTTTCGCGCCCCTCGCCATGGCTTTATCGTAATCGAGCCAGTCAACCTTTTCTTTCTCCCCGCAGGAGGAAGAGTCCTCTGTCCGCTCCGCCCGGCAAAAAAACCCGGCCGCAACAGCTAAGACCATGACGGCCAAACTCATGAGGACCGGCAGTGAGGTTACTCTGTTCATAAAAATTAAAATAGCACAAGGGCAGTAGTTGATAAAGCTATAGTTTTGCGACATGAAAGGGGGGCAAGTAAACCGCCGGATGTCCCCGCCCGCTTTTATCTGCGGCCGAGACGGCCGCGTTCCCAGCTCTAAAGCAGGTGTAGTTTTCTAAAACCCCCTTACATGTCGCAAGTCCCAAGGAACCAGGAATTTTGAGAGTGAGGAACAAATGTAATATGATGAGAAAAGATTCATTCCGGCTGGCAAGGAAATGACTTATGGAGATACGAGTACTTGGCTGTTCCGGCGGACGCAGTCCCGGCCTCGAGCTGACCAGCTATCTTATTGACGAGACCATACTCATTGACGCGGGTTCCGCTTCTTGCTCGCTCGACCTGGAAGAGCAGGAGACGATCAGCGACGTTCTTATCACCCACTCCCACCTGGACCATATCATCGGGCTTGGATTCATCTACCAGAACACGGTGCGCTCCCGGGTCCGGCCTCTTTCGGTATACGCCACCGAGCCGGTCCTCGCGGACCTCCGGGAGCATCTTTTCAACCCTGCTCTCCTGTCCGTGCCCGAAGACCTGCCCCGTCTTAACTTCCATCCCATCTCGGTGGAGATACCTTTCCGGCTCGGGCATTACGAGATCGAGGCGGTCGCAGTGGACCACTGCCCGGGTTCGGTCGGCTACCGGGTGAGTGATTCCATGAAGACCTTTGTGTTCTCCGGGGACACGGGAGAAGGCGGGAACCTTTGGAACTGGCTGGGAAGACACGACCCTCCCGACTCCCTGGTGGCCGAGATCAGCTTCCCGGACCACATGAAAGAGCTGGCCCGCCAAAGCTCCCATCTAACACCTGCAATGCTCTGCGAGTGCCTGGACCGGGCAGGCCTTCCCCCTGACTACAAGGTAAACATAAACCACTTGAAGCCGGCTTTTCTGGAAGACCTGTTCGAGGAGATCGAGCACTGCCGGGACCGGAACCTGGTCATCCTGCGAAAAGGCGACCGGATCGTGCTGGAAGAAAAGCTCTCCTCGGATACGGTTTTGCGCCAGACCGAAGAGCGGGTCGCGGACAAGGTCCCAGAGTTCGACGCATCCTCGGACCTCTATCATCAGCGCGACCGGCTCGAACGGGAGTTCGGGGTCCAGGTGAAAAAGGATGAGCTCATTTTCAGCCAGGGCGACAGAAGCAGGGTCATGTACATTGTCCGGGAGGGAAAGATACGCATCCACCGGCGCGCCGGCGGCCGGGAAAAGACCCTGTCCTACCTGGGGCCCGGCGATTTCTTCGGAGAGATGGCCATGCTCAACAACCGGCCCCGGTCGGCGTCCGCCACCGCTGTAACCGGCGCGCGCCTGCTGGCTTTTGACAAGCCCGCGTTCGAGAACATGGTGAAGAACAACTTCGGGGTCGCCTTCCGCATCATCCGCACCTTGACCCAGCGTCTCCAGGAGGCTGACACCCTGATCGAGAACCTGCTTTACATAGACCCGGAGTCCAAGGTTATCAACACCCTGATCCAGACCGCTTATGACGAAGGCATCGAGACGGATGAAGGTTTCCTGGTCCGGACCAACCCGGAAAATATCTCGGACCGGAGCGGGGTCATCCCTTCCACCTTGCGGGACATCTTCTCCGGCCTGGTGGAGCGGGAACTCATCGAGCTCCGGAAGGAGGCCATCATCATTCCCGACGTCCAGAAGCTCCGCCGGCTTCTCAAGTTCATCGAACTGAAAAACGAGTTCGGTTACTGACCGTGATGGTGGCGGTGGGGATGGGAATGGTGTCCTTTTGACTCTCCGTCCTTTTTGAAGCTCGTGCCCGCGGTGGAGCCGGTCAAGGTGCCGTGCAGGACCCCCCGCAAGGATATGAGCCGGTCGGAGAGCTCCTTGATTTGCCGGGCCTTGCCGCGTGAGATAATGACCTCCATGCAGTTGTCGTGGTCAAGGTGAACGTGCATGGACGAGATGACCTGGCCGGGAAAGTCGTGTTGAAGCTGGTTCAGCTTACTCGTAAGCTCGGGCACGTGATGGTTGTAAACAATGGTGATGGCCCCTGCCGTCTCCGCGTCGTGGGCCCACTCCTCCTCCACCAGCACCCGCCTGACCATGTCCCGGATGGCCTCCGACCGGTTGGTGTAAGCATGGTCGTGGATGTAGGCGTCAAACTTTTCCAGAAGCCAAGATTCCATGGAAACACCGAAACGCTTCAGCTCGTCGTCCATGATCAGTCCTCACTTTTTCTGCCGCGCCTTTTGCAGCCTGGCCCATTCATCCTTCAACGACACTGTGCGGTTGAAAACCGGCCGGCCTTCCTCACTTAAAAGGTCGGCCACAAAGTAGCCCTTTCTCTCGAACTGGAAACGCTGAAAAGGCTTGGCCTCGGCAAGACCCGACTCCAGCAGGCAATCCTCCAGCACCCGCACCGAATCCGGGTTTATGTTGTCCAGCCAGGTCTCGCCTTCCTCGTCCACCTCGTCCGGGTTCTCCCGGTTGAAAAGATTGTCATAGAGCCGGACCGTGCCACGGACAGCGTGCGGAGCTGACACCCAGTGCAGGGTCGCCTTGACCTTGCGGTCCGGAGCGTGCCCCCCGCGGGTGGCAGGGTCATAGGTGCAGCGGATTTCACGGACCTCGCCGTTCTCGTCCTTTTCCACGCTCTCGCACTTTATGAAGTAGGCGTACCGGAGGCGGACCTCGCGGCCCGGCGAGAGCCGGAAGAACTTCTTGGGCGGGTCCTCCATGAAGTCCTCCCGCTCGATGTATATCTCCCGTGAGAAAGGGACCTCCCGCGTGCCCATGGAATCATCCTCCGGGTTGTTTATGGCCTCGAGATACTCGGTCTCGCCTTCCGGGTAGTTCTCGATCACCACCTTGACCGGGTCCAGCACCGCCATGACCCGGGGCGCCCGCTTGTTCAAGTCCTCCCGCAGGCAGTGTTCGAGAAGCGCCATGTCCGCGGTCGAGTAGGCCTTGGCCACCCCGATGCGGCGGCAGAAGTCGCGGATGGACTCGGGGGTGTATCCTCTCCGGCGGAGCCCGGAGATGGTGGGCATGCGGGGATCGTCCCACCCGTCCACGTATCCTTCCTTGACCAGGGTGATGAGCTTCCTCTTGCTCAAGACGGTGTAGGTCAGGTTTAACCTCGCGAACTCGATCTGTTGCGGATGGTGTTCTCCGAGTTGCTCCAGGAACCAGTCGTAGAGCGGCCGGTGGTCCTCGAACTCGAGGGTGCAGATGGAGTGGGTGATCCCCTCGATCGAGTCCGACTGGCCGTGGGCCCAGTCGTAAGTAGGATAAATGCACCACTTGTCGCCCGTCCGGTGGTGGGGCGCCTTCAGGATGCGGTACATCACCGGGTCGCGAAGGTTCAAATTGGATGACGCCATGTCTATCCTGGCCCGTAAAACCTTCTCGCCTTCCGCGAACTCGCCTTTTCTCATCCGCTCGAAAAGGTCAAGGTTCTCCTCCACCGACCGGTCCCGGTAGGGGCTCTCTCTGCCGGGTTCGGTCAGGGTCCCCCGGTGCTCCCGGATTTCATCCATGCTGAGATCACAAACATAAGCCTTGCCCGCCTTGATAAGACGCACCGCCCACTCGTAAAGCCGGTCAAAGTAATCAGAGGCATAGTACTCGTGCTCGCTCCAGTCAAACCCGAGCCAGCGCACGTCCTCCCGGATCGAGTCAAAGTACTCCTCCTCCTCCTTCAACGGGTTGGTGTCGTCGAACCGGAGGTGGCACCTGCCGCCGTACTCCCTGGCGATGCTGAAGTTTAAGTTGATGCTTTTCGCGTGCCCGATGTGAAGGTAACCGTTAGGCTCGGGCGGAAACCGCGTTATCACCTGTCCGTTGTTCTTGCCCTCTTTCAGGTCTTTTTCGATCCTGGTGCGGACGAAGTCCTTGCCCGAGGTCGAGCTGTCCTTGGCCATTATATAAAGCTCCCTCCTTGTTTTGTCCACATGATAGGACCATTTTGGCCAAAGTTAAAGACGAGAGAAAAAGCCTCAGTAGACAACTTCCTGCAGGAAACGACGCCACAGAGGATCAAGCACGTACTTGTCGGGATTGTAATCCCGGCAGTTCTCAGGGATTTGGGCGCCGGTGCGCTCTCGGAAGTTCGCGAGCTTTTGCGCAAGCTCTCGCGCACGCGCCGGCATTTCCGAAGCCAGGTTCTCGGTCTCTCCCATATCATTTTCCAGGTCGTAGAGCTCGAGCTCTCCCGTGTCATAAAACCGGATCAGCTTCCACTTTCCATGTCGCACCGCTCCGGAAGACCTGCCGCCCAGAAAATGAGGCCGCGACAAAGGATAATGCCAGAACAGGCCTCGGTCGGACGCTTCCTTGCTCGGGTCCGACAGGTAAGGCATCAGGTCCTTGCCGTCGTGCTTCCGGCCGGGAGATGCGCCGCTTAAGCCGGCGAAGAAAGGGTAGAAATCCATGTTGATGGAGGGAGAGGCGCATACCTTGCCGGCCGGCGCAGGGCCGGGATAACGGATGATAAGCGGCACGCGGATGCCTCCTTCGTAAAGCGTGGACTTGCCCGCCCGCAATGGAGCGTTGGACGTAACCAGCTCCTCTCCTCCGTTGTCGCTCGTAAAGACCACTACCGTGTTCTCTTCGAGGCCGAGCTTGCGCAAGGTCTCCGCGATCATGCCGGCGCCCTGGTCAATGGTCTCGAGCTGGGCCGCGAGATGCGGGTTGTTATTCCCGGCCCCGCTGTCTTCTCCCGCGGCCGGCTTCTTCTTGTACTTTTTAACCGGCTCTTCTTTGCCGCGCAGTACCGTATGGACCGCGTAATGGCTGAGCAGCAGAAAGAAGGGCCGGTTGCGATGTCGTTTTATAAACTCGACTGCTTCATGATTACACCTGTCCACCAGGTACTCGCGGCCGGGGAGTCGTTTTTCCACTTCCGGGTTGAACCGGTAGGGATAGAAGTAGTCGCCGTTTCCTATGGATTTTGTTTCCGAGACCATGACCTCGTCGAAACCGTGGTGTCGGGGGAACCCCTTCTCGTTCCGGTAGCCGGTCAGGTGCCACTTACCCACAAGCCCGGTTACGTAGCCTCGTTGCTTCAGCATCTCGGGCAGGGTTACAAGCGACGATGGAATCTGCTTGTCCGACCAGGGCAAAAGATAGTCGTTTATCCCGACGCGGGCGGGGTACTGCCCGGTCATGAGCGCGGCCCGGTAGGGCGAGCACACCGGGGCCGCGGCATAGTGGTCCGTGAACCTGACCCCCTCTCCGGCAAGCCGGTCCAGGCATGGAGTGCTGTTAAAGCTGTTGCCGTAACACCCGAGCTCGCTGTAGCCGAGGTCGTCGGCCAGGATAAACACGATGTTGGGTGGACGGCTCGTGGCGCCGGTCAAAGCCCATCCGCCCGCTGCCAGGGCGGCGGTGCAAAGAAATCGCCTGCGGGGAATACCCGGGTATGTCATTCTCCGGCTCCTTTGTTATAGTCTTGCAAAAAGCTAATTTAGAATAATATCTTGTTTAACGCAAAACCACGGAGCAAAAAAGCAAAAGAATGCCCGGCCTTCAATATCTTATAGCGCCGGTTGCGAGGAGCGGGTTTTTACTTTTCACCCCTGCTTCGGACAGGAGCATCTTGCCGGCGGCTTCATGACCGGCCTCATCTTCAACAAGTGCGGGGTTGTTCAGGAAGCGGGAAGTAATATCAGAGCAGGCTTTACGAAATTGTTCGCGGGGTTCTTTTCCGGTTGCCATAAGCGGGTGTTTTATGGTAATCTTTAATAAAAAATCAATGCCCTGAAAGCGGGAAAGGAAGAACCAATGGGTAGAGTAGTAGGTATAGACCTTGGCACCAGCACGTCATGCGTGGCCTATATGGAGAGCGAGACTCCCAAGGTGCTCCACGGTAGGGACGGAGAGCCCATCCAGGCCTCGATCGTGTCCTTTACGGATGACGGGCAGATCATCGTGGGAAACCCTGCCAAGCCCTACATCATCAAGGCGCCACAACGCACGGTGTACTCGTCCAAGCGGCTTATCGGCCGTCCCTTCTTCAGCTCCGAGGTCAAGAAGGCCATGGCGGTCTCGACCTATGACATCGTGGAAGGCCCCAACCAGAGCGTCCGCATCCAGGTGGAGGAAAAGCAATACTCCTGTCCCGAGATCGGCGCCATGATCCTGACCGAGATGAAAAGGATAGCCGAGTCCAAGCTGGGCGAAGAAGTGGATCAGGCCGTTGTAACGGTGCCGGCCAACTTCAACGACGGACAGCGGCAGGCCACCAAGGACGCAGGCACCATTGCCGGCCTGAACGTACTGCGCATCATCAACGAGCCCACTGCCGCGGCCCTGGCTTACGGTTACGGGAAAGGCCTCCAGCAGAAGGTGGCCATCTATGACCTGGGAGGAGGGACCTTTGATATCTCCATCCTCGAGATAGGAGACGACGTGTACGAGGTCATCTCCACCGCGGGCGACATGTACCTGGGAGGAGACGACTTTGACGACCGGCTCATTGACTACATGGCAGAGCGGTTCATGAAAGAGCACGATTACGATCTCCGAAACGACCGGAACGCGCTCCAGCGGCTCAAGGACACCGCGGAGCGGACCAAGATCGAGCTTACCGACAAGCTGGAGACCAAGATCAACCTTCCCGCCATCGCAGAAGTCAACGGAGAACCCACTGACCTCGAGCTGGACATCAACCGGAACTACTTCGGCCAGATGGTCCACGACCTGATCCAGCGGACCTTCAAGGTCTGCGACGAAGCGCTCCAGGACGCCCATCTTACCGTCCAGGACCTGGACGCGCTTATCCTGGTGGGCGGTCCTACCCGCATGCCCATTGTGCGGGACGCTGTTCAATCCTACTTCTTTAAAGAACCCAAGATTGATATAGACCCCGACCAGGTGGTGGCTATGGGAGCGGCCATCCAGGCCTCCTCTCTTAAAGAAGCGACCACCGGTGCACTGCTCCTCGACGTAACCCCCATGTCCCTCGGAATCGAGACCGCGGGAGGGCTCATGGACGTGCTTATTGAAAGGAACACGCCCATTCCCACCGAGCAGAGCCGCGTGTTCACCACCACCCACGACGGCCAGACCGCGGTCAAGATACGCATCTTCCAGGGAGAAGAGCGCTTTTGCAAGGACAACGAGCTCATGGGCGAGTTCCGGCTCGCCGACATTCCCGAGGCCCCCAAAGGCACTCCCAAAATCCGGGTCACCTTCGAGATAGACTCGAACGGCATCGTGAACGTAACCGGCCAGGACGAGGAGACCGGCAAGGCCCGCAGTGTCAAGCTCAACGTCTCCGGCGGTCTTTCCGAGGAGGAGATAAAGAAGCTCAAGGAAGAGCACTCCCGGCTCGGCGGCAGCGAGGAAGTAACAACAGTGGAAGCCGAGAATTGATGCCGGCCTTTGTTGACCCGTTTAGTAAGACATCTTTTATAAAAAGGAGAAGCGATGGACCCTCAGTTTAAAAAAGAGGTCATGGCACTGGCACGGATTATAGACGAAATGGACTACTACCAGATTCTGAAAGTAAAACAGAAGGCCTTTACGGAAGAGATAAAAAGGGCCTACTTCAAGCAGTCCCGGCTTTTTCACCCGGACAAGTACTACAACGAGGACCCGGCGTTGGTAAACCTGGTTACCAAGATTTTCAAGAGGATGAACGAAGCCTATAAAGTGCTCTCCGACCCCCGGAAGAGGCCTGTCTACACCAGGGCCATAAACGGTCCCCAGCGGGAGAAGTTCCTCCGGTTCGACCCCAAGATGATGGAGAATGCAGGCGCCAAGGAGAAAGAGGACGAGGGACAGACCGCCATGGGCAAGAAGTACTACCAGATGGCCAAGACCGCCATCAACAACAAAGACTACAACGCCGCCAAGATAAACCTCCAGCTCGCCAGTAAAATGGAGCCCAACAACAAAACCTTCAAGTCAAAGCTCCAGGAAGTGGAAGAGACCTTGAAGATGAGAAAGAAAAAATCCTGACGACTTCCTGTTGCTGATATCCTGGTCCGGCCCGTTGCATAACCACCCCCCACCCGGATAAAATAACACGGGTAAGAGGAGGGGCATGTCCGTGTTCGTTCTTCCTTCTTAGAAAAATCCGGAGGACTGCTTATGGATAAGATCGTGGGTATTGATCTGGGGACCTCGACCAGTGTGCTCTCCGCGGTGGTGGACGGCGAGCCGATGGTGGTCCCGGACAGCAGGGGCAACCGGGTAACGCCTTCTTACATCCACATCATGGAGGGAGGAAAGATTCTGGTGGGCCCCCAGGCCAAGGCCGAGGTCATAAGCGATCCTTACAGCACCATCTGGGCGACCAAGCGGCTCCTGGGAAGGAAGTACAACGACCCGCGCATCCAGGAGGCCAAGAAGAACTTAAGTTACAAGATCCAGCGGGACGAGGAAGGCAACATCCTGGTTACCGGCCGCGACCGCCATCTCACGCCGGTCGAGGTCGGCGCCATCATATTGAAGTATCTTACCAGGATCGGCAAGAAGTCTTTGGGACACGACATAAAGAAAGCAGTGCTTACCGTTCCCGCCTATTTTACCGACCCCCAGAGAAAGGCGACCCGCGAGTGCGGGACCATGATAGGACTGGAGGTGGTAAGGCTCATTAACGAACCGACCGCTGCGGCTCTCGCCTATGGATACGAAAACGACACCGAACAGACGGTGGCCGTCTACGACCTGGGAGGCGGGACCTTCGACCTTTCCATCCTGTCCATCGGCCAGGGGGTGTTCGAGGTCGTGGCCACCGCGGGCGACTCCTACCTGGGAGGCGAGGATTTTGACAACCGGCTGGTGGACTATCTGGTAAAGGACTTCCAGGAAAAATACAAGATCAACATCTACAACGATAAGATGGCCCACCAGCGGGTCAAGGACGCTGCCGAACGGTCCAAGATCGCCCTGTCCAGAAAAAGCGAGGTCGAGATAAACCTGCCCGGCATCTGCCCGGACGTAAACCGCTGGGCGGGAGTGGAAGCGGTCATCACCGCGGAGCAGTACGAGGGCATGGTGGAAGACCTGGTGGACCGGACCACCGAGATATTCGGAAA
This sequence comes from bacterium, assembly GCA_046484135.1. Taxonomy (GTDB): domain Bacteria; phylum RBG-13-61-14; class RBG-13-61-14; order RBG-13-61-14; family DATKZS01; genus CAYQTK01. Next base: position 9,498 of record JAWOBU010000106.1, read on the forward strand.
GCTCCTCCAGGACGTGAGCATGGACTTAAACGACATTGACAACGTCATCATGGTCGGAGGAATGACCAGGATGCCCTTGGTCAAAAGAAAGACCGCGGAGTTTATAGGACGCGAGCCCGACACCTCCATGAACCCGGACGAGGCAGTAGCAGTGGGAGCGGCCATCCACGCCGCCGGCCTGGCAGGAGAAAAACTGGTTAAAAAGAAACCGCCCCGCGCGGCGGTCACCCCTACAGCGGAACCACCGAGGCCCGGAGCGGAGCCGGCCCGCACGGGCGTGTCCGACCAGGAAAAGACCATGCCCGGCGTTCCCGGTCTCGGCACCATGGAAGAGGTCACCGAGGACACCGAAAGAATGGAAAAGACCTCGCCCGGAGAGCCCGGCCGGGAAACGCTCCAGGAAGCTACTCCCGAAGAACAGGCTCCGCAAGCGCCTCCACCTGCGGAAGAAGCGCCGCCGGCAGGGGCGGATGAGTTTTTTCCCATGGACAGGGACCGGCAGGAACAGACCCAGCCGCAAGCTCCCCCCCAAGAGGCGGTGGAACCCGAGCCTTATGAAGCCGCACCCGCGGATGAGACCGCAGAGGAGCCGGAAGAGTGGATGGAGGCAGTGGCCGAGGAAGAGGCGGATGAAAAAGAAATGGAGGCGCCCGCCGGTTTGGGCGACTACTCACCCGGCCGGGAGGCCCTGGACGAGTTCTTTGCCGGAGGAGAAGAGGCTGACCTGCCTGCGGACACCGACGCGGTGCCTTTGGATGAAGCGGCCGAAGCACATGAAAAGGCCGTGGAGATGGGTCCGGCCGAGGATGCTCTTAAATCATTTGAAGAAAAGGCCGCGGCTTCCCCCTCGGGCTCCGGGAGCTTCCAGGACATTGTTGAGGTCGCAACTCCCCGCCGGGACCAGCCTGAAGCGGGCGACGAACACCCGGTTTCGGCCGGGCCGATCATTCGCGATTATGAAGAGCAAGCCGAGGACCTGCCTGCGGACCGGGAAGCAGAGCCGATAGAGGCAATGCCGGAAGAGGCGCCGGAGGAGGCTTCACCCGCACCGCCGGAGGAAGAGCAACTGCCGGTGGATGCAGAGGCCCCGCAGGAAGCACCGCCCGAGGCGGAAGCCGAACCCGTCGAGGCTGACCAGGCCGAGCCGGTTTCCATGGAGCCGGCCGAGGATGAGCCGGAAGCCGCAGAGCCCGGCGCAGACCAGCTTCCGGCGGACCCGGCCCGGATGCAGGAGTTCGGTTCCCCGGAAGAACCTGTGGAGGCCGAACCCGCGGCAACAGAGGCCGGGCCGGAAAAGACGGAGTCGGAAGAAGCACACCCTGATGCGGCCCTCTTTCCGCAGGATGCGTCCGCACCGTTTGAAGCTTCTACTTCCGAGGCCCCGGAAAGCGATCTTGAAGCCGGAACCGAAAAAGCCGCGGCCGCGGACACGGCCCCTTCGGAGACTGGAGCGGCGCCGGAAGAGCCGGCACCGCCCGAGTCTTCGCCTGCTCCGTCGGCTCCTGTGCCGCAGGCAGACGAGGGGGAAGAGGAAACCTACCAGGCCCCGGTTCTCTTGGACGTGCTTTCCCAGAGCGTAGGACTCGCCCATTTCGGAGGCCTTTACGTGCCCTTAATTAAGCGGTTTGCCAAGCTTCCCGCCCGGGCCAGCCAGGTCTTTACCACCTGCACGGACAACCAGAAGCGGATCAAGATAACGGTGATGCAAGGAGACGGCATCCAAACAGGAAGAGTTCGTTCTGGGCGACATCAGCATCAAACTGATCCGGGCATTGGGCAAAACCGCAGTGCTGGTGGTGAAAACCGGCTGATGAGTGTCCGCTGCCCATCCCCGGGTATCGCAAAATCCGATAATTGTGCCGCAGGGAGGAGTTATGGCGTCTGATTGCCTGTTTTGCAAGATTGCAAACAAAGAAATGGATACGGAATTGTTGATGGAAACCGATGACCTGGTGGTGTTTAAAGACATCAACCCCCTGGCGCCGGTGCATCTGCTGTTTGTGCCAAAGCGTCATATTCGCAGCATCAACGACCTGGAAGAGACCGATGCCCCGATTCTTTCGGAGCTGATTTTTGCCGCCAGGGACATGGCCGCCAAAACCGGGGTGAGCACCACCGGGTACAGACTGTTTTTCAATGTGGAAAAGGGCGGAGGCCAGGAAATTTTTCATCTGCATATGCACATGATCGGGGGGTGGGAATCATAGATGCCGGAAAATACAGGTAAAACAGCAGCAGAAAAGATATTCGACGCTCACCGGGTCGACAACCCGGCCGGGGATATGGTTGTGCTGGGCATGGATGCGGTATTCTGCCATGAAATCACCACGCCGGTGGCCATCAACGACCTGATTGCCAGGGGAAAGGACCGGGTTTTTGACCCCTCGCGCATCATGGCGGTCATTGATCATGTGACCCCGGCCAAGGACTCCAAAACCGCCATGCAGGGAAAGATCATGCGGGACTGGGCCCTGCGCCATCATATCGAGCATTTTTTCGATATCGGCAGAAACGGTGTCTGTCACGCCCTGTTTCCGGAAAAAGGATTTGTCCGGCCCGGCTATACCATTATCATGGGCGATTCGCACACCTGCACCCACGGTGCATTCGGCGCATTTGCCGCCGGCGTGGGCACCACCGACCTGGAGGTGGGGATCTTAAACGGGGTCTGTGCGTTTCGCTATCCCGATTCCATTAAAATTGAGATCACCGGTGAGCTGGCAAACGGGGTGTTTGCCAAGGATGTGATTCTGCATATCATCGGCCAAATCGGGGTTAACGGGGCCACTGACTGTGTCATTGAGTTTGCCGGTCCGGTGGTGGCGGCCATGAGCATGGAGGCGCGCATGACCCTGTGCAACATGGCCGTTGAAGCCGGGGCCACCTGCGGCATTTGCTATCCGGACATGACCACCGTGGAATACCTCTGGCCTTTTATCCGCACAGAGTATGACTCCCGGCAAGCTGCGCTGGAAGATTATCGCAGGTGGCAACCGGATCAAGACGCTGTTTACCAGCAGGTGCTGCAATTTGATGTCACGGATCTGCCCCCGCAGCTCACCTACGGCTACAAGCCGGACAAAGTGTGCCCGGTTTCGGAAATGCAGGGCACTGCCGTGGATCAAATCTATATCGGTTCGTGCACCAACGGCCGGATAGAGGATCTGCGGGTGGCCGCCCGGGTGCTTTCGGGACAGCGGATCAACGATTCGGTCCGGGGCATTGTCTCCCCGGCCACCCCGGAAATCTATCAAAAGGCCCTGGATGAAGGTATTATCAAAACCTTCATGGATGCCGGCTTCTGCGTGGCCAACCCCACTTGCGGCGCCTGCCTGGGCATGAGCTGCGGGGTGATCGCAGAAGGGGAGGTCTGCGCCTCCACCACCAACCGCAATTTCTACGGCCGCATGGGAAAAGGCGGCATGGTGCATTTGATGAGCCCGGCCACTGCCGCGGCCACTGCCCTTGCCGGCCATATTACCAATTCGGCACTTTACGGAACCTAAAAATCACCAGCGAGGCCAATGCATATGCATACGTTCGGCGGCAAAACCCTGTTTCTGGACCGGTCGGATATCAATACAGACGAAATTATTCCTGCCAAGTATTTAACCGAAATCTCCAAGGAGGCACTGCAGCCCTACCTGCTCGAGGATTTGAACCTCGAAGGCTTTGATCCGGCAAAAGACATTGCCGGCTGCCGGGTGATCGTGACCCGGGCCAACTTCGGCTGCGGCTCTTCGCGGGAGCATGCCCCCTGGGCTTTGGAGGTCAACGGCATCCATATGGTGATTGCGGAAAGTTTTGCCCGGATTTTCCGGCAGAACATGTTTAACTGCGGCATGCTGGCCATCGATCTGCCCGAAGAAACCATTGACCGGTTTTTTACCGAATTTGCCGGTTCGGACACGGAAATTTATGCAGACCTGGAGATAGGCGAGCTGATCGTGGAAAAACAAGGCCAACAGACAAGGATCGCCTTTTCCGTGTCTGAGTTTGACCGGGCCCTGGTGGCTGCCGGCGGATGGGTGGAGTATGCGGATGCCAGATACGGGACCGGATCATGAAAAGTTTTGAAGAACTGTTTTGGCTATTGCAGCAAAAGAAGATAACCGCGGACCCGGATTCGGGCACCGTGGCCCGCCTGATCCAGGGGCCCCACGAGATCGGGAAGAAACTGGTGGAGGAAGCCGGCGAGGTCTGGATGGCGGCCCGGTACGAAAGTCGGCAGCAGACCGCAGAGGAAATCGCCCAGCTGCTGTATCACACCCAGGTCATGATGCTGGCCTGTGATTTGAGCCTTGAGGATATTTACCAGCATCTTTGAAGCCTTAGGATAGTACGCTGCATTTTTAAAAATTGCGCAAGCCTTGATCCTGGATTTTTTACAAAGGCTTCTGATCAAGGCTTCCTTTCTGAAAAACATCGAACAAAAGCTTTTTACGAGCCTGTCATGTTTGAAAAAAACAGGCGGTCCGGATATATCCGGTGCCGCCTGTTTGCATTTGGGTGCAAAGATACTGTGTTTTAGTTGTTCTTGATTTCAATTTTTCTGGGTTTTGCCGCTTCGGCCTTTGGCAGCACCAGGGTGAGGACCCCGTCTTTTAGCTGGGCATCGATTTTTTCCTGGTCCACCAGCTCCGGCAGGGTGAACTGCCGGTAATACTGGCCTGTTTCATATTCCACCAGGATATCGGTTTCGTCCGCGTTTTCAAATGGCTTGATTTCTCCGGTCAGTGTCAGGGTGTTTTCCCGTACGTCAATATTGATATCATCAGTGGCCACCCCCGGCATGTCGGCCATAAGGGTGATGCCGTTTTCGTTTTCAAAAATATCCACTGCCGGGATAAAGACCGGGCCCGGGCGGGTCTGCTCGGCGCCTGCGACTTCCTGTTTTCCTTTAACCTGCATATCCCTGCTCTGTGCTTCATTTGTCATATCACATCCTCCTTTCGGAAAAGATCGGACGATTGTTTTATCCCTTGATCTGAATCTGTTTGGGCCTGGCTTTTTCAGATTTGGGAATGGTCAATGTCAGCACACCGTTGGTGAGCTGCGCTTCGATTTTCTCCCGATCGATGTCGCCCGGAAGACTCAATGCCCTGGAAAACCGGCCGGCTTCGCGTTCCCTTCGGTGGTACTGGGCATTGGGATCGGGTTCGATGGTGCGCTGCCCGGAAATGGTGATGTTTCTGCCGGTGGCCTGGATGTCGAGATCCTCTGCATTTACACCGGGCAACTCCGCGCGCAGGATATAGTTTTCTTTGGTCTCGGTGAGGTTGACCAGGGGAAATACGCCCGCCTGGGGAATCCGATAGCCGGCATCGGCCTGGCCCAGCACCTGGTCAAGATATCTGCGCACCCGGTCCATTTCCTCGAAGGGATTTCTCCAACCAAAATCCGGAAAATCAAGAAATCTTCTGGTGATCATGGCACTTCCCTCCTTTTTTTCATGCATGTTTTTTCAGGCAATAACCCAGCATCCCTGCTAAATGCAGGTATTTATCCATATATATCAGTATGTTGTCCTATAGCCGGATAATAATCACAAACTTTGCGGTGTCAAGACAGGCCAATGCATTTTTCTGTTATAGGAAGGAAAATCACTTTACAAAACTTAACGTTTACGTTACTTTTTAAAAACAGATTTTACTTTTATGATCATTGTATTGTTGCATCCGTTTCCCCGGCGCCCGGGTCCCGGGCGGGCGAGGCATCCTGCCACTGAC
>JAWOBU010000238.1:0-3568 GCA_046484135.1 bacterium
CGTTTGATGGCGAAATTCTCCATCTTTTCCCACGAGGCGTCGGTGGCAAAGACGGGACATGGTGCGCCTTCCTTCTGAGGACGACGAAGAAAAAGAAGGAACAAAGGAAAGGAAAGAGGGGGCCGGTCGCGCGGAAAGCGCCATTCACGTGGTGAGCCGTTTAAACCAGATGACCACCGAGAACCTGTTCGCGGAAATACGGTCGCTTCCCATGCACCAGAAGGTGGTGGCGGCCAAGCGGGGCAACCGCAGTGTAAGGGCCCTGCTTTTGCAGGAAGGCCATAAGAAGATATTGACCCATCTTTTGAACAACCCGCAGTTGAGCGTAGGCGAGGTCATGCAGATACTGAAGATATCCAATCTGTCCACTGAGCTCATCCAGGCAATTGCCAAGAACTCCATGTGGAGCCAGAACGAGGAGATCAAGTATCTTATCACCGTCCACCCCAGGACCCCTCTGCCGCTTGCGCTCAAGACCCTGAACTCGCTGACCACCAAGAACCTGGCCAAGATAGCAAAGGCCGGCTACCGCGCCCAGATAAAATCCAAGGCTGTGAAGCTCCTTGAACAGAGAAGAAAGTAGCAACAGCCCCGACCGGCCGCAACACCGTCCCGTCACCGGCCGGAAGCAGACGGACATGAGCTTATGAAGGTTAAGAACTCCGAGTTTGTAAAAAGCGCGTCCCACCCCAGCCAATGCCCGGACGAAGGTCTTCCCGAAGTGGCCTTTGCCGGAAGGTCCAACGTGGGAAAGTCGTCCCTTATTAATTCTCTGCTCGGCAGAAAAAACCTGGCCCGGACCAGCGGAAGCCCCGGTCATACCAGGACCTTGAACTTCTACCGGATAAACAACCGATATATGTTCGCCGATCTGCCCGGATACGGGTACGCCAAAGCTCCGCGAGAGGAGAGGAAAAGCTGGAAGAACCTGGTGGAAGGGTACCTTCGGACAAGGTCCGAGCTTTGCGCCGTGGTCATCATCTTAGATATGCGAAGAGAACCGGGACAGGAGGAGATAGACCTTATCGGGTTTCTGACCGCCGAAGGGATAACACCGCTGCTGGTGGCCACAAAGGCAGACAAAATAGGGAAAACCAAAAGAGTAAAGCCGTTGCGGGCGGCGGCCGGAGCGCTGGGCATGACTTTTGATTCCATCCTGCAGTTCTCCGCCCGGACAGGGGAGGGCAGGGACGCGCTCTGGAAAAGGCTTGTCGAGCTCATGGATCAGAAATAAGACTGGAAACATCCTTTCGGAAAATGCCCGCGTGAACTGCGGGAAAATTTCCATTCCTTGATGTTAGATTCATGCTATAATAAGTCAATAAATTATCTGACCGAAAAGGAGAAGAGAATGGTGAAAAGAAGTTTTTTCTTGATGGCGTTCGCTGTGATTGTGGCCTTTGCTTTCTCCGTGCAAGCCGAAGAGGAGAAAGAACCCGAGGTACTGTGGGGCAAACAGACCAAGGGCTGGGGCCACAGCAAGAACGCCGAGACCGACGGTAACAAGGTAGAGCTGGACAAGGCCGCAAAGATCACCAAGGTTGAAGGCAATGCCAAGAAGTACTGCATCTGGTCCGACGGCGTTTCAGTGAAGTGCGGCGCAGAGGACAAGTCTATTGAGGGAGACACGCTTCCGGCGGGGACCTACTCCGTGCTTCCCGGCCTGAGCAAGGGGCAAAGGTCCGCTGAAGTCCGTATTCACATGAAGTACTCATCTCCTGAATCCGAGTCCGACTCTGATTCCGACGAAAAGAAGGACTAACAGGGATGCCGGTTTCGGATGACGTTTTCCCGAGCTAGCGTTATTCGGGCCTTGCTTTGTCCCTGCAGAGTCCGATCGGTCCCGATTATTCACACCATGCATCCGAACTCCATAACGAAGCCCTCCAAAGCGAAAGGACGTTCTGCGCCGCAAAATGGCCGACCCTGCAGGTACGGAATTTCCGCCGACTCTCTTTTATGGTTCAGGGTTTGATGAACGGACAAGACAGTGACCTGCGCGATTTGTCGCCCGCCGAGCTCGCGCTCTTGATGGAGAAGCTGGGCCACCGGCCTTTCCGGTCGGACCAGGTCATGGAGTGGCTTTATAAACATGGCGTGAACTCCGTCCGGGAGATGACCAACATTCCCGCCACGCTCAAAAGATCGCTTCAGGAGTTCCGGCTCGCGTTTCCGCGCGAAAAGGACCGGCGTACTTCCGAAGACGGCACTGTCAAGCTTGCTTACGAGCTTTACGACGGAGAGGTCATCGAGGCGGTCCGGATACCGGAGAAGGGCCATTCCACCCTTTGCATCTCCAGCCAGGCCGGTTGTCGCATGGGGTGTCGTTTCTGCCGCACCGGCCGGACGGGTTTCCGAAGACAGCTCGCTCCCTCCGAGATCGTGGGCCAGCTCATGGCCGCGCGGGAGGAGGGCCTTACTACAGACAACCTGGTAATCATGGGCATGGGAGAGCCGCTGGACAACCTGGAATCCGTTTCCGCGGCATTGCAGCTTTTGTGCAACCAGAAGGCGATGGGGTTCTCTCCCTCCCGCATTACCCTGTCCACCATCGGTCTCGTAAACAAGCTCGGCAAGCTGGCGGAAATCGGCATACCTTTTAACCTGGCCGTGTCTTTGCACAGCGCCGTGCCGAAAACCCGCTCGTGGCTCGTGCCCGCCGCTTCTTCACCGGACCGTCTCAAGTCCGCGCTCCGGCGGTATCCCTTGGCGGACCGCTCGCGGCTGACCCTCGAGGTTGTCCTTATTGACGGGGTAAACGACAGCCGTGAAGAGGCCAGGGCCCTGGTTCGCTGGTGTGCCGGCCTTCGCGCCAAGGTGAACATTATTCCTTTCAACCCCTTTGCCGAGAGCGAGTTCAAAGTTCCTTCCCGTGAGGCGGTGCTCTCCTATCAGTCCGTGCTTCGCGACAAAGCACTGCCTGCCTATATCCGGTCGAGCCGCGGCTCGGACATACTGGCCGCCTGCGGCCAGCTTGCCGTGTCGCCGTGAGTGCGGGGTTCTATCGGCTCCGGATAAGCTGGCCGGTGTTCCAGTTCTTGGTAGTGAACACCATGGTGGAGGTGCGGCCGGCCTTTAGATCGATCTGCCCGTTGTAGTCGTTGTTGACCTGCCCGGAGGAGGAGAGCATGGCGGCGCGGTGGGAGGAGGGGTCTTCCAGGGAGGTGTCTATCTGGACGATGTGCCAGCCGGGGTCCAGGTTTTTAAAGGACACCGACACGTTTTCCCAGAAGTAGGTAATGGCGGTGACCTCGCCGGTGTTGCGGTTTTTGTCTTCCTTGGTCCGGGTGGGGCGGACGGTCCTTACATGTTTGCCGTCAAGGATGATGTTTATGTGGGCGTTGCGACGGGGCTCTTTAGCGGTTTCCACGATGGGACCGCGGATTTTGACTGTCAGGTTGGCACTTCCGGACCGTGCGGGGGGGGATGGCGTGGGCGTGGAACGTGGCTCCCGGGACGGCTCGGGAGCGGGCGCAGGCTCGGTGGTGCGGGAGGGTTTTGGCTGGCGCGTTTCCGGCTCGGGCTCCGGCTGGCGCACGGGCGGGGGCTCTTCCCGTCTTGCGGTAGT
>JAWOBU010000252.1:0-7752 GCA_046484135.1 bacterium
GACATCTCGCCGTCCAGCACCACTCCCTTGTCGTTTATCGGGTCGTAGTAGCGGGTCCCCTCGAAATTCTCTTTCCAGTCAATGGCGTAACGCATGACAAAGGTGGTGAGCACCGAGTCGGGCGAAACCGGGGTGTTCACGGTTATGGGTGTTACGAAGTAGTTGGGGTAAAACAGGTTCTGGGAGACCCCGCCGATGTTGAGCTTGATGATGGAAAACTTGATGTATCCTTCCATGAGATGGATGACCCGCACGGGACCGTCTATCCAGGCTTTTAAGCTCCCCTTTACCTTGGACTCCGGGGTGTTGATCTCGACCATGCCCGCGGCAGCAGTGATGGTGCCTCTGCCCTTGAGCCGGTCGCACAGGTCTTCCCCCACCTCGCCGGAAGCGCCTTGCAAAGCCAGGCGGTCAAAGTAGCTCTCGCCCCGCTTTTCCGAAAAGTGGTACCGCCCGCTCTTGACCCAGTCGCGCGTGCCGTCGAACTCGTGCCGGACGTAGTCTTTCTCCGACCTCGGAGGAGCGCCATTGCACTCGGCAAGATACAGCCAGGCCTTGCCGCCTCCTGCCGGGTCGGTTAAAGAAAGCTCGGCCGAACGGCAAGAATCGCACGGAAGCGAAGCATCAGCGGGGGCCTGGTCTGCGCTGTCCCGGGCCATGAAAACGAGCTCATCACGGCCGTCCATTTTCCGGTCGCCTTTGTCTGCGTTCGGTTCCGGTCCTTGGGTATAAACGTAGATACCGTTTTCCAGCCTCTCATCCACCTGGAAAGGCACGGGCGTGAACCCGCCGTCCTGAAACGCGAAAAGCGCGAGCCTTTCTATCTTTGCTCCCTCCATCTCCGGAATATCGGAAGCCTCTATAACCACCGGGGCCTCGCTCCGGTCCATGGTCTTTTGCCCGCCGGACCCGGCAAAAAGACCGCCGCAAATCAACAGGCCCGCAACCATGACGAAAAACAAAAACGCTCCACCTTTTTTCATGCCCCTCTCCTCCTGATACCTGATTTCAAAGTTCTCCTAAATGGTAAGTTCAATAAGTTGAGCTTGTCAAAATATATAAATTCTGAAGTTCAGGCCTTATTACAAGGTCTATGTAAATAAAGAGCAAGATACCGCACCTCAAGCATCCTTGCAATAAGAAGAACGAAATTGGGAGAATGCAACCGCTAATTTTCACGAGCGCTTTCCGGTTGTATAATGTTTATACATGAATCTGCCCGCAGACAATCCCCCGAGTTCGCCGCTTGTCGTCCTTATCAGCATTTACGACATCTATGCATTGGGGCTCCGGCATATCCACGCGGAGCTTGAGGCTTCGGGGTATAATGCTGACCTGATCTTTTTTCAGAGCGTGCTTCGCAAGGAAGGGTTCAAGTATACTTATGGGCCGCGGCCTCCGGCTTCCTGGCCCGGAGAGGCGGACTACCGCGTTCTCTCTGATCTTCTCAAAGAGCGGCGGCCCCGGGTAGTGGGCATCAGCCTGCGGAGCTTTGCGCTGGAGCTGGCGCAAGAGATCACCGGGGTGGTAAGGAACTCCTGCGACGCGCTGGTGGTATGGGGCGGCATTCATCCGACCCTGTTGCCGGAGGAGTGTATCGAGCACGCGGACGTGGTTTGCGTGGGGGAAGGGGAGGGCCCCTTGAAAGACATCGCCCGGGCGGTGAGAGACTCGGAGCCGCTCGATGAAATCGAAAACCTCTGGATAAAATCCGGGTCCGGCAAGGTCATAAAGAACCCGCTCCGGCCTTTGATACAAGACCTGGACGCCGTTGCTTTTCCCCGCCTCGGAAACGAGGGTAAGTTCTTCATAAGGAGCGCCCGACTGGTTCGGAGGGACCCATACCTCAACCCGGACCGGCCCATCCTTTACAGCATCTTAGCTTCGAGGGGGTGTCCTTTTAGATGCTCCTTCTGCAGTAACGATGTCCTTCGCGGAATCTATGAGGGACTGGGCAAATACTATCGCGCCCGAAGCCCGGAAAACATCATCGAAGAACTCAAGAAGGCAAAAGCCCATCTCCAAATCCAAACGGTAGGGTTCCAGGAAGAGAACTTCAGCACCCGCCCCGACTGGTACGAGGAGCTTTTCGAGCTATATAAAAAAGAGATAGGAGTTCCTTTTACAGTGGAGCTCCACCCGAACCTGGTAAACGAAAGGTTTGCGAAGGCCATGAAGGACGCCGGAGGATCTTCCGTAGCCATGGGCGTCCAGAGCGGCTCGGAGCGCATAAGAAGCGAGGTTTTCCTCCGGCCCGGCTCGAACGAAAAGATAAAGAACGCGGTCGAGCTTTTCCACGAGCAGGGGATCGCCTTATGGCTTGATTTCATCATGAACAGCCCGTTTGACGAAAGCTCCGACCTGCAACAGACCCTTGAACTCATGCTCTCCTTTCCACGGCCCTATAACCTCAAGATGTACTCCATGTGTTACCTGCCCCGCACCAGCCTGGCAGAACGCGCGCTTGACGAAGGCATCATCACGGAAGACATGCTGGACCAGTACTCGAAGCTGGGCTTCACACAGCTTATGCCCAGCTATCACAACAGCCTGAACGCGGAGCACGCCTTTTACGTGAGCCTGGCCTGGATGGACGTACTGAAGATCTCGAAAAGCACCCTTAAGTTCACCTTCTTTGCAAACAACTTCAGGGACGGAAAACATCTGGTCCCGCGGGAGGTTATTCGCTTTCTCTCGAACTCTTCTTTTTTGAAAAGACATCCCAAGCCGCTCCACGCTTTCCTGGCTTTGGTGCTGGGACCCGGAAACCGCGTCCTGGGAGTGGCACGAAGGACGCGGAAGCTGTTGCGGACGGCAGGACGGCGTGATTGAATCGCGAATATAGCCGCTCGCACGAAAGCGGATCGCGTGGATACAGCTCGTGTGGAAACCGGTCGCATCTGTTAAGAGGGGGAATTTTGTAATTCCACTTGATCTCGGAGTACATAGTGTTGTAATTTCACTGCTGTGGATAAAACAATCAGTCTGACGGGTAACCGTGATGAAAGACGATGAGATGACGCACAAGATCGAGTTCAGTGAAGAGGAGCTTTCCGGGCATATTCTTCCCTCCTTGCAACAGATGGGGACGAGCCTGCTCTTTTTCCGGGACGGACGTCTCCTGGAAGTTAGCGATCATTTCCGCGAAGAGTTCTCCTACCAAGAGGAGGACGTCCAAACCCTGCTTGACCTCCTTTTTTCCGACCGGGATGAACGGGACCGTTTCCTGGAGAAGGTGCGCGGGATACTGGCAGGGGAGGTGCCTTCTCAGGAAGACTACCGCGTTTTCACCGGACAGAGGAGGAGCGTCCGGGTCCGGGCGGAGTTTTTCAAGTCTTACGTGTTGGACGGAGAGCCGGTATGCTTTTGCGGCCTGGAGAAAAAAAAGCCCGAGCCGTCCCCTCCCAATATAGTCGAAACCTGCCAAGACGAGATATTCCGGAAGATCGCCGACGAGTCCATAAACGGCATCGCTGTTTTGGACAAGAACCAGAAAGTTCTCTACATGAACCACGCCGGACTGGAAATCTTCGGCCTGGAAAGTTTTGCAGAGCTTCGGGAGAACAATATCTACAGCCTTCTGGCTCCGGAAAGCCGGGAGCTGTTAATGGACCGTCATCGGCAGTGGCTCCAGGGCGAAAAGCCCGACCCGGTCACCTTCAAAATAATCCGGAAAGACGGCGAGGCCCGCTACGTGGGGACCATGAGCAGTACCATTTTCCTGGAGGGCCACTCCTATCGCCTGATCAGCTTTGTGGACGTCTCCGGCCGGGAAGAGGTTGAACAGGCCCTCCGCGAAAGCGAGGAAAAGTACCGGCTTCTTGCGGAGAACTCCCTGGACGTTATATGGAGCTCGTCCTTTGAAGGAGGGTTTAAGAACGTCTATGTAAGTCCATCCATCGAAACCATGCGGGGCTATACACCGGAAGAACACCTGACCCAGCCCCTGGAAGAGATACTGGCCCCCGAATCATATCAAAGGGTCATGCAGACCATTATCGAACGGTTCCGCAAGGAGGAAGCGGGCGAACCCGCGGAAGACTTCTTAAAGATGGAGCTGGAGTATATAAGACGCGATAAATCCACCTTCTGGGCCGAGGTACTCATAAACACCGTCCGGGACGAACAGGGCCGATTGTCCGGCATAACCGGAATCTCGCGCGACATAACCGAGAGGCGGGAAGCGGAAGAGAGAATCCGGGAGCTTTCCCAGTTCCAGGAGAAAGTAATAGACAGCGCCATGGTATGGCTGAACGTGCTGGACACCGAGGCCAACGTGGTCCTGTGGAACCGGGCCGCGGAAATGATAAGCGGCTACTCCAAGGAAGAGGTGATAGGGCACGACAAGATATGGGAATGGCTCTACCCTGATCCGGAGTACAGAAGACAGATCACCGACAAAGCAAAAGACATCATCGAGGCGGGCCAGGTGGTAGAAGACTTCGAGACCGTGATCCGGAGAAAGGACGGCGAAAAAAGGATCATCTCCTGGAACTCGAGAAACCTCACTGACAAAAACAAAAACCCCACCGGCTCCATCGCCATGGGCAGGGACATAACCGAAAGAAAGCGGGCCCAACAGGCCCTTAAAGAGAGCGAAAAGAAGTATCGCATGCTCTTCGAAGACTCTCCTCAAGCCAACATACTGGTTGGGACGGATGGAGTAATAAACGACATAAACGAGCACGCTCGCCAAATAAGCGGCCTCGAAAGAGAAGAGATCGTGGGAAGGCATTTTTCCGATCTCGACATTTTCAGGGAAATGGGAGATTTCAGTACGCTGCAAAAGTTCCGGGAGATGAAAGAGGGAAACAACCCCGGCGCTTTGTGTTTTGAGATAGAAAACAAAGAAGGAACAAAAAGGCTTATCGAAGCTCATCCGGAACTGCTTTCCCGGGAAGGAGAGCCCTACGGCATCCTCACCGTCTGTGTAGACATCACCGAACGAAAACGGGCGGAGGACGCTCTCAAGGAAAGCGAGGAAAAAAGCCGGACCCAGTACAGGGCCATCCCGGTGCCGACCTATACCTGGCAGAAGAAGGGAGACGACTTCATCCTGGCCGAGTTCAACGACGAGGCCGTGAAGATAACCGAGGGGGCCATTGAGAGGTTTCAAGGCATAAGAGCCACCGAGCTCTACTGGGACATGCCCGAAATCCTCGAAGACTTGCACCGCTGCCTGCGGGAAAAAACCACCATCGAAAAAGACGAGATGGCCTACCGTTTTAAAAGCACCGGCAAAACCAAGTACCTCTCCGTAAAGTACGCCTATGTCCCGCCCGACCAGGTCCTGGTACACACCGAGGACGTCACCGAACGCAGGCAGGCGCTGGAGGCACTCCGCGAAAGCGAGGAAAAGTACCGGCTCCTGGCGGAGAACATCTCCGACGTGATATGGACCACTGATCCGGAGCTGAACATAACCTATGTAAGCCCTTCCATCGAAACCGTCAGCGGTTACACTCCCGAAGAAATCATGAATACTCCTGTAACCAACCTCATGCCCGAAGAAATCTACAACAGCCAGGCAAGGCTGTTTATAGAACTCCTGACCGGCAACCGGGAAAAGGAAGCAGGAAAAGACCCCACCTTTTCAGTGGAAACTCCTTTCTTCCGCAAAGACGGCTCCCACATCTGGACAGAGATGAGGTGGTCGGTCATACGGGACCCACACGGCAACATCACAGGCTGCCAGGGATCGGGAAGAGACATAACCCAGAGAAAAAAGACGGAGCAGGCTTTGGAAGAGTCCCAGCGACGCCTCCAGCAGGCCCTCAAAGAAGAGGTCCGACATCTGCGCTCCAAGGACCTCGCCCGGCCCTTCGGAGCCGAGTCCTCCTATTACCAGTACCCGTCCCAGGTAATGCGACGTATGATTTATGAAGCCGAAATAGCCACCCGCTCGGACGGAAACCTGCTCCTTCTGGGAAAAAGCGGGGTGGGAAAGAACCACCTGGCAACATGGATACACCAGAACTCATCCAGGATGGAAGGGCCTTTCTTCAACATCAACTGCGCGTCCATCCCGTCCTCCCTTATCGAGTCCGAGCTTTTCGGGCACGAGCACGGGGCCTTTACCGGCGCACAGGGACAGAAAAAAGGACTTCTGGAGCTCGCCCATGGAGGGACCCTGCTCCTCGACGAGATAGGGGACATGGACCCGCAGTTGCAGAGCAGACTTCTGAACTTCCTGGACGACCGGACCCTCCGCCGCGTCGGAGGAGAAAAGAACATCAGGGTGGATACCAGGATCATTGCCGCGACCAACCGCAACATCGAGGAACTGGTAAGGGAAGGCGCATTCAGGGAAGACCTCTACTACCGCCTCCAGGTGCTCACCATTCGAGTGCCCCCTCTGACCGAAAGAAAGGAAGATATACCCATTCTGGCTTCCGAACTATTGAAGGTGCTCGCCCAGGAAATGGGTATGAAAGAATCGCCGGTAATAAAACCGGGAGGGGTAGAGGCCCTACAGAATTATTCTTGGCCCGGCAACGTGCGCGAGCTCAAAAACGTCCTGGAAAGGGCGCTACTGCGGGCGGAGGACAAGTCGCTCATAAAAGAAGAGACCATCCTGAAAGAGCTGGAGATGGCGCCGGGAAGTCCGGTTGCCCAGGCCGGCGCTTTCCCGCCTTTAGCCGGAGACAACGGGGCGTCTTTCCAGGAGGCGGTGGACGAGTACCAAAGAAAGCTCATCCGGGACGCACTTTCCAAAGCGGGCACCAAGCAGAAGGCCGCGGAAATTCTCGGCCTTTCCCGGCACGCCCTACATCGGCAGATGAAAAGGCTCGGGCTCTGATCGAAAAACGCACGTTATGCTCTTTTTCCGCTCAAAAGCCAACTATCTATAATTTCTGCATTATTTACGGAAGTCCTGAAAAGATGTGTGGAAACCGATCACGGCCGTGTGAAATCAACGCTTTCTCCCGAAAAACCCCCGTCCTTAAGTGTCCGGAAATTATGCGTTTTTATGAATCTCCCCGTTTTAAAAAGATGGCATAAAAATTGCTAAAACGATATCCAGGCTTGAGCCTCGATTTACGCCACAGCAAAGGCAAAAGTCCAATCAAAGAAAAACCATCTGGCAGCCAAACAGGGAAAGCAGCCAGGTGGTTTTTTCTTGTCTGATGAAACTCCTGACGCCCTTGTAAAAAGTCCAATTGCAGCCCAAAAGGGACGAAAAACTATAGCCCGGCGTGATATCCCCGGAAAACATCCCCCCTGGGACCGCCAGGCGGAAGCCCGGCTCTTGAAAAGCGCAGGATTGATCGGTACCCCGAATAGCTCGCCTATCCGGGTGCCCTTGGCACAGGATGGTTTAAAACGCAACGCCGCCCTGGGACCGCCAGGCGGAAGCCTAGCCCTAGACACAACGCCGCAACGGTTCTCTTTTTTAACATCTTTATTGCGAACGGCTTTTCAAGTCCCAAAGGGACGAAGGATTATAGCCCGGGGCGATAACCCCGGGAAAATGGCGCACCTTTGGACTGCGCCTGCCTGTGCCGGACACGGCAGACAGGAAAGCTTGCTTGCGCTTTCTCTTCCCCGGCAAGCTCGCTAACCGGTCTTGGCCTCCCGTCTTGGTTGCATGTATATGAACAGTAGCGCCAGTCTCCACCATAACGGGAGCAAGCTCCCTGACACAAAGCGGCGGCAAGCCACCGCACTCCCAAAGATAACTGCTGCTGTTCTAAAGTATTGCGTCTCAAGACCTACACAAACTTAATTGTAAAGAACTGACCCCTTCTCTAC
>JAWOBU010000072.1:0-7734 GCA_046484135.1 bacterium
TTTGATATCGTGAGCGAGAGCACCTACGGGAATGGATGCCTTCCCGACAAGACGGGGGTCTCTTACTGATTAAAATCCAAGCGATGGGATAAGACAAAGGGAGGAGCCGCGCGCTCCTCCCTTTTGCTTGATTGGAAGGTATTAATCAGCCGCGTTGGAAAATTCCTTCATAAACAGCTCCCGCACCGGCACTGAAAGCGTGGTCTCCAGCTTTCCCCGGCCTTTCAAAAGAAGCCTCTCCAGGTTCTGTTCGGCAAGGTCTTTGTCCGCCGCCTTTGCGGTCTGCCTGCCGGTCTCTATCTCCAGGAGGTCCTCGTCAGGACGGCCTTCCCAGAAATCAGTGGACTTTTTCAATACGTCCGCCAGGGTGAGGCTTCCGAGGTCAATCCCGGGCACGTAGATGTCGTCGTACACGTCTCCACGGTTGGTCCCGGGCGCCAGGAGAAGCATGTTGCTTTCAATCATCCGGTCCAAAATCTTCTGGATGCGGGGAACATCCACCTCCAGCCTTTCCGCCAGCTCCCGCACAGTGGGGCCGTGCTCCCCTTTAAGGTGGAGTCGCGAGACCACCAGCATAATCCGCAACGAAAGCTGCGCTTCTCCAACCCGGCCCTCCAGAGTATGGCCCCGCAGGAACACGTACCGGTAGTTCTGGAAAACATAACCCAATTGCGCCCCGAAAAGGACCAGCCACCAGATCACGTACACCCACATCAGGAATACCAGGAACACTCCCAGCGAACCCCACCAGAGCTGGCGGGAGACCACCATGCGGGCGGCAAACACCGAAAAACCCCACTTGCAGAGCTCGAAAGCGATTGCCACCAGAAGGCTCGCCAGAATAGCGGCTCGGTTTTCCACCCGGGTGTTGGGAAGCCACTTGTACATGGCCAGGAAAAGGAGCCAGACCAGCACGAGCGGAACAAGAAACTCCCGGAGGTTTATCCAGGCCAGCTCGGCAAAGGGCAGGTACTTGCTCACCACTTTTTCGCCGAAGGCGTCTCCGACCCTGTCCACCTGGAGCTGGGTGGTCATGTAAATGCTGATGCCCATGAGGACCGGAATGAGCACGGTCATGGCGATGTAGCTCAAGATACGGAAGGTGTAAGGACGTCGGCGGGTCACGTGCCAGATGTTGTTAAAAGCCACCTCGATGGCGTTGATGAGAAATAAAGAGGCTGCAAGCAGGACCAGGAACCCGACCACTGTTCCCTCCCGGGCCTGCTCCTGGAATTGGTCTATCAGATTGAAAATCTGCTCCAGCATGGCCTGGTCCAGGGCCAGGTACCTCTCCAGCATGCCTTTCAGCTTCGAGGTGATGTCCAGTCCCATGAAGATGGAGAAGGAGATGGCAAAGGCCAGCATGGGGACCAGGGACACCATGGTCCGGAAAGCCAGGGCATTGGCCTGGTACTGGCCACGGTTGTCCATGAAAAGACGGAAGGTGTGCCGGAAGATGCGAAGCCAGTAGCGCGGCTTTCCCCGCAGAAACTCCATGATCGCGGAAAGCCGGAGCTCACGCGCCTGGTGATAGTACGACTTCAGAGCGTTATACGGTTTTTTCTGCATCAGTCCCCCGTAACTAGAAGGGGTTTATCTCCGTAATCAACCTACCGCCCGGAGTGAGGAACAAGGCCCGAACGGTCCGGAGCGGGCCCAGCTTGACGTAGCGGTTATACCCGCCCGGCACCAGGTACATTTCTCCACCCTCTTTTTGAAAAGAAACGTAGCGGGGAGGGGCTTCTTTGTCCTCTTTACGTTCCAGCCGGTAAAAGTAAGGGTCGTCCGGGTCCACCTGGAAAAGCCGCCTGGCCTGGTCCCGTCCCTGCCACGTCTTTATAAGGACCAGCCGGCCGTCCATGGTGTCCACCCGGTAGTGGCCGGTGCCGCCCATATAGAGCCGGAAGTTGAGCTTCAGGTGATGGAAACGGGGACCGTAGAATCCGGTAAGCTCGGGCCACACTTCGGTGTTCGGGTCCGCGGGATGGAATGCCGGCTCTTTGATCCCAAGGTAGCGCTTTAAAACACCCCAGGCGATCTCCTTGGGTGAGTAGGTCATCGAGTTCGAACATACCATGACCCCCACTCGCTCATCCGGCACGAGAAGCATCTGCGCCGTGTAACCGAAAGGAACCGAACCCGAGTGGCCCACCACTCGATGTCCCCATATGTCCTCGCCGTAGATGCGAAGCCCGAAGCCGTACCCCCGCATACGCTTGTCCCAGCTATGGTGGGTCTTCATCATCTTCTCGAGGGTATCGGGCTCTATAACCCGGCCGTGGCTGTTCCTGCCTTTATTCAGCAACGCTTTAACGTAAAGCCCGAACTCCTCGAGGGTGGTGTAAACGTTGCCCGCGGGAGTCATTCCCCCGGCGCGGTGCTCGGTGGCCTCGTACTCGCCGTCCGAGCCCACCCGGTAGCCGACCGCCATTCTTTTCATCATCGCCGGGTCGTGGTGATAGGTTGATTCGTCCATGCCGAGCGGTTCGAACACGTTTTCGATCATGTACTCGTTAAAGGGCGTATCCGCCATGTTCTCCAGCGCCAGTCCGAGGAACCCGAAGCCGTAGTTGCAGTAGGCGTAGGTAAGGCCGGGGTCCACCCGGGTTTCCATGCCGAAGCGAAGATAGTATTCCAAAGGCTTGTAATCGTAGCCTTCCACCTGCATGCCCAGGTTGGGATGGAAAAGCTGTTCGTAAGAGAGAAACTCTCCCCCGCCCGAGGTGTGAGTGAGAAGGTGGCGGAAGGTCACCGGCTTGGTTTCCGGGTGCGGAGGATGGATCATGGGCTCGGGAAGGTAGTCGTTGATGTCCTCGTCCAGCTCGAACCGGTCCTTCTCCCACTGCTGAAGCAATCCAATGGTGGACACCGATTTCGAAATGGAACCGATCCGGAAAAAGGTGTCCTTGCCAACCTTACGGCCGGACTCGATCTCCGCGTAACCGTAGTATCCCGCAAATACGAGGGTGTTGCCGTCAACAATCCCTACGATAAGGCCGGGACTCTCCAGCTCCTCCATGGCTTCCAGACTGTAGCTTTCAATGCTCTCAGCCAGACCGGGGTCCATTGCGCGGCTCTCGGTATGCGCCGGCAGCGACTCATGGATGGAAGCCCCACACAACAGCCCCGGAACTGAAACGAGAAAAAACAGAATAAAAACGAGCCGATGCTTTTTAGAGATGGAAACTTTCATTAAAACCTCCTCCGGAGAAGCGCTTTGAAAAGTACATTGACCAGCATACATCCGCATAAGCCGCGGGTCAAAAGCTTTATTAAAAATCGCTGAACTTTTACTTATGATCCATGCGGAAGAGTTCTGCTACAGCTTTGCTATGCACAGCATAATGGTGGACCTGGATCGTTTATGATAATATTACTGTAAAGAAAGAGCATGATGATATTTTTATGGTCTTAAAGATAAAGTCGCTCGTTAGGAGATCTCAGTTGGATTACCGCTACAAGGAGAATGATAATGAGACCGCTTGAAGAGTTGGTTAAAGAATTGCCGCCGGAATTACAGCAACAGGTAAGGGAATTCGTGGAATTTCTGGTGGAGAAAAATTCGCGTCCCGAACAAAAAAGCATGCGCCTGACTTGGGCCGGCGCCCTACGTGAGTATCGTGATCAATACACTTCGCTTGAGCTCCAGAAAAAGGCGCTGGAGTGGTGGGGGGATTGATGTACCTGGCTGACACCAATGTCTGGCTGGAATTATTGTTGGATCAGGAACATTCAGCCGCAGTCCGGGACCTCTTCGAAAAATTAGACCCGCGAATCGTCTCTATTACTGAATTGTCCTTCTATTCCATAGGAATAATAATGGATCGGCTAAATCAACACGATGCCTTTTTGGACTTTGCTCATGACACTATCGAGGAGTCGGGCGTAAACCTGATACGTGTTGACGTCGAGGATATAGAGCTATTGGTTTCATACATCAAGCAGTTCAGCCTTGATTTTGATGACGCATACCAGTACACTGCCGCAACAAAATATGGTCTGACTATCATAAGCTTTGACAAAGACTTCGATTCCACGGAGAGGGGAAGGAAAAGACCGGAAGAGATATTATGTTGATTTGGAATCTATATATCTGTTCGATGTGTAAAATCCGAATAGAATCATGAACAGGTTAAACCCAGGCGTTCATAAAGGAGGCCGGCGGATGGATGAGAAGTTAATGGAAAAAGCAAACGGTTTCGCAAAGGACGCGGAAGAGGCATTGGGCGCCGAGCTCGTTTCCTTGATCCTTTACGGAAGCGCGGTGCGCGGTGATTTTGTGCCCGGCCGGTCCGACCTGAACTTTCTCATAGCCTTTGACAAGGTTACCGAGCCCTTGCTCTCCCGCTTGGAGAAACCTTTTACCAGGTGGCGCAAGAAGGGCATAGGAGTACCTCTTGTCCTGGCCCGCGATCATATCAGGAAGTCCCTGGACTCTTTCCCCATCGAGTTCCTGGAGATGCGCTCCGCTTACCGGGTTCTGAAAGGCGAAGACGTTCTGCAGGACATCGAGGTTTCCCCTGACGACCTCCGGCTCCAATGCGAGCGGGAGATACGCGGCAAACTGATCCAGCTCCGGCGGGGATACCTGGACACCGGGGGCAAGCCGCGCGAGCTGGACGAGCTATTCCGCCAGTCGGTCAAGAGCTTCCTGGTGATTATGCGGAGCGCGCTCCGGCTGGAAGGGGACAAGGTCGGGGATTCCAGCGGCCTCGAGGTCATCTCCGCCATGGAGAAGAAGCTCGGCATAACGCTCGACAGCTTCAAGGAAATCCATGAGCTTCGGCTGAAAAACGCCAAGATGGACCGGTCCAGTGTTCATGCACTGTTCGCGTCTTACCTGGAAGAGGTTACCGCGCTGGCGGAATGGATAGATGCCTGGGCGAGCCCCGGAGAAGAAACCTCATGAAGTTCGGAACCGAGGGAAATCCGTTGAAGAGCGGGCCGAAGCTTCTTCTTCTCGGTCTCCTTGCCTTTGTTCTCCTGTTTTCCGTTCCTTCTGCGGCAGACATCAAGGTTCCGGAACCCAAGGGATACGTTACCGATCTCGCCGGAGTTATAGAACCCGCTTATAAAAAGCAAATGGAGAACCTCTCCCGAACCCTGAAGCGGAAAGCCGACGGAGCGGAAATAGCAGTGCTCGTGGTAGAGAGCACCGAGCCGGAACCGGTGTTCGATTACGGCATGGCGGTGGCGGAAGCCTGGAAGCCGGGAGACAAAGAGAAAGAGAACGGCGTCCTTATTCTGGTGTCTACTGAACAGCGCCGGGTCCGGGTTTTCACCGGCTACGGGGTCGAAGGAGTACTCCCGGACGGCAAGGTCGGAGCCATCATAGACCAATATATCAAACCTTCCCTTTCCAAGGGCAACTACGGACAGGGACTGCTCACGGGCATGGTCGTGATAGCGTCGGTTATTGATCCTGACAACGCCGGCGTCTATAAAAACGCAGTCGGGGAACAGGTATCACCCCCCGATGCACGCCCCCGCCGGCAGCGCCAGATCGGTGTCTATGACATCATCATCATGATCCCGGTCATCCTTGTTTTTCTCTATCTCTTGATCCGGCATCCCAGGCTTTTGCTGCTGCTCGTGCTCTTCGGGTTCGGAAGAGGTGGAGGAGGCGGCTTCGGCGGCGGTTTCAGCGGAGGATTCGGCGGCTTCGGCGGAGGCGGCTTCGGCGGCGGAGGCGCCGGTCGAGGGTTCTAGATATGGCGGGACACGTAGAATGTTTATAAGTCAGCTAAGAAACGACATCAAGGCAGTGTTCGACAATGACCCGGCCGCGCGCGGGACCATCGAGGTCGTTCTGACCTATCCCGGACTGCACGCCATATGGCTCCACCGCTTCGCGCACATCTTTTATGCAAGGGGAATGTACACCTTTGCCCGCATCCTGTCTCACTTGAACCGTTTTTTCACCGGGATCGAGATTCATCCCGGCGCCACCATAGGAAGCGGTGTGTTCATAGACCACGGCATGGGGATCGTTATCGGCGAGACCGCGGAGATCGGGGACTACTGCCTCCTGTACAAGGGAGTGGTGCTGGGCGGCACCAGCCTGAAGAAGCAGAAGCGGCATCCCACCCTGGGAAAAGCCGTGGTGGTGGGGTCCAACGCCTGCATCCTTGGCGCCATCGAAATAGGGGAGGGATCGAGGATCGGCTCCGGCTCGGTGGTGATCCGGTCCGTGCCCGCCGGCTCGACAGTGGTGGGAGTCCCCGGCAAAGTGGTCAAGCAGGCCCGCGAGAAGGTTGACGTGGAAGGAACCCACTTCTCAAGGCGCCTCGAACACGCCGAGCTGCCCGATCCCCTGATCCAGCTTCTTTCCGACTGGATGCGGCTTCTCGAGAAGTACGAGGAGAGAATCCAGAAGCTCGAGTCCCAGCACAACATCCCCTCCGAGAACCTGGCCGAAAGGTTCAAGAGCGAGGCCCACTTCCTCTCGGAGGAACAGCAGCCAGGCACCGAAGACGAGCCAAGGGAGAGCTGATGCACCGGCACTGCTTTCACAACCTTTGTCATTATTCTTAAAACAGCGGACAAGCTCGCATGACAACTAAAGCGCGATATCTTCTGTTTGCGGCGCTCCTGGCGGGAGCGGCCGCCGTTCTGGTGTTCCAGGTAAAGGCCGGGGCGCCGCCTCCGGTTCTGCGGGTGAAGCTCGCCGAGCTTCACGCCGAAACGGTAACGATCAAGGGCCATGCGGTAAAATGGAGAGGCTCCCGCAAGTACCGCCTGGAGGGTCGGGCGCGCATCCGTTTTCAAAAAGGCAGGCTTTATTTTAACGGTCATGCTCAGTCCCTGCCCCTGCGGGTCTACGGCGGAGACTCCGTATCAATAGACGGCGAAGCCTTTCGCGGAGACCTCCTGGTAACGGACAGCCGCCCTCCGCTTCTTATAAACCTGGTGGACGCGGAGTCCTACGTGGCAGGTGTTATCAACCAGGAGATAGACTCGCGCTGGCCCGAGGCTGCGGTGGACGCCCAGTCCATCCTGGCCCGGAGCTATGCGCTGAAGCGAAAGAAGGAGAGGGCGGGCAAAAGCTATGACCTGGACCGCACGGTCCACGACCAGGTTTACGGAGGTCTCGCGGCGGAGGACGAGCTGTCCCGCGCGTCCGCCAAGCGCACCCGCGGCATGGTGCTCTCTTATAAAGGCGAGACAGCTTCCGGCCATTATCATTCCTGCTGCGGAGGCAGAACCGAGCTTCCCGGAGAGGTGTGGGACGGAGAGAACGCCCCTTACCACAAGTCGGTCAAGTGCAATCATTGCCGGGAAGCGCCCCGGTACTTCTGGCGGTTCCCGGAAAAGGGCGCTGTCTCCGGCTCCAAGCTCGCTTCTCTTCTTGGTACAAAAAAACGGGTGCAGGATATAAAAATCACGGAGACCACCGGGACCGGCAGGGCCGGCACTCTGGCGGTACGGACCCGCGGACGCAATCATCGTTTTTCCGGCAACGAGTTCCGGCGAAGGACGGGCTATGAGCGGATTCGCTCGACGTCTTTCCGGGTGGACCGGGAAGAGGAAGGGTTCGTCTTTCGCGGTTCGGGCGCGGGCCACGGCGTGGGTATGTGCCAGTGGGGGGCAAAGGGTCTGGCGAAAAAGGGCCGCTCCGCCCGTCAAATCCTGGAGTTCTACTTTCCCGGCACCGGCGTAACCGAGCTTTATTGAGAGGCCGGGGTGGCTGCATTTTTAATGTTTCCCGATAAAAAAAGGATGGGCGCTCGCAAG
>JAWOBU010000164.1:0-4500 GCA_046484135.1 bacterium
GTGATTGATAACGGCCTGATCGAGATCAAGCAGGGCAAAGAGCCGGACGCCACCGCAGTGGTCAAGATGACCGACGTGGCCTTGAAAAAGCTGATCGAGGGAAAGATAGACGCCATGACCGGCATCAACATGGGAATGATCCAGGTGGAAGGATCGGAAGCGGACGTGGCCATGTTCGGCGAGTCCATGGGATGAGGCAATCCAGGCATTTTTCTTGCTTCTTTAATAAAAACAAGACCGGAAGCTGACGGAAGGAAGTTCCCCTGGAGTTCTAACCCGTTGGTTTAACCGGCAATAATGATGCCCTTGCAAAAAGTCCAATTGCAGCCCCAAAGGGGCGTAGGTCCATAGCCCAGGGCGCAAGCCCTGGGTTTGAGAGCATAGAACAAAAAAGAGCGCTGAAAGCGCGAGGTAAAACCATCATTATAGAGGGACAACAATACGTTACATCGCCCTTTCAGGGCGAGGCACTTTTCTTGAAACCTTTTCCCAGGGCTTGCGCCCTGGGCTATAGTACATCGCTCTTTCAGAGCTCTAAGAGGCTTGTTTTGACTTTTTACAAGGGCATCAATAATCAGAGGAGGTTTGGAAAATGAAGCTGAAAAGACTGGCAGGTTTGATTGCGTTTGTCGCAGTTATAACTTGCGCTTTCGTAACCGAGGCGCGTGAGCCGGAAAAAGCAACCAGCGATAATCCGCAGGCACAGGAGTATATTGACAAGGCCTGGAATGCGGTTGATGAAAACATCAACATGCAAAACGTGAAAGAAGCCGTCAAGTACCTGGAGAAGGCCCGGAAGCTGGACCCGAAAAACCCGGAGATACTGATCGAGCTCGCGGACCAGTATTATTATCGCGGAGAACTCATGCCCAGGGAGACGGACGAGGACTACGAGGCCAGGAACAAGTGGTTCAAAAAGGGAATGGAAGCCGCACAGAAGGCCCTCGAGATCAAGGAGAACGCGGCCGCCCATTACTGGATCGCAGCCAACAAAGCCGCCATGAACGAGAACGCGAGCATCTTTACCCAGATCAGGATGTTCCCTTCACTCATGGGACACATGGAATGGATAGAGGAGCACAACCCCGACTATAAGTACGGAGCAGAAGCACGATTCTGGAGCAGGGTCGCGGCCCGCGTTCCAGGACCCGTCCAGAGCGCGGTGGGCATGGGACCGGAGGACGTCTACCCTAAACTGGACAAGGCCATAAAGAGCGAACCGCGCTTTATTGACAACTACGTGTACAAGGCGGAGTTCCTCTACGCCATGGATAAAAAAGAACAAGCGCTCGAGGTACTGGACAAGGCGCTCCAGATGGACCCTGCCGCCTTTCCCAAGGAAAAAGCATACAACAAGTACGCCCAGAAAAGGGCACGCAAGCACTGGAAGGAATGGACCGGAAAGGAGTACCCGAGCCGTTGAAACCGGAAACTTGAAAGCAAAAGAAGATTAAAAACCGGGAGGAACTTATGCCTCAGAGCGAAAAGGATGATAACGAGTTAACAATGTATCAGTTGCATTGCCGGTACTGCATCCTTCACGGGATGTCCATGGAAGAAGCATCCAAAGCGTGGAACGAACATTTCAAAGGCAAGTATACTGATAGAGACGAATTTTTTAATTCCTTGCTCTCATGGCTTTTTCCCGAAAAAAGAGAACTCAAAGAGTGACTCCTGGAAAAGTGGAATGAGTACTTCGAGAAATAGGATTGTAAAAGAGCCTCTTGCTGTGGGCGTGGAGTTTACCGAGTCTTCTATCAGGTTACTGCTTGCCGACGGACGGGAGATTTCCGCTCCCCTGGAATGGTTCCCCCGCCTGCGGGACGCATCCCCTCATGAGCGAAACAACTGGAGGCTCATCGGCAACGGCGTAGGCGTCCACTGGGAAGAGCTTGACGAGGACATCTCGGTTGCCGGCCTGTTGGACTGATGCCGCATTAACGCTATAATCCCCACGTTAATCACGCAGGAAGGATTCCCATGAGAGTGTAGAGAATTGTTCTAACTCTAGCGAGTGGCGGGGTCCGATCTTTACAATTATCGCGACTGAAAGTCGCTCGCACAGAAGTCTTCTTGAACAACAAGAACCGTTGCGTCGTAGCGGCGTTGCGTTTAAATCCATCCCGCGCTGATGCAGGGTCACGTAACTTGGGCCTTATATCTACTCGAACTCTTGCAGGTACTCGCCGTAGCCTTCCTTTTCCAGGTCCTCTTTGGGTATGAAGCGGAGTGCCGCGGAGTTGATGCAGTAGCGCCTGCCGGTGGGCTCGGGCCCGTCTTCAAACACGTGTCCGAGGTGCGAGTCTCCCTTGGCGCTCCGAACCTCGGTGCGGCTCATAAACATACTCTTGTCCTCTCGCTCCACCACGTTGTCAGCCTCCAGCGGCCGGGTGAAGCTCGGCCAGCCCGTGCCCGAGTCGAACTTGTGCTTCGAGATGAAAAGCGGCTCCCCGCTTACCACGTCCACGTAGATGCCCTCCCTCTTGTTGTCCCAGTACTCGTTCTCGAACGGCGCCTCGGTGCCGTTCTGCCGCGTCACCTTGTACTGCATGGGCGAGAGCTTTTCCTTGAGCTCATCGTCTGAAGGCTTCACATAGCTTGAGTCTCCAGGCTCGGAAGAGGACGGCGCGGCGCAGGAGCCGCCCCAGGTTTTGTTGATGTAGTCCTCCCTGCCGGAACCTCGCTTATAGAGCTTGTAGCGGAGCGGGTTTTTCTTGTGATAGTCCTGGTGGTAGTCCTCGGCCGGGTAGAAGGTGTCCGCCGGAAGGATGCGGGTTACCACCGGTTTGTCGAACTTGCCCGATTCATCCAGCTTGCGCTTCGACTCCTCCGCCGTTTTCTTTTGTTCCTCGTCAGTGTAGAAGACCGAGGTGTGGTACTGCGGGCCCCGGTCTGCGAACTGCCCGCCGGGGTCGGTCGGGTCTATATGCCGCCAGAACACGTTCAGAAGCTCCTCATAGGACACCTTGTCCGGATCATAGGATATCTCCACTGCTTCGAGGTGTCCGGACTGCCCGGCAGATACCTCCTCATAAGTGGGGTTCTCGGAAGTTCCACCGATATAGCCGGAACGTACCGAGTACACGCCGTCCATGCTCTCGAACGGAGGCTCCATACACCAGAAGCAACCGCCCGCGAAAATGGCCTTTTTAAGCTCCTTTTTCGACTCCATGATCTTCACCCCGTTCTTGTCTTGTTTTCCGGAAGTTATGGACCAGGTTATAAGTATAACACCTGCCGTTGCCAGAATTACCAGCAAAATCTTTTGTACCATTTTAATTGCTCCCTGTTATCAGGTTCTTTGTGAAAAGCTGATATCTTTTACTTTTTAAAGATAATCATCATCATTACTGGTTTCAACAAAATTTGCCGGTTTTCCTATAACTATTGTAACTAATCCGGCGGCCGACCGTCATATATGTGTAATAAAAGATAAATCTTTATAGGAGGTCCGGATAAATGGCGAAAAAATATGATTATGACGTGCTGGCTATAGGGCTGGGGCCTGCAGGCATGGCAGTATCGGTGATGGGGTCCTCCATGGGCCTAAAGGTCGCGGCGGTGGAGCGGCACAAGATCGGAGGCGAGTGCCTTAATTACGGCTGTATACCCAGCAAGGCCCTGCTCAAGACCGCCAAGGTGTGCGGGATGTTTAACTGCCTGGAAGATTACGGTTTATGCAAGATAGAGCAGCCGGTGGAGCTCAAGAACCCCATGGAGCGGATGCGGGGCGTGGTCAAGTTCGTGAACGAGGGGAAAACCGCTCCCATGTTCGACAAGGTGGACCTTTATCTGGGAGAGGGACACGCATCGTTCGTGGACCCTCATACCGTACAGGTGGGGGACAGGAAGATCACAGCCAAGTACATCTATATAGCTACCGGGACCTCGCCGGCAATTCCGCCCATACCCGGGCTCTCCGAGGTGCCTTATCTCACCAACTCCAACATCTGGAGCATTGAAAAGCCGCCCGAGAGCATGACCATCATCGGCGGCGGAGCCATCGGCACCGAGATGGCCCAGACCTTCTCCCGCTTCGGCACTCACATCAACGTGGTCCACATGGACCCCCATCTCGTGCCCGCAGGAGACCCGGACGCCGCGGCCGCGATCGAACAAAAGCTCACCGCGGAAGGTGTAACGGTCCATAACGGCGCCAGGATCACCGGCGTGGAAAAACAGGGCGACGACATAGTGCTGAAGACGGAGGACGGGGCCGAGTACCGCTCCAGAGAGCTCCTGGTCGCCGCGGGCCGAAAGGTCGAGCTCGATTCTTTAAAGCTCGAGAACGCGGGCATCAAGTACGACAAGGCAGGCATCAAGGTGGACAAGCCCCTTCGGACCAGCCGAAAGAACGTGTTCGCCATCGGCGACTGCAACGGTCATTACCTGCTTACCCACGCCGCCATGCACCAGGGAATGATTTCGCTCATGATCGCCATGATGCCCGGGCCTTTCAAGCTGAACTTCAAAAAGTACGTGGTGCCCTGGACCGTGTTC
>JAWOBU010000003.1:0-36880 GCA_046484135.1 bacterium
CCGAATTCAGCGAGCCTTTCCTGAATTCCCCGATTTGTCGCAGCTCATTGATCAACTCTTCCGCTTCTTTTTTCTGCCGCTTGCTTTCAGTAGTCATGGTCAGTCTCCTTTCTGAATGTTTACTATACATTCAGAATTATAGCAAAAAAAGAAGTTATATACAACAGCCACCAAATATGTCGCACGCCCCTGAGGAAGCGACCGCATAATTTATCCTTGCCGCACCTTTTATCCTTGAACTGGTTGCCGTCCTGTTTTAATATAAATCAACAGCTAATGAGTACCAGCAGCGAAAAACTTTTTGAGCACATGGAGGGCGAACGGGGGGACCTGATGGAGGTCCCCTTTGGAAAGGTGTTCGCCCGGTTTTGCCGGCAGGGCCGGACCGGCTTTCTCGACATCCGGGACAAGCCCGCTCCGGAAGGCGGCAAGATATTGAAACGGGTCATCATGGCCCACGGCGCGAGCTTTGCCGTCAAAGGCGGCACCGCCCAGGAGACCCTTCCCGAGATTCTTCTTGCGAACAAGAAGATCAGCCAGGAGACCTACGATAAGCTCCACGCCGATACCGGCGGCGATTACAACAAGATGGAACAGATGGCGATGAGCGGGTCGGTCATTCCGCCGGGCGAGATAGCCGACGCTGTAACCCACCAGACCGAAGTCAAAATCCGGCAGCTTTTCAGTCTCATCCGGGGCACTTACGAGCTCAAGCCCCAGCAGAAGAGCGCGATTTTAAAGCACGGTCCCATGACCATCTCTCCGGAAAAGCTGGTGCTGGAAGGGTGCCGGGAGCACTACCCGGAAGCCCGGATCAAAAAGGAGTTTCCGGACATCGAGAACAAGAGCTTCAGCGTTGACCCGGAGTTCGAGTCGCGGCTGGTGGCGGCAGGTGTGGCCCCCAAGGTGATTCGAGTCATAAAGAACATGCAAAACTCCTTTAACTGGCAATCGGCCGTAAAAAGCCTGCCTTTCGATTCCAAGGAGGCGTCGGCTTTTCTGCTCGGTCTTTATTTCGCGGGCATCCTGACTTTTCCGGCGGAGCAGGAGGACTTCCCGGTGGGTAAGGCTTATGAAGCGCCGGAACAGCGCAAAAAGGAGTCCGCCAAGAAAGAGCCGGCCAAGGCCGGGAAAGAGACCAAGAAAGAGGAGAAAAAAGAGGAGAAGAAGCCTCCGGAGGAAAAGAAGCTGCCGGTTGAGGAGATGCTGGACCGAGAGCTTTCGGACGAGGAGTTTCTCGAGGAGATAGACAAGCGTCTGGAAACTGCCTTGAGCAAGGAGACGACCTACCTGGACATACTGGGGGTGGACGAGAACACGCGTCCGGACAAGATCAAGAAGATTTACTTCAAGTTTGCGCGTCGCTTCCATCCCGACGCCCGTCCGGACCTGTTCCAGGGCGAGGTCCGGGAGAAGGTCGAGGACCTTTTCACCAAGATATCCGAGGCCTACGATGTTCTGGGGGATGACAAGAAGCGAAGTGAGTACATCAAAGCGCTTCGGAGCAAGGTCTCGCAGGAGGACATGGACAAGGCCCAGCGGGCGATCGAAGCGGAGATGGAGTTCCAGAAGGCCGAGATACTGCTGAACCGGTCCAAATGGAGCGAGGCCCGCGAGCTCTTGGAGAAAGCGGTGGAGCTTCAGCCGGAGGAGCCCGAGTACGGGATGTATCTTGCCTGGATTGATTACAAGTTGAAAGGCCCGTCCGGCGCCGGACAGGCAAGATCGAAGATCAGCAAGGTGCTGGAGCAACGGCCCAAGGCGGCGGACGGCTACTACTACCTGGCCATGATAGACAAGGACGAAGGCGAGATGGCCGCTGCCGAGAAAAACCTGGAAAAGGCCCAGCAGTTAAAGCCGCGAGACACCGACATAAAGCGCGAGCTTATGCTCGTAAGAAGAAAAAGAGAAGCGCCCTCCTCCCAGGAGAAAAAAGGCAAAGGGCTTTTCGGAAAGAAAAAGTAGGCCCGCCTTTTCTATTCTTTTCCCTCTTTGATGATAAGAGAAGATTCCTTTTCACCCGCCGGCACCTGAATGAGCCAGGCCTTGTTTCCCCGGTCGTAACTCGCCGCCGGGCAGGGAGTGGATTCCCCGTCCTTCCTTAACCGGATATCCGCGGACTCCGGAAGGCCGTACACCCGGAACTCGACACTCTCCCTGCCCGTATCATAACCGTCGTGCAGCTTCTTAATGCCGATCTCCACTCCCCCGGCAACAGGCCGGCAACTGAACTCCGTCCTGGTGAACGATCCTTTTTCATGCGCCATGGTCCGGCCGTCGTCCTCGTAAAGCACAAAGGAGGAGGAGCGGCGGCCCGGATACACGCGCAAGGTAAGCGGCTTCCAGGCCGCGGACTCCGTTTTTTCGCCTTTTGTCATGGGAACGATGGCGCCCGCTTTTGCAAAAAGCGGTGTCTCGGACAAAGGCGCAGGCACCTGGATTTCCGCCGGCCCTTTAATCTTCTCGCCCGTGTAAAAGTCGTACCACTCTCCCTTCGGAAGATAGACACTGCGCTTTAGCTTGCCTTTCTCCAATACAGGAGCTGCCAGGAGCCACTTGCCCCACATGAACTGGTCGTCCATGTCAAGAACGGCAGGATCGGCGGGGAACTCGAAGAGCATGGGCCGCATGACCGGATGGTTGGTCCGACTTGTTTGTTCGAACAGGGTATAGGTATAAGGCATGAGCCGATACCGGAGCTTGATGGCTTTCCTCGCGATAGCGGTTATTTTGTCGCCGAACTCCCATGGTTCCTGGTCCGGCATGTTATTGCCGGTGTGGTTCCGGAAGAAAGGATAAAAAGCTCCAGCCTCGACCCAGCGGGCGAACATCTCATCCGAAGGATACCCGTGAAAGCCGCCCACGTCGCTGCCGTTAAAGGCGATGCCGCTCAGTCCCATGTTGAGCTGCATGGGGATGGAAAGGCCGAGGTGGGACCACTCGGACGAGTTGTCTCCCGTCCAGACCAGGGCATGGCGCTGGATGCCCGGAAAACCTGCCCGCGAAATGATGAAAGGCCGAAGAGAGGGGTTTAGTTCGCGTAGACCTTGCCACGTTCCTTCAGCCTCCAACAGAGCATAGATATTGTGAACCCGGGCGTGCGGGATCGGCTCCGAAGCCTGGCCGTGGCGCATCCGGAGCCAATTAACCTCGCCCCAATTGATGTTTATTCTCTTGCCGAGACTGAAGCCTTCCGCCCATCCCGCGGGCTCGTTCATGTCGTTCCAGATGCCGTCCACTCCCCGGCTCGTGTAAAACCGGTGTAGAGAGCCCCACCATTTCCGGACCTCCGGTTTATAAAAGTCCGGAAAGTAAACGTCGCCGGGCCAGACGCGGGCCTGGAAAAGTCCGCCTTCCTTGTCCCGGACAAAGTAGTCGTTTGCCATCCCTTCCGAGTAAGGCTCGTACTCCTTGTCTATCTTGATGCCGGGGTCTACGATGGCCACTGTCTTGATGCCGTGCTTTTCCAACTCCGCGGTAAGACCGGCAGGGTCGGGAAAGCTCTCCGGGTCGAAAGTAAACACCCGGTAGCCCTCCATATAATGGATGTCCAGGTAAATGGCGTCCACCGGGATATCATGCTCCAGGAAGCCTTTTTTTATCTCTCGGACCTCTTCCGCGTCCTTGTAGCTGTAGCGGCACTGGTGGTACCCGATACCCCACAAGGGCGGCAGCGGCATGGTCCCCACCAGATCGCCGTAGCGGGAAAGGACCTCTTTGGGCGCGGGCCCTGCTATCACCCAGTAATCAAGCTCTCCACCCCCGGCCTGGAAGCTGTAGCGGCCGCTCTTTATCCGGCCCATGTCAAACACGCTCCGGAAGGTATTGTCAAAGAAAAGACCATAAGCCCGGCCCTCTCGAAGCGCCAGGAAGAAAGGATGGGACTGGTAGATGGGATCGGTGTCCAGATCGTATCCAACGTCAGTGTTCCACATCACCAGCCGCTCACCCCGCTTGTCCAGCGGGCCCGTCTTCTCCCCGAAACCGTAGTAGTGCTCGTTATCCGGCATCTTCTTTATGCAGCCCACGGTGTCACCCTGAAAAAAGACGCCACCGCGCTCCGGCTCGGACAGGAGCGGCTCTTCCCCCAGGAGGATTTCCATGCTGCCGCTCCCGCGGTCAATCCTTACCTTCAAGTCTCCTTTTTCCAGCACCACTGCTTTATCGTTTTCAGTAACCTCAGGGGCGGTCCCTTCCGCTTCCGGGTTTTCCAGCGCGAAGCTCGGGAAGCGATCGAACGTCTCTTTGCCGGTGGCTTCAATGTGGAGCAGTCCTTCGGAGCGGGCCGATATCCGGACCAGGCCGTTCTCGCACCGGACCTGTACCGCGTTTTCAGTCTTCTCCACGGTTTTAATTTCGCCGAGATGCTTCTTGTTGTCTCCGTCCCTCGCCAGGGTGGTAAGCGCGAAAGCGGCCAGTATGAAGACACTTGCTAATACCGCGGCCTTCAGTTTTTTACTCATCCTCTGTTACAGCTCCTTTCCATAGGTTTCCAAAGAGGCAAGATAGAACAGGGCGTGGTGCCAGATATGGGGCTGTCCCTCGCCTGCCTCAACCTTTCCGTCTATGGTGATCCAGACCTCGCCGAAGTGGCCGGTGTCAGTAGTGGGCACCCGCGAGGACCATTCCAAACCTCTTTTCAGCCGTTCGAGCTTTTCCGGCCGGTCCTTCCAGTAATGGGCCAGGCAGAGAAGGCCGTACACCTCGTAGTAGCCCATCTCGCGCTCGCCGTCAAAGCTCCGGGAGAGTGCCTCCCATAACTGGTCGGCGGCGTGCTCCGCCCGCGGATCGTTATCATCGAGCATTCCCGCGGGCCACAGTATCAGTCCCGCTGCCTTGGACAGCCGCACCCTATCATCGCATCCGCCTCTTTTGTCCGGGTCCCGCACAAACCGCTTGCAAGCGGGATCATAAAAGAGATCGAGCATTGCCTTTTTTATTTCTTCGGACCGGGCGAGCCATTTTTTCTTGTGCTCCGGCCGGTCAAGCGCGTGTGCGGCGCGGGCCGCGGCCCGGAGCCCGATGTAAACCGGCACTGCGCCATGGGGCGTCTGTGTCTTTTTGGGGTTGTCGTCTTCATGGGCCTTTTTCTGCATGCCGGTCTTAGGGTCCTTGAACTCGACCAGGAAGTCGGCGGCGCGCTCTACGGCCGGGTACACTTCTTCGAGGTAATCAACATCTCCGGTCTGTTCGTAGTAGCGGACCAACTGATATATGCCCCAGCCGGTCTCGTCTATCTCCCACCAGATGAGGGGAAATCCGGGAACCCCGTCCGCGGTGTAATTGGACGCCCAGTTGCCTTTTGGCACGTGGCGGACCTTGTGTCCGGGCCGCGATTGTACGCTTGCCAGAAACAGGTTCCTTTTTCGGACCAGGTCGGGAAATCCCGCTTCCATAAGGGCCATGTTGATGAAAGCTCCGTCGCGGGGCCAGTCCAGTCCGTAAGGCGGCTGGGTGGACATGGATGCCACCACTGCGCCTGAGTCGCGGTCGCTTCCCAAAAGCATGGATATGACCGAGCGGATGGCCACCTTCTTGATGCGGGGGTCATCGCTCCGGGGCAGAGGAATGTTCGCCAGACGTTCTTGCCAAGCTTTCTCCACTCTGTCGAGCGAGCGCGAATAATCTTTTTGCCTGGCCTCCTCGATAAGCTCTACAGCTTCCTTCTTGGCGGGTGCGGCTGAAACCAGGAGCGACGCCTGCGCTTCTCCTCCGGAAAGATCAAGCTCCTTCTCCACTGCCGCGGCAACCTGCCCGAAAGCCTGGTCGGATTCCTGAAGTCCTTCGGCAGCCATGTAAAACGGGTCCTTTTTGGCGGGCGCGCGCAACAGTGAGCACTTCCGGTCATAGCCCGCCTGGTGCGCACTGCTCTCTTTCGCGAACCCGAAGGCGATGTTCACCGACACCTTCTTGTCAATGGACTTGTCTTTGCCGGTCTTGGAGTGGATAAACAGGTCGTGGTCTCCCTGCCATTCGAGCTTCGAGTTTCCGATCTCGTCCAGGCACCAGTCCCGGAGTGGAAGGAATGGTATCTTGGACACCTGGGGAGCGAAGTTCAGATACGACACCAGGGCGGCCCGCTCTACATCCGAGCCGGGGAGCTTTTTTACGAGGTAATGCCGCCAGAGAACGTCGTTGTCCGGGTCCACGAAGTCCGACTGTTCTACAAGGATGCCGGCTTCGGAGTTTTTGAACTCGGTTATGACCACCACGCTGCGGGGGCCGCGGTAGCGCTGGGTTTTATAAGCGTCGCGCAGCCAGAAGAAGCCCTCTCTGTCGCCGCCGCGATAGCGAACGCCGCTCAGGACGCCTTCGTTCTCGAGGGCCCCCATCCGCTCGTCCTTGCGGCTCGCGGTCATGAACTTGACGTGGTCGTAAAAGCTGGGGCTGGGCCACTTGAAAAGGGTTACGGTCCCTTTCCGGTTTATGCCCACGGACAGGCCCTGGTTGCCGGTGGCCGCGTTTATGGCGGTGGCCCCGTAAGGCTCGGCGCTCAGCTCTCCGTGCAGCTTGAGACAGGGCCGGCCGTGGTTGCAGGAGGTGCCGGCCAAACACAAAAGCGTTGCCTGCATGAGAAGTACAAGAATAAGCCGGAGTTTTTTCATGGTATCTGTCTCCTTTGGTCTCGTGCTGTGATTAAAAATCTTCATTCTCTCCCTCGTCGCCGTCATCGTCGGTCCAGGCTTGCTCCGGAGCGGTGTCAGCGTCCGGGTTGGCTATGCGCCAGCGCGACTGGCGGAGAATGCCCCGAATGATGCGGACGTCCCTTTCCACCAGCCCGGAGCGGTGCAGTATCTTGCGGATGGCCATCATCATCCGGCGGGGGTCTTTTTCCTGGATAAAGCCGATGTCCAAGAGATAATCCTGGATGTCTTCGAACATCAACTCCAGGTTTTCAGTGGACGCAAGCTTTCGTTGTCCTTTCGGCTTTCCCGCCACTGCCCGGTTCAAGAGGTAGCCTATTATAGCCACGGAGTGGGCCAGGTTGAAGGACTCGAAATCGGTGCCGGTGGATATGCTCACCAGCCAGTGGCAGAGCGCCAGGTCGTCATTGGACAGCCCCGACTCCTCGGAGCCGAACACCACCGCTATTTTGTTTACGGGCACGACTTCCCGCACCATGTCCGCGGCCTGGAAGGGGCTGAGCACGTTTTTGCGGAGCGTTCCCCGCCGGCGGGTGGTGCCGATCACCAGGCCGCAATCTGCGAGTGCATCGTAGAGGTTATCGTGGATCGCGGCGGTGTCCAGGATGTCGGAGCCGGAAAGCGCCCGGGCGTAGGCCTCCTTGTTAAACTCCGCCCGCGGACGCACCAGGTGAAGACCGCCAAGACCGTTGTTCTTGACGGCTCGGGCGGCCATGCCCACGTTGCCCGCGAACTTCACGTCAACCAGCACCACCCGGATGTTGCCGAGAAGTGAAAGACGAGCATGGAACTCTTCCGGATAATCAGAGTACATAAGGTTTTCCCTCCGCCTCTCCAAAAAAACAGTTTCCCAGCTATCGCCCTCTAATGCAAAGGATTAGTCCCGTACACCCTGTAACACCCGGAACTTTCCAGAGAGCCGGCCGCCTGATTCTTCCTTAATGAGGCCGGAAGGTTAAGGATGGTCGTCATAATTTTACATCCTCTTATTTGACAGACCTTTGTTATTTGCTATCCTATTGCGTAAGTACGCAAATAAGAAACTAAAGGATGAAAAGTAAAAAGAAGAAAGAAAAACTGGACCCGGAGATATTCAAAGTCCACGCGGAGTTTTGCGGGGTCCTCGCCAGCGCCACCAGGATCATGATCATGTGGCTTCTGGCGGACGGCGAGAAATCGGTTTCCGCTCTCGCTTCCGAGCTCGAGCTTCCGGTCCCGAACGTGTCGCAGCACTTGCGGATAATGCGGGACCGTGGAGCTGTGGTGTTTCGTAAGGAGGGACAGAATGTTTATTACCGGGTGTCGAATGACAAGTTCATCCAAGGTTACATGTCCATAAGAGAGGGCATTATCGAGGAGATGCGCAAGAGCTACGAAGGACATTCCCCGAGGTCGTGATTGGAATGGTGTTGATTTCATTGGGGTGCCATCGGCAGTAAAGGAGGTTCAAGCTATGGAGAAAGGTCAGAAGTTGGTGGTTATCGGATGCGGCGGCGTGGGCGGTCCTGCGGCCATGCTCTCCCGCAAGCTTATGCCGGACGTGGAGATAACCGTGGTCCGGGAGGAAAAGCGGTTTATTGTCAGGTGAGCGTTGCCGCATGTCGTGGCCGGTCTGGCCACCGGAGAATCCATTGTGAACCCGGACAAGATGTTTTCGGACAACGGCATCAACATGATCATCGAAAGGGTGGAAAGCGTTGACC
Source organism: bacterium (assembly GCA_046484135.1). Classification (GTDB taxonomy): domain Bacteria; phylum RBG-13-61-14; class RBG-13-61-14; order RBG-13-61-14; family DATKZS01; genus CAYQTK01. Next base: position 8,348 of record JAWOBU010000003.1, read on the forward strand.
GGGAGAAGAAAGAGGTAAAGCTTTCCGACGGGAGGATACTTCCCTACGACAAGCTGGTGCTGGGAGTGGGCTCGCGCCCGTTTGTTCCTCCCATCGAGGGCGCGGACCTGGAAGGTGTCTTCAGCATGCGTTCTTTAAAGGACGCGGAGAACATAAAAGAGTTTCTGGAGCAGAAGAATCCCAAGAAGCTGGTGTTCATAGGCGCGGGTTTTATCAGCATGGAGCTGGCTGCTTTCCTGAAGGAACAAAAAGGGGACGAGTACGATATAAGCATTGTCGAGCTTCTGGGACATCCGCTCCCGCTCATGGTGGACGCTGAGTTCGGCGACCGGGTCCGGCAGCACATGCAGGAGAAAAACATAGAAATCCGTACGGGGGAGAAGGTAACCGGTATCCTGGGCGACGGTAAGGTAAGCGGCGTCGAGCTTTCCTCGGGGGAGAGCCTTCCCGCTGACCTGGTGTTTATGAACGTGGGAGCAAGACCCAACCTGGAGCTGGCCCGCGACATGGGCCTCGAGCTGGGCAGGTTCGGCATCAAGGTCAACCAGTATCTCGAGACCTCCGACCCCGACATAATCGCGGCCGGAGACTGCATTGAGAACCACCATTTCGTTACCAAAAAACCCGCTCCCATCCAGTTGCGCGGGCCCGCGGTCATCCAGGGAAGACTGGCGGCCAAGCGGCTGGCCGGCTACGACATACCCTTCCCGGGGGTCCTCGGGAACAGCGCGGTAAGGCTTTTCGACAAGTACTTCGCATCCACCGGCCTGACCGAGGAGGCTGCACAAAAAGAAAACTTCGACACGGTCTCGGCCACTGTTGACTCGAGAAGCAAGCACAACATGATCGTGGGCAAAAAGCCCTGGAGCCTGAAGCTCGTGTTCGACAAGGAGAACGGGAGGCTCCTGGGCGGACAGATCGTAAGCGATGACGTGGCTCCCGCAAAAGGGATAGACGCCGTGAACGCCTTGATACTGGGCGAGAAAACCGTCCGGGACCTGACCACCCTCATGTGCGCCGGAAACCCGGACTGCTCCTCCGAACCCAGCGCCGAGCCCATCACCATTGCCGCGGAGCAGGCGTTGCAGAAGCTCGGGAAGTAAGCTTTTTATTTACCGATGGCGTGAAATAAAATCTTATTGCCCGATTTGTTGCTCGGCAAAATCGCCTATTATGGGCAGTTTGAACTTCTGGCCCTGGAAAGCCTTGTACATAAGCAGAATCCAGAGAACAAGACCCAGCGGAGCGATTAATAAGCTGATGAGCCATCCCACCAGCGGAATAAATCCGGCAACTATGGAGATGACAAAAAGCGCCAGGAAAGTAACCAAAGACTGCATGGCATGAAACCGGACAAACTTGTTCTCCTTCTCCAGGACCAGAAACACGATCCCCGTGATAAAACCCGCTACATAGCAGAGCAACCCCGCAATGTTCTCCTGTACACCTAAAGCCGTATTATTAGTTGGCTCGCTCATGATCTTGACCTCCTGTTTAAGTCTTCTGTTGGATACCGCCTTTAACCTGAAGCAGAAAGCCCGGCGCCGGATTACCGCTTACACCGGCGGACCTCTGCTTGCAAAAAAAATCTCTTACCCGAGAGTAGCGCCGGGAAAGACCAATAGAGATATTTAGCATGGCCCCTGACCACTGTCAAGCCGGACCTTTTCTTCTTTTCTTTTTTAGTTGACAGGAATGTCCTGGCGTGGTATTAAATACGTCAATTTAATGGCCGAGAAAACAGGGTCAATCTTAACAAGTAAGGAGGAGAAAAAAATGGTGCTTTCCAAGAAGTTTTATCTGGGGTCTTATCTGGGCGGAATTATCGGCGGTTTTATCCTCATGTTTATTGCGGGGGCCATAATCGCAGCGAGCGGCCAGCAGCCGTCCGATGGAGCGGCCATGGGGGCCGGCTTGTTTTATGTTTTGGGGTTGGCGGTGATGTTGTATGCGGCTATCGTAACGCTGGTCTTTGTCTACAAGATGTGGAAAGCCATTCAGCCGGCGAATCCCCGGACCACTCCGGGTAAAGCGGTAGGGTTTCTTTTCATCCCCATCTTTAACTTTTACTGGATTTTCGTGGCTTTCCACGGCTACACCAAGGACTTCAACAACTACGTGGGCCGTCCCGCCCTTCCCGAGAACCTGGCACTGGCTTACTGCATACTGGTACTGGTCAGCATCATTCCTTTGATCAATTTTATCACTTCTATCGCGGTAATCATCATATTTGCCCTGCTCATCTCGAAGATTTGCGACGCTGTAAACCAGCTCGGTGCTTCCGCTCCCGCGGGCGGCCAGATGCCGCAGCCGCCGGCCCAGTAAACTACCGAGGGCCTTATAAAAACTACGAGAACAGGGCAGGCATCTTTGCCTGCCCTGTACTTATAAAGGCTGGTTAGTAAAAAAACGATTCACAGCGTCTTTGTGGTGTTGTTCCTGATATCCACCAGGTTGTCGTTGATGCGGAAGATGATGATCATAAGCTCGCAGTAAATCCTCACTCCGATCGGTCCCAGGATTATAAGCCCGATACCCCCGGCCACAGATAAAGCGCCCGGCTCTGTGACCATATAAATAACACCGCCGACAATACATCCCACCACTCCGACCCAGAAAAGTACCTGGATGATGACGGGCGTCATGAACCTTCGGAACGTCAGAAAGTCTCCCATGTTCTCCTCCTTTTTACCTTTCGTTTTGCAGAAGTTTCCTTCATCCTTTGTCCGAGTCCATGAACTTCTTCATGCACTCGTCGCTGCAAAAGTAGATCCTTTGGCCCCTTCTCACCAGCGACGGCGAGGTCTCCGCCTGCACGTAAGTCCCGCATACCGGGTCCTGCGCCATCTCCGACTGGTCCTCCAGGTCGCGGGAACCCGCATCCTCCGGCCTTTTCCCCTCCACCTTGCGGGAGGGCGACTTGAACAGGTTCCGGACCGTAAAGTATGCGAACATGGCCAGGACCAGAATAACAATCAGCCGGACCATGACGCGTCCTTGTTTCCTGGGCTGGTTTTCATGGCTGTTCAATTTTCTCCACCAATGTGTTGTCCTCGAGCTCGCCTAGAAGCTCCTCAATCGTCCGTTTCAGTACCGGATGCCACACATGCGGCGCTATCTCGGAAAGCGGCACAAGCACGAACTTCCTCTCCTGCATGCGGGGATGCGGGACCTCGAGGCCAATCTCTTTTATGACTTCTTCGTTCCATAGTAACACATCCAGGTCAATAATGCGCGGGCCGTCCTTGACTCGCTCGGAAGGACGGCCCAGCTCCTTTTCAATATCAGCCAGGGCCTTTTGCAAGCCGGCAGGGGAAAGTTCGGTTTCAAGCTCCGCTGCCGCGTTCACGAACCAGGGCTGGTCCTTTATACCCACCGGCTCCGTGCGGTAGAAAGAAGACACCCGCAAGACCTTGCCCGCCCTCTCCTTCTCTATCTTCTGCAACGCCTCCTTAATGGAGACCGCCGGATCGCCCAAGTTAGAGCCCAGACCGATGTAAACCCGGACCACTAATCCAGTTCCTTTTTCATCTTCTCCATGCGGTCCACCGCCTCTTTCATGCGGTCCTCGTCCACCAGAAGCGCCATGCGGAAGTAGCCCTCCCCTTCTTCACCGTACCCGTTGCCCGGCGAGGTCATGATGCCGGCTTTTTCTATAAGCGCACCCACCCAGTCCTCGGAGCTCATGCCCTCAGGCGCCTGCGCCCACACGTAAAAACTGCCTTTCGGCTTCTGATAACTGATGCCCAGGCTGTCAAGGCCTTCGAGAAGCACGTCCCTGCGCTTCCGGTACATCTCCCGCAGGCCCTTGATATCGTCTTCGCCGTTGTCCATGGCCTCGATACCTGCCATCTGTACCGCTTCAAAGGCGCCCGAGTCTATGTTGCTCTTCACCTTGCCCAGCGCGGACACCGCGTCCTCTGCGCCCGCGGCAAAGCCGATCCTCCAGCCGGTCATGTTAAAGCTCTTGCTCATAGAGTGGAACTCGACAGCGCAGTCCATGGCCCCTTCCACCTCGAGGATGCTGGGCGCTTCATACCCGTCAAAGCAGAGCTCGCAGTAGGCGTTGTCATGGGCTATCACGATGTTGTGCTTCTTTGCGAACTCGACCGCTTCTTTGAAGAAGTCCAGCCCGCAGGTGGCGGCAGTGGGGTTATTGGGATAGTTTATGAACATGATCTTGGCCCGGTCCGCAACGTCCGCTGGTATGGCGGAAAGGTCCGGCAGAAACCCGTTTTCCTCCTGCAAAGGCATGATATAAGGCTCGCCGCACGCGAACATGGTCCCGATCTTGTAAACCGGGTAAGCCGGGCTCGGCACCAGCGCCACGTCGCCGGGATTAAGGTATGCAAGAGGAAAATGGCCGATCCCTTCCTTGCTGCCGATCAGGCTCACCACCTGGGAAGGGTCCAGCTTGACCTTGAACCTGCGCTCGAGATAAGCCGCCGCGGACTCCTTGAAACGCGCAAGACCGTAACTGCTCGGGTAGTGGTGATAGGCGGGGTCGGCCATGGCCTTTTGGGCCGCTTGTACAATATGCTTCGGCGTGGGCCGGTCCGGGTCTCCGATCCCCAGGTCTATTACGTCCACGCCCTTTTTCTGGGCGTTCTTTTTCATCTCGTCCAGCCGGACGAAAAGGTAAGGCGGCAACTTCTTGATCCGGTCCGCTAACTGCACGTCCACCATTTTAACCCTGGTCCTCCTTTTTGCTTTTCCGGGCATGGTAGCGGAATGTGCGTGTTGAATCAAGCCGGTCACGGCCGGTTTTGCGCGGTCCCTTTGTTGCGTTATCATGGCAGACAGAGATTTATCATGACTGATGCAAAAGACAACCAGGAGGTCCGCCTGGCCCAGGATGCCAGCGCCGCTGGATGAGCGGCCAAGTTAGGTCCGGGCGACCTGCAGGAGCTTCTTCGGGGATTGAACTTCCCGGTGAACGACAGATTGATCGTGGGCGCGGACAGCGCCGACGACGCGGGTGTGTTTCGTCTTGACGAAAAGCACGGCATCATCTTCACCCTGGATTTTTTCACCCCCATTGTGGACGATCCGTACAAATTCGGCGCTATAGCGGCCTGTAACGCTCTTTCCGACGTGTACGCCATGGGAGGCCGTCCCCTGGCGGGCTTGAACATCTGCTGCTTCCCTCCCGAGGGGGACAAGGACATGCAAAGGCGGATTTTGCAGGGAGGCGCGGACAAGCTGGCGGAGGCCGGCGCTGTTATGGCGGGCGGGCATTCAGTGCGCGACACCGACCTGAAGTACGGACTCGCGGTTATCGGTCATGTCTCTCCCGACAAGGTCATCTCCAACGGCGGAGCCCAGGCCGGGCAGAAGCTTATACTGACCAAGCCGATCGGCACCGGGCTTCTGTCCACCGCCCGCAGAAAGGACTCCATCCGGGAAGAAGACTTCCAGGCGGCAGTGGAGCTCATGATGGAACTCAACCGGACAGCCTGCGAGACCATGGTGGAGGAAGAGGCGACCGGGTGCACTGATATCACCGGCTTCGGACTTCTCGGTCACGCTCAAGAGATGGCCTGCGCCGGCAAGGTGGCCCTGGCTATTGACATCTTCCAGGTCCCTCTATTGCCGCGGGTCAAAGAATGTGCTGACAAAGGGTCCGTGCCCGCAGGCGCCCGTAACAACCGCTCCCACTTCGGGCCGTTCGTCTCGGGAAATCCACCTTCCGAGTTTTGGTGGCCTATTCTGTTCGACCCGCAGACCTCCGGCGGCCTGCTCTTCAGCGCGGACGCAGGGAAAGCGGAAAAGATAGTGGAAACGCTCATCAATAAAAAAGTCGCCGCGGCAGTGATCGGCGAAGTCGTGGACGGACCGGCAGGCGGAATCATATTGCGGAGCTGAAAAATGAAAAGACCTTCCCTCCCAGTGTGTGCCCTCTTTTTGCTCCCTCTGTGCCTCGTTTTGTTTTTTATTTCCTGCGAAAGCGAGGGTCCTGCCAAGACCAAACGACTGCCGGACCAGACCGCGAAATCAAGCGCCCGGGACTGGCCGGGTGACTCGATCTCCGCTCTTTTTCATCCCGACCGGCACCGGCCGCGCAAGATCAACATAAATGGCGTGGTCAAAAACGCAGTGGCCCTTGATGATCCGGTGCGGCTTCGGCCCTGCCGGGAGGAAGAAAGCCTGCAGGCCGCGCTGGGAATGGTGCCCGGCAGCACGGACCGGCCGGTCGAGTTCCGGCTCTCCTGCGGCGACCGGACCGAGAAGTTCGAAGTTGACCCGAAAAGCTCGGAGGGATGGAAGCATGTCTCCCCCTCCATGTGCCCGTGCGAAAGCGGCGTGCGCGTGTCCGCCGGACTCGATAAACCCGGGGCATTTCTAGCCCATCCGTCTTTTGAAAAACCGGGACCCGGCCGGCTGGTGGCGTTTATTATTATAGACGCCCTCCGCGCGGATGACTTGGGGGTCTACGGCCGAAAGCCCAGCCCGAGCCCGGAGCTCGACAAGCTGGCCCGGCGGGGGACAGTGTTCCAGCGGGCTTACACCGCTTCCCCCTTTACACTGACCTCGGTGGCCTCCATCTTCACCGGGCTCTTTCCGTGGCAGCACAACGTCATGTTTACGGAAAAGGAAGGCCTGGTGCTTGCAGACTCCGTTCCCAAGCTGGTCGAGCGGTTCCATAAAGCGGGCTATCATACTGCGGCCTTCTCCGGGACCTACTTTCTCATGTCCAGGAACGGTTACGCGGAAGGGTTCGACCATTTTGACGAGGCTTGCGCAAGCTCCTTTTTCCGGGAAAGCGCGGACTGCTTAAACCGGCGCATCATCCCCTGGATCAAGCGGCACCGGAACCAGGACGTGTTTTTATACATCCATTACATTGATCCCCATGCTCCCTACTATCCGCCGGAGGCTTTCCGGAAGCGACACGTAGGGAACATGGAAAAGCCGTTTTTTGAAGACGTGGCCGTGGGAGAGATCGGCCAGTTCGGGAGCCACCGGGCGTGGTACCAGTTCTGGCGCTCTCCATCCGACTATGACCTCGAGTACCTCCGGGCGTTATACCGCGCCGAGATCGAGTACGTGGACGACCGGGTGGGCAAGCTGATTTCCGAGCTGGAGCAAAGCCGGCAGGCGTCGGGCAACGGAAGCGGTAAGTCCGTCTACCTTGTCACTGCGGACCACGGCGAAGCTTTTTACGAACACGAGGTCATGGACCACGTGGCCGACCTGCACGAGCCGGTCATGCGGGTTCCTCTCATCATGTTCGGCCACGGCGTGCCAAAAGGAATGACAGTAACCGAGCAGGTCCGGACCATTGACTTTATGCCATCTCTGCTCGAGATCGAGGGACTGGAAAGCCCTGACCAGGTGCCGGGGAGGAGCATGGTACCTTTACTGGAAGGACGCGGTGGAGAGGCCAGGCCTGCCGCGGCTGTCCACTTCCTGGGGATGGAGCCCGAGTACGCCCTGGTGATGTGGCCCTGGAAGATTTTCTTCCGGCCCGACGATGACGAGCTGGAGCTTTACAACCTGGAAGATGACCCTCCTGAAAAAAACGACCTTGCGGATACGAACATGGAAAAAAGAAAAGAGATGCAGGGGCTCCTTAGAGCCCTGCTTGCCCTGCCGGACGCGGGCGAGGAGAAAGCGGAGCCGGTGGACCAAAAGACCAGACAAAGACTGAAAGCATTGGGTTACCGGTGAATACCCCCACACGGGAGTTGAAATCAAAGAGAATCCGGACTGGTTCTCCTGGTCTTTGCGGTTTTATCACTGTTCGTTGATAAAGAGGACCTTTCAATAGGCTTTTGAGGAACCGGGGCTTACTTGGAAGACAGGACCTGGAAGAGAGCCTGGAGCCCCAGGTAGTAGCTCTGCTCGCCGAAGCCGGCGATGGTCCCGCGGGCGATGTCGGAGAGGAAGGAATGATGCCGGAAGCTTTCCCGGGCGCTTATGTTGCTCAGGTGGACCTCGACGAAGGGTATGTCCGTTGCGAGGAAGGCGTCCCTTATGGCGACAGAGGTATGGGTAAAGGCGGCAGGGTTTATAAGTATGGCGTCGAACTTTCCCTTTGCTTTCTGGATAGCGTCCACGATCTCGCCCTCGTGGTTGGACTGGAGGAACTCGATGTTTATATTCCTGTCCTTTGCCATCTTTGCGAGGTTGTCGCTGATATTTTGAAGGCTCACCTTCCCGTAGATGCCCGCTTCCCTTTGACCGAGCAGGTTCAGGTTAGGCCCGTTAATGACGAGTACCGCGCTCATGTATCAGAGCTCCTTTAATAGGGCGGGCGCGTTTACGCGGAGTATGAACCTTCCCTTGCCCAGGTTTCCGTCCTTTTGCAGTATAAGTGCAATAAAGTACTCCGAGGTAAGGACCCGGATGACGGAGAGGAAGTTATCGGTTTTAAGACACACCTCTTTTACGCTTCCCGCTTCCATGGCTTCGGTGTGCTTTGCGATCTCTGCCAGCAGGTTTGCGTACTCGATTCCGAGGGTTTCCAGGTCAATGTTTTTCTCGGGCTTTACATAGTGGGTGATGCTTATGCCGTCGCTGGCCATGATCACAGCCGCGATGCCGCCGTTTGTTTCCTCCACCGCTTTCTGAACGACTTCGTCGAATATCATGGCATTTTCTCCTTGTCCCTTCTGATCCTGGACAGATAAGCTTTCAGGGTTTCAACCTTTTGTCTGCTTTCCAGATCAGCCTCGCTCGGCTGTTCCTTCCCGGCCGGCGCTTCCTCTTCCGAAGGGGAAGAGTCGGTCTCCCGAGCTTCCTCCTCCTCCGGCCTCTCCTGCCGTTCTTTTCGCTTCCGGTCTTCCAAAACAATGACTTCGTCGAGGACAGCCTCGGGGGATCGGTCCATGGCGTGGCATGCTTTCAGGAACTCTTCCCTGAGCTCCTGGTCGTAAGGAGCCTCCCACAAGTCCTGGGCGATTATTTTTAGAGCCTCCTGGTAATGTCCCTGTTTCCAGAACATCTTTCCGCCGTTGCTTTTTTCTATTTTAACCTGGAATCGGGGACTAGACAGCGGCTCAAAGGGAGAAGCGTCCTCGGCCACAGAGAGGTTTCCCGGTTTTGCGCCGTTGAAGAACATATCCAGCTTTTTTTCTTCCATGTCATGCTGAGGCTGGTCCGTGTCCACGGAACTTTCGGTTCGCACGTCTTCCTGTTCTTCCTGCTTTGGCTGTTCAGGTTTCGGCTCTTCTTCGCCGGGCCGGCTTTCCGGGGTGACCGGCTCCCGGGAACCGCTTTCATCTTCTTTGTCGGCAGAGGGCTCCGGCTTTTCTTCTTCCTCGTGGGGAGCGAACTCCGTGCCTCTTTCCGCTTCCTGAGGCGGCCCTTTAAACAACGGCATGGTTTCGCCTTTACCGGGCTCGGTTATTACCACGTCTTCTACCCGGGGCGCTTTTTCTTCGGTCTCTGGCGGCTTCTCTTCATTTTTATCAGCCACCGGCTCGGGAATGAATTTCTCCTCTTCTTCAGGAAGGCCGGGGCTTTTTTCCTCCCTTGATACGGGAGTCAGCTCCTCGGTTTTTTCTTCGCCCGGTTCCTCGGCCCGGCCATGCACAGGAGTAGAGTCATGGGCCGGTTCGGGTGTTGACGGAGTTTCCTGCTCCGGCTCGGGAGGTGCGGTAGCTTCGAGCAGGTCCAGCCTTTGGCGCGCATTCTGATCGCGCGGGTCAAGTACGGTTACCGTGCTGTAGGCCTGCGTAGCCTGCCGGTGGTAACCGAGGTTGTCATAAATCTCTGCAATGGCTTTCTGGGCGTTCACGTTTTCCGGATTCAACCTTGTTACCAGTTGGAACTGTTGCAGAGCCTCTTCGAGCTGGTCGTTTTCAAGATATGATTTTGCAAGCACCACCAATCCGCTTTCATAGCGTGAATTTCTTTTTACGCCTTGTTCGGCGATCTTGATGGCTTCCTGTATTTGTCCCTGTTTCCTCAAAGCATCGGCGAGGGGGGCAAAGTACCTGGAGTCCGGGTTTTCTTCCAGGGCCTTCCTGTACCTCTCCAGTTTGGGGTCTTCTTCCTTGTTGTTGGATGGGCGAGCCAAGTTCAATCTCCGTCTTCATAAGACAGCTTATCTTTTTTTGGGTGCTCTTGTCAAAGCCGATTTATAATCCGGGCCGATATTTTTTCTTTATTTCTCAAAAACGGGCAGAGCCCCTTTTCAGGCCCTGCCCATCTTCAGAGTCTCCGGGTTTTTAATGAATCACTGGGGCTCACTCAAATCACAGTCATCAGTACAATCGGGGTCTGCCATATCAATATTGCCGTCGCCGTCGTTGTCTATCAAATCGTTGCATTCCGGCACCGGCCTTTTGGGATCTTCTTCCGTAGGCCACTCCGGCACATACCTTTCGGAGGTGGTTCCGGAGATGCAATCCAATAGACATCCCGGGTCCTCCGCGTCTATAAAATTACCGTTATCATCTTCACCGTTTGAGCATGCGTCTTTTTCAGAGACGGATTCGGGATCATAACAGGACAGGTCCGGACCGACGCTGCAATTGGCATCGCCTTCACGGACTTCGACGTTCCATTTTTCACCGAGTACGAGGTTAAAAGCGCCGTCTTTGTCCATAAAGTATGCCACCAGCCTATAAATCCCTATAGTGTCGGGTTCCCCTCTGGTAACAGGTGCAGGCCCTCCATCATCCAGTCCGTTCTGTGTAGTCCACGATACCTGGGGTCCGCCTATGAGGATTATCCACCGCAAGATGGGGAGGATAACCTTACCGGTCAATCAGTAAATTATTATCATTATCTTTCTGATCGGTACATGCGTCCGCCGAAGAGGTTTCCGCCCCTCCCAGAGTCGAACTGCTTGAATAGTCCTGTCCTTCGCACCCGATGACAAAAGACACCAGAAGGGCAGCCGCGCCGATGATCATCGTGAGTGCCGTAACCTTCTTCGTGGTCTTCATGAATTTCCTTTTGCCAAGGTCGTTATTTAAAAATCTCCAAACAAGGTATAATCGGAGCCTTTAACCTCTACTTCCTGCCCGAACTGGTTTTCCCCGTAGAAGGTAAAACTGAACTCGTATATTATTTGGTCCGATGAGCCGGCAGGAAACCCGGAATCATCTACAAACTTTTGTTTATATTCGCCTGGCATAGCCAAGTAACCCGACAGCGATAAATTGTCCCCCGGCGGGACATATGCCTGGATAGGCACCTCAATGGGATTGAAGGCCACGGAATAATCCGGATCATCGCTTGCGTAATCCACTTCGTATTCAGTGAAGTGTATCCCGGTCATGGTAGAAGTGTCCTGCTCCGGCGCCACCTGGTCCACCGAGATTTCCACACTGTAATGTACGCTGGTAGTTAATACAGAGGAACCATCGTACAGGTCCACTTCCGGATCAACGACCAGCGAATCTAAGCTCAACGCGGAGTTGACATTCTCCACGTTCGACATTCCCGGCCCTTCTTGGGCGCAGCTTGCCATGCCGATTGCCACTATTGCCGCTATGAGAAATGCTAAAAGCTTCTTTCCGTTCATCTTCTTCCCCTCCTGATTCCGGTGCTGGAAAACCCACCATTAAATAATGTCATCCGCCCACTTTTATGGGCGCCTGCAAATTTTCCTTATTTTCAGGGGCCTTGCCAGATTTTACGATCTGTGGGGTAAGGAAAATCAACAATTCCTCTTTTCTCGACTCTGTTATTTCGTTCTTGAACAGTTTTCCTATGTAAGGAAGGTTCCCTAAAAACGGCACCTGGGTAGTTGGATTTCTTTCGGTTATTTTGAAGATGCCTCCTATCACCGCGGTTTCTCCGTCCATCAGTAATATGGTGGTCTGGGCTTCCTTGGTGCTGACCCCTGGCCGTTCAGAGCCTGCCACCGTTACAGGCTCGTTATTCTGGGCCTGAATATCCAGGGTTATGCTGCCGTCCTCGGCCACGTGGGGTGTAACATCGAGTTTGAGAGTGGCTTCCACAAACTGCCATCCCATGCCTCCAGCCCCCTGTGTCGAAGGCGGCGGAAAGGGAATACTGATGCCCTGTTGAATACTGGCTTTTTCGTCGGTAAGAGTAAGTATTCGAGGGCTGGAGATTATTTTGATCTTCTCCTGAGCTTCCAGTGCCCGGAGTGTTACGTCCAGGTCAACTGCATTGGTCAGATGGCCGACGGAAAGCCCCAAGGCACCACCGCCGGAGCTGGAGGCTGCTGCAGTGGTTCCGGCGTTTTCCGATCCTCCCAGCACCGCTCCCCCAAACTGAATGGTGTTCGGGAACTGCATGCCTGTCGGAGTCCCGGTTTGGGGCCCCAGGTTAAGCTCGGACCCCCACCGCACGCCGATTTCCCTGGTAACGGCCGTGGTGGCTTCAACCATTCTCACCTCGATGAGTACCTGCTTGGTTGGCCTGTCCAACCTGTTAACCAGTTCGCTTACCTGCTGAAGAACCTGCGGCCGATCCATCACCACCAGTGAATTGGTTCTTCTGTCGGCTTGTACCTTCCCCCTCCCAGGGGTTAAGAGCTGTTGCACAACCTGGTTCATGCGATTTGCTTCGAGATAGTTGATTGGTATTATCTTAATTTCCAAGGGCTCATACTTTCGCTCTTCTCCCATTTGCTGGAACTCTTCCTGTTGTTCTTTCCGGAATTCACCTTTTGGTGCCACCCGGAGGATGTTGCCCTTCTTCCTTTTCTCCAGGCCATAGGTCTCGAGAATTATGTCGAGAGCCTGATCCCAAGGGACATTATCCAGCTTAATGGTTACCGTAGCTTTTACGTTTTCATCAATCACGAAATTCATTCCCGAGCTTTCTGCAAGTACGGCCAGCACCTCTCTTATGCTCACCCCTTTGAAATTCAGGCTTACATTTCCGCCACCATATTGCTCGGCCTCGCCGGGGCCGTATCCTGCCTGGTCTTCTCCGGTGAACTCCTCTCCCTGGGGACCGAACCTTCCCTTGGTAGGCTCTCCACCGATGCCAAGACTACCGGGGGTGTTTTCGAACTTGAGAACAAGGTTGTGCCCTTGCTGGTCCCACTTGCTCGCCGCCCAGGAGTTCAGATTTATGACGATTGCCACCTCGTTCGCGCTCTTCTCGCCGGGCCTCTGGTAAGCGGAGAACATCTCGACGGGGCTGGAAAACTCGCTGGTGTCGAATGTTTTCTGTTGGTCCTCGGCAAGCTGAGCGTCATAGATGAAGATGGTCACCACCTTCTCGTCCACGTTCTCGTCCACATTGTTGTGCAGCTCCCATTGTTCCCTTCGGAGAGGCCGGTCCGCGTGAATGGAAATGGTGGAGGCCTGCTCGGAATATTTGAACTCGACCTTGTCAATATAGGCTATACCGGGTTTACCCGGCCCCTCCACGATAGGAGGTTGAGGTTTGTCTCCCCAATCAAAGCTTTCCGAGGGTTTGGGGACCTTTTCCCGGTCAACATCTTCAGCCGGTTCTTCGGCGGGTTCCTCCGCCGGTTTTTCTTCTTCCGGAACAGGAGCCGGCTCGGTCCACTGCTCGCCCTTATCTCCGCCTTCCAAGCCGCCCCACTCGTCCTCCTGGGCCACCTGCATAACGGACCAGCCGTCTTCAGATTCGGGCTTTTCCATCTGCTTCCGGGCAGACGCGCCGGATTCTCCCTCCGAGCTTTCTTTTCCTTTGTTCTCTTCCTTAGAAACGGCATCGGCTTGTTTCTCCTGCCCTCCGGCAGGGACGGCTCCCGAGGTCTCGGTATCGGCAATCATGGGCATTTCCGTGGTCGCAGACACATCCACCGTTTTGCTGAAGGTAACAATCAGACTTTTATTTCCTTTGTCGAAGCGAAAGTTAGGCATTGAGTCGGCAGCATCGAACACCAGCCTCAGTTTGTCGGGATGCTGTCCCACCCGGACTCTATGTATTCCTTGTTCATTTACAGTTTTCTTGGCGATCTCGGTTTTGTTCTCCATACCCCACAGATCAACCACCAATCGAGGCGGATCCTGCAGGGAGAATGCACTATAATCCGCGAGGGAGCCGTCCATATTCAGCTCCACCCTTGCCAGGTCTCCCTGGTCGTTGATATTTATCCCGTTCAGCTTTTTAGCGGGCCCCCCCTCATATACCGCTTCTTCAGAAGCCGCTCTGTCTTTGTCTTTTGCTGTCGCAGTGTTTTCGTCTTCTACGGTTTGGGGACCGCTCCAGACCCATTCATCTTCAGAAGCACCCGACTTGTTGTTTTCCGAGGCTTTCGAGGATTCATGAATGCTAAGCGAGCCTCCGTCCTCCACCAATAGCACTCCCGAGGATTCTTCCCCCTTCGCGGGTAAGGCGGAAGAGTCCTTTGAAAGGCTGACGATCAAGGACTCGTTTTCGTCCTTTTGGGCTTTATACTCAGCGGATTCTTTCAGGCTCATTATGACCCGAAGATTTTCTCCGGAGTCCTCTGCCGAGTCATCCTTCTTGTCTACCTTGATGTCCTTTACCAGCCCTTGCGCAGCCTGGGCAACATTCGGGAGATCGCCTTTCTTCAAGCCGGTGATGTCAACCACCACGCGCGGAGGGTCCTCCCACTTGTAAATAGTATAATGGTACTTGGCCTCCGGAGACACCTTTAAAATAACCTTGTCTTCTTTGTCCCCGGCCTCCACCCGGACAGATTCGAGGCTTCCCTGATCTTCCGAAACCTTTGTCAATTGCGCGTCCTTTTGAGCTGCACAGCCGGCACAAAGTGCTATCGCAGCTATCCAGAACAGCGTAATAACAAGAACCGTTCCGCTTCCGCATTTCAATTTTCGCTTCGACATCTTCGCTCTCCTCCCTTATTACAATGCAGCCTCAAATAGGTCTCTTTCTCTTCATGTCAGCCGTAACCAGCGCCGCCTCTTCTCGTTTTGCCGGAAAGTTGCATTTGCCCAGAGCGGTACTTATTCTTCCACCTCCACCATGGGCATTCTTTTTTTGATCACAAAGGTGGTGTCCTCTCTCGGCTTTATATATGTCTCCTCTACAATAATGTAGTCTTTCCCTATTTCCGTAACCACTCCCCCCATTTTGCCTAAGGGATCATTTACCCTTACCACCCTTCCTTCTCCGTTGGGAAGCCGGATGTAAGCTGCATCGTATCCTGCACCTTGCACGATTCCTATCAACAAAAGCTGCTCCAAGTCAAACTGCTGGCCCACCGTACTGCCCGCCGGTATCTCGGGGGCAGGGGGAACCTCAAAAGGATCATTCTTGTTTTCGGGAACGTACTCCCACTTCCGGGGTTTCTCCTCTTTCCCTTTATCCCCCGTTTGTTTATCCTTCTGGTTGGTTTTTTCATCCTGCCGGGAATCCCCGCTGGAACCTTCGGGAACGGTCTTGGCAGTCTCGGGGGCAGCCTCTTGGGCGACCTCGTCCGCTTCGGCTTCCCCTTGGCCAAACATGCCGCTGATGGAATCACATCCCATAAGATGCGAAAAAACCAAGGATAAAATAATTATTCCAGCAATACGGATCAGCTTTCCGATCTTCATTTTCTATCCCCTTCTTTTTAAAAAGAGATATAAGTAGTGGCGTTGCAATTCACCGAGATGCGAGCGCCGCCTTTACCGTGGGGTCTCATACTGATATCACTTATCTCGACGATCCTTTTCATGTTCACGACCTCGTAATAGAACCTCATCACGTAACGGAAATTGCCGGTAAATTCCAGTTTGATGGGCACTTGCCGGTATAGATTGCCCACCGCCGAAGGATTATGAGGAGTTATCCGGCTGAACTCGATGCCGTTCTTCTTCCCCAGGTTATCCAGCTTGAGGATGATCTGGTCTATTTCCGGGTCTATGGGAAGGGCTTCCCTCTTTTCCCTAAACCGATCCTCCAGCTCTTCAATCCCCTTTTTCATATTTTGAAGATCAGCCTTTCTCTGTTTGAGCTCTTTGAGATTGTCGCTCTCTTTCTCTTTCTCTCGCTGGACCTTCGCCATCTCCTCCACCACGGGAAGGTACATGAAGTAGTACCACACCCCCCCTAAGAGGGCTATAATGCCTATTAATATCACCAGCTTCTGGGCCCAGGGCATCTTCTCAACAAATGTCAGATTCAGTGCCATCCGCTTCCTCCGGAAATATCAATGGAACTCAAGTTTATCATTTGATTACTTTGCCGCCTTCATCTTCAGGCTGAACTGATAGTTCCTGGATGTCGCTCCTTTTCGGCCTTTGTCGGCCCTGATGTAGTCCAGCTTAATACTGTCATAAACAATGTATTCTTTTTCGTGAAGCTTTTTGTACTCTGCTTCCAGCTTCCTTAACTTCTCCAGCTTTTCCTCGCAAGACTTAATGCACTCCTCCTTGTTCCGTTCACACCTGCTGACATTTTCCGCTTGGGAGCAGTTGATTGCTTTGCACTCGGACTTGCAATTGGGCTGATTTTTGCGCCACTCTTTCATCTCGTTCAGTTCCTCTTCTTTATGGTCATAGAACACCTTGCACTCGGAATGTTGCCACGGAGAGTTGGAACTGGAATTCCGCTCCCTTTCCGGCTTTAAACAAGCCTGGTTCCTCTCGATGCACACGGGGTGCTTGACGTCTTTCTCGTCATCGCAGGGAATAATAGCCAGGTTGCCCATGAACACGGCCACAGCGTCCTTGTCGTAGGAGGTTCCTTTAACTTTTACATCTCCTCCTCTTTCTCCGTTGTATTCAATACTGTTTAGCCATACCTGGTTGGGAGGAACACTCTCCGACACTTTATTCAGCACTTTAATAAAGAACTCCCTTCCTTCCTGGAGCTCGTTTATGGACTTCATCTTTTTCTCAAGCTTTGCTTCCGTCTTCTCCAGCTTTTTTATGTTCTCCTCTACGTCCTTATACTCCTTCTGTTTCGCTTTCAGGTCTTCCACCTGGCCCCTCAAGGTCTGGACCTGCTGCTGCTTGTTCATGTACAAAAGCACCAGCAAAGTACACACGGCCAGTATGATGAAAAACCCTACCAGAAGCTGGTTCAAGACCTTCGGTATAGGAGGCCCTTTTTCTGAAAGTAGATTGATTTTTATCATTGGTCACCCACCCTTCTCAAGGCCAGTCCCAGGCTAACGGCTGCCTGGGGCCCTATCTGTTCAAGGTAAGCCGGGTCAAACTGTTTGGGGTTTCTTTCCACGTTCCGGAAAGGGTCCAATATCTCCACCGGAACATTCTGCTTTTGTTGCAGGGTCTCTGCCAGCCCGGACGTTCGGCATCCTCCTCCGGCCAGCCAGATCTTGGATACCTGGTCCTCCGAGGCAGTGGCCTGGTAGAAATCGAGGGACTTGGCAACATCAGAGACTATCTGCTCCGACACCCTCCGGATCACTTCCTCGACTTCCTGCCTCATCACCGCCTCTTCTTCGCCGGTAGCTGACCCGCCTACCTTGAGGATCTCCGCCTCTTCACCGGTCACGCTGAGCTCCTTCATGATCTCCTCGGTATAAAGGTTCCCCCCCACGGTAACGTCCCGGGCATACAGGCACTTGCCCCCCTTGGCTATGATCACGTTCACCAGGCTCGCCCCCACGTTCACCAGCGCCAGCACCTCGTTCTCCATCACCTGGTAGTTCATCTCGTAGCAGTTCATGACGGCAAAGGCGTCCAGGTCCATGACGGCGGCGTTAAGCCCGGCCTCGCTGATCACCGCCACGTAGTCATTGACCGGGTCTTTCCGAGCGGCGATCAACAGGACCTCCATGTTCCCTTCGTCGTCTCCCGGGTTCAATACTTCGTGGGCCAGGTACATGTCCGCGATGTTAAAAGGGATCGCCTGCTCAGCCTCCCACTGGATCTGGTCTCCCAGTTCCTCCTCGCTCATGGCAGGCAGGGTGATCTTGCGGATCATAACCGAGGCCCCGGACACCGAGGTCGCCACGTCCTTGGCCTTGATCTTGCGTTCGCTGATTACGTTTTGGATAGCGTCTACAATGGCCCGGGAGTTCATGACCGCCCCGTCCACGATCGCTTCCGCAGGAAGCTCCACCATGCCGAAGTTCTGGAGAATGTACCCCTTTTTGCTCTCCTTAAGCTCGGCGATCTTGATAGAGCTCGAGCCTATATCAACGCCGATTATTCCCTTCTTGCCTCCTAATGCCATCTAATTCCTCCTGCCCCCATAGGAATAAAGCTCTCTGCAAAGCTCAACTGTTTCCCGTCTGCAGGTCTTTGCTCTTCTTCTTGATCCTGACCTCGTCGTCTCCTGCAAACACCTTATGTTTATCCCCCAGCGTAAATCCAAGCGCCAAGATTATTTTCCGTTTGGTATCCATTCGACAGTTCTCGCCTCTTTCTATCCGATCTATGGTAAGAGGACTAATACCAGCCTTCCGGGCCAACTCAGCTTTACTCATGAGCTGAGACTCCCTCAGTTGCCTGACATTATTTTTTCCCATCGCTACCTGCCCTTGCTTCAAAATTTGCCTGGCACAAAAAGCCTACTCTGCTGATTATAATTTTGAAGCAATCACCACATAATTGTCAAGGAATTTTTTATAATTATCTATAATTTCTTACAAGTTAATATTAATTTTCGCACATGTTGGGGATATTAAACATTAATGACCCTATATATAGATAAAACAAAAAAGGGCTTTTTATCGGCTCCAACCTCAAAGATCCCCATTTTTACATCAAAATTCTATTTTTATGTTAAATGGGTCCTCAGGCGAAGAATCCCGGAAACACCGCCCCTTCTTTCTAAACTTATTCACAACTAAAGTTTAAGCTTTTCAGTATTTAACCATAAACCGGAAGCTGCAATAAATTTAGACACACTTTTACGCCCAGGGGATTCAAAATTCGGATCAACGTATTTAAAAGCGGGTTACTGAACAATGTACATGAGCGAGACAGAATTTGTGCTGCTCCTCATAAAGGCTGTTTTGCGCATTCTCGGCTGCCGGCGGGGAGGAGCCGGGCCAGTTCCCGCCTTTTCCCTGTTCCCCGCCTGTCTGCCCTGTCTGCGTGCCTGTCTGCGTGCGGAACGCACAGGCAGGCTGGAAGCCCTGAAAGCGATAAACGCATCTTTCTATCCACCCACACTAAAATACGTTGAAAAATTCGGGCAGGCCCGGTTGTCATTGGTTAGGTAGGCAGCGGCCCTCTCTAAGGCGCCGACGCAGGGGAATAAACCTCACATGGCAGGGGCGACTCTTTTACGCCTTTATCGCACGGAAAAGCTCACGGTTCGGGTCTGGCTTCCCCCATGGCCGTCGGAGACAGCAAAACTGATGTCATAACCGCCCTTTTCCTCGGGCATGGGAACCTCGATGACCAGGGTGTTGCCCTGCATGCTGGCGGAGGTTCCCTTCGGGGCCTTGTTGACTTTGAAGTTCAGCCGGTCTCCGTCCTTGTCGCGGGCGGGGGTCCGCACGATGATCCTGTCCGGATGCTTTTCCATCTGTGTGGTCTCCAGGACCGGCCCAGCGTTAACAACCGGGTATACCTTGGAGTTCACCGTGCTTTCCCGCGGAAACTGTTCATCAAGGCTGGCCTCTACATAGACCCGGTCTCCCCGGCGAAAGTGGTCGGAAGAAAGCTCGGTTTCTTCCGGGCCCTCTTTTACAACCTCATCGTTTACAAACCACCGGTAATACACCCGGTATACGTCCGCGGGATCAACATCACCGTAATCCACCTCGGCGCTCAGGTCCGTAGTAGTTATTAGGTCCTGAGGAGAAATGCTGACTCCGCCTAAATCGGGGGGAGGAGCTTCTCCCAGAACCACGGTGTTTGATTTCTTCCAGCCGCTTTCCCGGTCCGAGTCTTTCTCCCGGGCAAGGACCTTAAGATATATCTTCGTGCCGGCCTCCATGCCGGCGGTGGAAAGCGTTTTGCCGCTCTCGTCCTGCACCTCGTCGTTTGCGAACCACTTATACTCGTACTCCACCTCGTCCAGCTCGTAATCCCGTACTTCCACCAGGGCCTCCAACTCCTCCCCCGGCGTGGCAGAGGCAGGAAATATCTTTACCTTCATAAGCTGGGGCGGCCGGTTCTCGGACTTGACATCCCCTTCTTCACCCGTGTCGCACCCTGTAAAACCGAAGGTAACCGTTCCAACCAAGACCAACGCCGCTAATACCATCTTTTTCATAGCATCCTCCCTGGCACGAGTTCCCTTTCCTGATTACACCTGTTACAAGTAATACCACATCCGCTCCTGCCGTTCAATACCTGAACATGTAACAAGAAAACCCGCGGCAGCCGATTTGGTAAATCCGTAATCAACTGCTAAATTAAACCTCCGGAGGATTTCCCCACATGTCCGGAGAAAGAAACATGAGCGAGAAACTGAAAGTTATGGCGGAGTCGGTCCGCTCGGCTTACGCCGCGGGCGAAGAGGACGAACAGCTCCTTCCCCGCGTCCTGGTTGACGCGGAGGGCGCGCCCGTGGGCAGAATCGGGGACGGCGACCTTGTGATCTTTTATGACATCCGGGGCGAGAGGGAGATCGAGCTTACCAGCGCCTTTATCGAACCGGACTTTCCTCACTTTGACACCGGCGGAAGGGTGGCCCGCTTTACCACCATGATCGAGTACCACTCCGAGCTGCCGGTAAAGGTGGCTTTCCCCCCGGAGACGCGCATCCGGGGAACCATGGTGGAAACCATAACCTCGGCGGGCATGAAGCTCTCCAAGGTGGTCGAGTCGGAAAAGGCCATCCACCTTTCCTATTTTTTGAACGGAAAGCGGGAGGCCCCCTTCCCGGGCGAGGACATGGAGGTTATCGAGTCTCCCCGCGACGTGAACAACCATGACGAAAAACCGGAGATGGCCTCCCGAAAGGTCGCGGACAAGGTCATCGAAAAGCTCCGGGGAGATTCATCCGTAATTGTCGTCAACTTCGCCAACGTGGACGTGCTCGCCCACATCGAGAACGAGAACGCGGTCATCCAGGGCATCGAAGCGGTGGACCGGGAGCTGGGCCGGGTGCTTTCCGAAGCGCGCAGTCAGGGAGTAACCGCACTGGTAACAGCGGACCACGGCAGTGCGGAGAAATGGTACTACCCGGACGGCACCGTGGACACGGGCCATACCAACTCGCCCGTGCCTTTTGTACTGGCGGACGACAACATGAAAAACGCGAAGCTCGAACCGGGCGGGGACCTTACCTGGGTGGCGCCCACCGTGCTCTCGCTTCTGGGACTTAAAAAGCCGGAAGAGATGACCGGACAAAGCCTTGTAAAAAGCGATACGGACATGCGGGCCAACCGCCTCCTGCTGGTCATCCTGGACGGGTGGGGATACTCTGACGACGATTTCGGCAACCTGGTCCGAAAAGCCGATACTCCGACAATGGACGGCCTGCAGGCGGAGTACCCTTTTACCACCATCCTTGCCAGCGGCGAATGGGTGGGCATGCCCGAAGGAAAGGTGGGCAACTCCGAGGCAGGCCACCTCCATATGGGAGCGGGAAGGCGCATCCTCTCCGACCGGCTCCGGATAGACAACGCTATTGCCGAGGGGTCCTTCCATGACAACCAGGCCCTGTTGGCCCCCATGCAGGCCGCGGTCGAGGAAGGCAGGCCCCTCCATCTTCTGGGCATTGTCAGCTTCTACTCCAGCCACGGGTCAGTGGACCATCTGTATGCCCTCCTGGAGATGGCCAAACAAAAAGGGGTAAGCACGGTCTATCATCACGCTCTGCTGGGAAGGCGGGGCGAGCGGCCGGAAGCGGGCGCCCGCTACATAGACGACGTGGAGCGCTTCTGCGAAAAGCTGGGCCTGGGCCGCGTGGTTACGGTCATGGGCCGGTTCTGGGCCCTGGACCGGGAGGACAACTGGAACCGGGTGGAAAAGGCCTATCGCGCGCTCGCGGACGGGCAGGGAGTGCACGTGCCCGACCGGAGTTGACCCTGACTTCTCCTGTTTTTTTTAAAGCGATTTTAAAAAATGCTTAAGAAGAGTTGCCGTGCGAGCGACTTTAGTCGCGATTAAGAGACGCAATCATTTTGGATGCCGTGTTTAACATGGACCAGACCTCCGCCATATCAAGCTCGTGGGCCGTGAAGACCTGGAAGCTGGTCCGGAAGATCATCTTCCCGGAGTGGCTCTTTAACCGCCGGGTCAGGATATCCCGGTCCGGCTACATGTTCATGTTCCTGGTCGCCCTGATCGGCGTCGCGTCCTTTAACACCGGCAACAATCTTCTCTACCTGGTCCTGGCCATGCTGCTTTCCACCATGCTTTTTTCCTTCTCCATATCCGAGTACATGATCGCAGGCGTCCGCATAGAACGACACCCCCCGGACACGGTCACTCAAGGAAGGGTCTTCTCTATCAGCTATACCATTAAAAACCGAAACCGGCTGGTCCCGGCGCTCGCGCTCCAGGTGCGGGAGAAGATGGGGAACGAAGAAGTCATGGCCTACTTGCCCTACCTTACCGCAGGGGAGGAGCGCAGTATAAAGGGCAGGTCGCTGGCCTCACGCCGCGGCAGAATAAATTTCCGGGAAACCCTTATCTCCACCTCCGCGCCGCTGGGACTGTTTAAAAAAGCCAAGAAGGCCCGCCTGCCGGGGGAAGTGATCGCCCTGCCCTCCTGCCGAATTTCCGAGGAAGACCGGGAGCTGGCGGCGAGCCGCGGCGCCCAGGTATCAAGGCACCGGCGGGGCCGTGGTGATGAGCTGTTCGGATTTCGGGAGTACGTGCGAGGAGACCGGGTCAAGGACATTCACTGGAAAACCAGCGCCCGCCGCGGCAAGCTTATGATAAAAGAGAGAGAACAGGAAGAGGAGCGAAAGGTCCGCATTATGCTGACTGTACCTGTTTCCCGGCGTCCCGGCCGGGACGAGACGGTTGAAGAAGCCGTGCACAAGGCCGCTTCCCTGGCCGCGTCCGCAGTAGAGTCGGGATGGATGGTCCGGGTGGAAGCAAACCAAAAAGGGGTGGACTACGGCAGCGGATGGGGCCACCTTCAGGCAGTGCTCTACTTCCTCGCCCTGTTCGACGATCCGGACACTCCCACGGGCATTCCCCTGCCGCCGGACGACGCGCCCGCCATAACCGTGCCTTGAGCAGGTTTACTCGCTGCCGTAAAGAAGCTCTTCCGCCTCTGCTATGACCTCAAGGAACCCTTCAGAGGTCTCCTGCTCTTTAAGCCGGGTGAGGAACTCGGGCTGGCGCGCCAGCCTCGCGATCCGGGCCAGGAGCTGAAGGTGAAGGCCCACCGCCCCCGGCTTGCCGCCGATAAGAAAAACCACGTCCACCGGCACGCTGTCCAGGGACTTGTATTCCACCGCGTTAAGCAAAGTGGCGCCGATTACAAAGGTGTCCTCCGTGCCCGGGACCTCGGCGTGAGGGACTGCAAGCCCCCTGCCCACGCCGGTGCTCATCTCATCCTCTCGCTGTTTAAGGTGCTCAAGGAAAAGCCGGTGGTCTGATACCAGACCCGCTCCCTCCGCCACCTGCGCAAGCGTAAAAAGAAGACTCTCCCGATCGGAAGCATCAACTCCTATCCGGACGCACGGCTTACTAAGATGCTCGGAAAGTTTCAACTCGCCCGACAAAACAACCCCTCCCTTTTCATTGCCGTAAACTCCTTAATGCCGCGGGGGAGTGCTCGATTACTTTTGAATATCCATCTTGACCATGAAAACCGGACAACCAGCCGCGAAGAACAGAGAAAGCTCTGCCTCCCTGTTCTTTAATTTACTTATATATATATTATAATCAAGCTCCAGGATATCAAGAGGCAGTGATTTTCTCCTTGCTTTTAAAAGAGTCCGGCAAAAAGGTCAAAAATTTGAAAAAGATCGTTATAGGAACGCGGGGAAGCAAGCTGGCGTTGTGGCAGGCAAACTGGGTACAAGATCGGCTCCGGGAGCTCGTGCCCGAGATCGAGCTCGAGGTTTCAACTATCAAAACCGAGGGAGACGAAAGACACGACCTGTCCCCCGAAGCCTTTGGCAAGGAAGGCATCTTTACCGCAGAGCTAGACCGGGCGCTCCTGGAAGAGCGCATTGACATTGCAGTGCACAGCCTGAAAGACCTTCCCACCCGGCTGCCCGAAGGTCTCACAGTGGCTGCCTGCACTGAAAGGGGAGCAGTCGGTGATACCCTTATTATCCGCTCGGACCGCCTACCTCCCGGCGCCGGAGATCAAGTACCGCTGGAAGATATAATCGAATCAATGAACCCGGACCTTACAGTGGGAACATCCAGCCTGCGCAGGATCGCCCAGCTCAAAAACGCGTTTCCAAGACTCTCGTTCGCTCCCATGCGCGGCAACCTGGACACCAGGGTAAGAAAGCTCTCGGAAGGACACGTGGACGCACTGGTGGTGGCGAGCGCGGGCCTTGCCAGGCTGAGTGTCAAGACCGATCCCCACCTGGCCCTTGCCCTGCCTTTCCGTCTGGTCCTGCCTGCTGCGGGGCAGGGTTCGCTGGGTCTGGAAACCAGGGAGGAAGGAGAAGCCCGCGAGATCGCAAAGCTTATCAATCATTCCGAGACTTCCATTGCCGTGCGCGCGGAACGGAAGGCCATGTCAGCCCTGGGAGCCGGCTGCCGGGTGCCGGCCGGCTTTTTGGCCACGGTGCAGAACGGCCGGCTCCATCTCCGGGGAGTGGTGGCCCATGTTGACGGCGAGCCTCTCTTGCGGGCCGAAGTGGAGGACTCAGCGGACAACTTCGATTCCGCGGGCCGCGCCCTGGCCGAGGACCTCCTTCAAAAAGGAGCGGAAGATATCCTGAAGGAGGTCCGGGAATGACCGGCTTTGTCTATATCGCGGGGGCGGGACCGGGAGACCCCGGCCTGCTCACACTCCGGGCGGCCGAGGTCATCTCGCGGGCGGACATAATCTTTTTCGACCAGTTGGTGGACGAAAGGATTAGAGAGACGTTCCCTCCGCAAGCGGAGCAGTACTTCGTGGGCAAAGAAGGCGGGACCCACTTTGTAACCCAGGAGCGCATCCTGGAGCTCTTGGTGGAAGAGGCACAAAAGGGCAAACAGGTGGTGCGCCTTAAAGGTGGAGACCCTTATGTATTCGGCAGGGGAGGCGAAGAAGCAGAGGCGTGCGCCCAGGCGGGAATAGGCTTCGAGATCGTGCCCGGCGTTACCGCAGGGGTGGCGGCCGCAGCTTACGCGGGCATGCCCGTAACCCACCGGGACGCCTCCGCCAGCCTGGCCTTTATCACCGGGCATCGCCGCGATGATAAGGAAGGACTCGAGATACCAGCGCCTCAGGCAGACACCCTGGTTTACTACATGGGCGTCAAGAACCTGCCCGCGGTGGTGGAGGCGCTATTGGCCTCCGGCAGAAAAGAAGGTACTCCCGTGGCCCTGGTCCGACACGGGACCACACCCCGGCAGGAGACCGTAACCGGGACCCTGCAAGACATTGTCCAAAAGGTAGAAGACCAGGGACTCAAACCGCCGGCCATAATCATCGTCGGCGACATTGTCCGCTATCGCGACAAGCTCCGCTGGTACGACCGGCGGCCGCTTTTCGGATGGACCGTGCTTATCACCCGGCCGCGGCATCAGGCCGCGGAGCTCCGGCAGAGGCTCGAAGAAAAAGGCGCGGGCGTCATGTCGGTCCCTGCCATTGAAATTCAGGGACTGCCGGATTACACCGACCTGGACCGGGCCATGGCCGGACTTTCCGAGTTCGACTACCTGGTCTTTACCAGCGTGAACGGTGTGGACGCCTTCTTCCAGAGGCTTTTTGAAAAAGGGGGGGACACGCGGGACCTGGCGGGCCTTACCACCGTGTGCATCGGTCCGCGCACCGCGCGCGAGCTTAAAAGCTACAGCGTAAACTGCGACCTTATGCCCGAGAAGTTCGTGGCCGAAAGCCTGCTGGAGTCTTTTCCGGAAGACCTGTCCGGCAAAAGGGTGCTCATTCCCCGCGCGCTCGAAGCGCGGGAGATACTTCCGGAAGGATTACAGGAGCGGGGCGCCGACGTTCACCTGGTCCCTGCCTATCGCACGGTGGGCGCGGAAGACGTGGCCGAAGTTCCGGACCACGCGGACATAGCGGTGTTCACCTCGAGCTCGACCGTGGATCACTTCCTCAAGCGCGCCCGGCTGCCAGAGGGCTGCCGCACCGCCTGCATCGGACCCATAACAGCACAGACCATAAGGGAGCACGGCCTTTCAGTAGACATCGAGGCAGAGGCACACACCATTCCCGGAGTAGTGGAAGCTATCGAGAGCTTTGTAAAAGCCAATAAAAATCAAAGCGGGCCGACAGGCCACTAAAAAGGGTGAGATATAAATGATCGGCGTTAGTAAGCTATTAATCGAAAAACAAGAGCCCTCTGACGAGCTCCGTTACGGGAGCAGAGGACATCCCGGCGAGACCCCCTCCGCGGCTAACCGCCCCATCGTGGTCTACAACTGCGTGAAAAGATGCAACTTAAGATGCGTGCACTGCTACGCCCATGCCGGAGCCGAAGAAGACCCGGATGTACTCACCACCACGGAAGCCAAGAATATGATCAGGTCCACCGCGGAGTTCGGCTGTCCGGTGATGCTGTTTTCCGGAGGAGAGCCGCTTTTGCGCGAGGACCTGTTCGAGCTCATGCACTATTCTTCCGAAAAAGGCATGAGGCTTACGCTGTCCACCAACGGGACCCTGATCACCAGGGAGATGGCCCGCGAGCTTAGGACCTGCGGGCTCGGCTACGTGGGCATCAGCCTGGACGGCATGGAACAAACCCACGATAAGTTCCGGCGGGTCAAAGGTTGCTTCCAAAAGGCAATGGAGGGCATCGAGAACTGTAAAGCGGAGGGCATCCGCACCGGCTTGCGGGTTACCCTGACCCGGCACAACTATCAAGAGGTCCCCGCGATTCTCGACCTGCTGGTTCAGGCTGAGGTTCAGCGCATCTGCTTTTATCACCTGGTTTACACCGGCCGGGGAACCGAGCTGATGGAGGAAGACCTGGACCACCAACAGACGCGCGAGACACTGGACACCATCATCGAGAAGACCCTGGAGATGCACGAGCAGGGCCACAACAAGGAAGTGCTTATGGTGGACAACCACGCGGACGGCCCGTACATCTGGTGGTGGGCCCGCCGAAACCGGCCGGAGCTTGCCGACCGCATACTCGAGATGATCCAGGCCAACCGGGCCCGCAGCACGGGCGAGGGCATCTCCTGCGTCTCCTGGAACGGGGACGTTTCTCCCGACCAGTTCTGGCGCGATAAAATCCTGGGCAACGTGCGCGAGAAGAGCTTCGGCGACATCTGGCTCGACCCGGACAACCGGCTCCTTTGGGACCTGCGGCGGAGGGAAGAGCTTGTCAAAGGCAAGTGCGCCCGCTGCCGGTTCCTGTCCGTTTGCAGGGGCGGCTTCCGTGCGCGGGCCGAGGCCAAGGAAGGCGACATGTGGGCCGCTGACCCGGCCTGTTACCTGACTGAGGAGGAAATCCGATGAGCTTTCCCAAAACCCGGCTGAGGAGGCTTCGCCGTACCGAAAGCCTGCGGCGAATGACGCGGGAGACCCGGGTGCTTCCGCAGGACCTTATCATGCCTTACTTCGTGATCGAGGGCAGCAATAAAAAAGAACCCATCGCGAGCATGCCGGGCCAGGAGAGGCTCACGCCCGACCTTGTGGCCAA
Source organism: bacterium (assembly GCA_046484135.1). Lineage (GTDB taxonomy): Bacteria > RBG-13-61-14 > RBG-13-61-14 > RBG-13-61-14 > DATKZS01 > CAYQTK01. The sequence goes on from JAWOBU010000003.1 coordinate 35,838, forward strand.
AGAAGCTCGACAACTTAATGAACTCTCCATTCCCGCGGTGCTCTTGTTCGGGGTAACCGAGAAGAAGTCGCCGGGAGCGGAAGAGGCCTATAACCCGGAAGGAGCGGTCCAGCAGGCGGTCCGCGCTATAAAGCGCGAGTCGCCCGAGACCTGCGTGATCTGCGATTTGTGCTGTTGCGAGTACACCGACTCCGGTCATTGCGGCATACTCACCGCCACAGGGGACGACGTGGACAACGACCCTACCCTCAAGCTCCTCTCCCGCATCGCCGTAAGCTATGCAGAAGCGGGCGCGGACGTGGTGGCCCCCTCCGACATGATGGACGGCAGAATCGGCGCTGTGCGGGACGCATTGGACGGGGAGGGGTTTTCCGACACGGTCATCATGAGCTATGCGGCCAAGTACGCGAGCGCTTTTTACGGCCCCTTCCGGGAGGCCGCGGGCTCGGGCCAGTTCCAGGGCACCCGGAAGACCTACCAGATGGACCCGCCCAACAGCAGGGAGGCGCTTAGGGAAGTCGAGCTTGATATCGAAGAAGGCGCGGACATCGTAATGGTCAAGCCCGCGCTGTCCTACTTGGACATAATAAGATCGGTGGCGGACAGCTTTGACCTGCCGGTTGCCGCCTACAGCGTGAGCGGCGAGTACTCGATGATAAAAAACGCGGCGGAGCAAGGGCTTTTGGACGAGCGCATGATCGTGCGCGAGACCCTGACCGCGATCAAGCGGGCGGGCGCGGACCTGATCATCACCTACTTTGCCAAACAAGCAGTGGAAAAGGGACACCTCTCAGATTGAAAACGGACAAAAGCAAAGAAGCGTTCCAGCCCCGGGTGCTGGCCTGGGAAGTAACCCAGCGCTGTAACCTGAACTGCATCCACTGCCGGGCCTCGGCAAGCGACTCGGCTCCCGAGGGAGAGCTGTCCCTTGCCGAGTACAAGGCGCTCATTGACGAGGTGGCCGGTTTTGCTTCTCCCATCATAATACTTACCGGAGGCGAGCCGCTCCTGCGCGATGATGTCTATGACATTGCATCTTATGC
>JAWOBU010000065.1:0-6798 GCA_046484135.1 bacterium
CCGGTCTTGGCCTCCCGTCTTGGTTGCATGTATATGAACAGTAGCGCCAGTCTCCACCATAACGGGAGCAAGCTCCCTGACACAAAGCGGCGGCAAGCCACCGCACTCCCAAAGATAACTGCTGCTGTTCTAAAGTATTGCGTCTCAAGACCTACACAAACTTAATTGTAAAGAACTGACCCCTTCTCTACGAAGGAAGAGGGTTTCACGCAAAGGCGCGGAGACGCGAAGGGAAGAGGAGAAGATATATTGAGCTTACGGAACAGAGAGATATCGCGACTGAAGTCGCTCGCACGGGAGTCATCTTGAGCAAAAAAATCGTTGTGGCGTTGCGTTTAGGGCCGGGCTTCCGCCTGGCGGTGCCGGTGAGAGAGCGGGCCGAGGCCCCGGCGTTCACCTGGAGGACGTGTTGTGCGAAGTGTCCTCTTTAATCGGCAAACGCCGGGACCCGGCCTCTTATTACAGGTTTACTTTGTGGGCTTGAATCCTTTTATGTCGGTGGGGTGTCCTTTGAGTTCATCGTTCCATATTATTTCGAGCTTCATGCCGGGGTCGAGCTTTTCCACGTCCACGTCGTGGAGCGGCATAAACAGGGTCGAGTCCGCACCTTCGAGCTTGACGGAGCCTATGGCCTGGGGCGTTGGCAGGTCCTCGAAGTTGCCGGCGCCGTCCAGCTTGACCATGCCGAGGGTATAGCTTTGCAGTTCGCCTTTGCCGGAGAGCTCGACCAGGTCGCTTTCCGTGATCTCGGCGTTACACTTTCCGCACCGGTTTCTGGGCGGCACATAGGTATAGCCGCAGGCGGGGCACTTGGCTGCCATGAGCTTTTTGTCCGCGAGGGACTTTATGAACTTTTCCATGAGCATACCCACGGACCAGTTAAAGGCGGCCTGGAAGGGAATCTTCCCTCCTACTTTTACGATGGGTGATTGTTCGGTCATTTATAACACCTCCGGGGGGTTGGTTTATATGTATTCCACCTCACGTGGAAATCTCGTCCTTGGACAGGGGAGTAACGCCGAGCAGATCGCCGAGGGTCCCTTGCGGCTCGTCCGCCCATACTGCCTTGACGCGCATGCCCACGCACATGGAGTCGGGGGCTGTGTCAATCATGAGAAGCTGGATGTTGGAGTCGGAGCCGTCAAACCTTACGAACGCGGGTATGAGGATTTCGTCCTCTGTTACTACTCCCATGTCAACGGGGTCCATGCCGAGTACCTTGTACTTTCCCTTCTGCATGGCCGGGCTTATTATGTAGCTTGTTACCGTGCCTTTCTGGCTTACCTCGAGTCGCTCGTTCATGCGGCGGTGGCATCTGCCGCAGATGTTCCTGGGAGGCACGATGACCTTGGCGCATCCTCTGCACCATGAGCCGATGATCTTCTTTTCCTTTAACCCCTGGGTGTACTCCTCCATCAGTCGGGGCGCCTTGTAGCGGTATGCGCCCACGTTCCAGATGCCTTGTACGCCCATGGTCTCTTTAACTTTGTCTTTGTCCGCCATTTTCTTACCTCCTGGGACTATCGCCGAGTACGGTTACGGTAATATAGTTGGTTACTCCGCCCCATCCGTGGGCCACCGCTTTTTTGACCTCGCGATGGGCCTGGTGCTCGCCCGCCTTGCCCATGATCTGGAGCGCCGCTTCCAGAATCCTTTGCAGGGCCGAGGACCCGATGGCATTGGTTGCGTTGACTCCACCGGAAAGGTCGCAGGGCAGCCGGCCGTCAATGTCGGTTTCTCCTTTTTCAAGCGCCTTCCAGGCCTGTCCTTCCTCGAACAGTCCGAGCCTTTCCGCGAAGAGGAGCTCCTGGCTGGGGAAGGGCTGGTAGATTTCCGCGAGATCAATTTCCTTTTTGGGGTCGGTGATGCCCGCCTGCTGATAGGCTTTCTGAGCGGACATCCTGGATCCCATCTGCTCGGAAGCGTCCAGGACTCCCACTCCGCCGGAGTTCTCGCTCTGCATCTGGTTCTCCTCGTCAGTCACGGACGCGAGCCCGAGAAGCCAGGCGGGCTTTTGGCACTTCTTGCGGGCCACTTCCTCGGAGGCGACCACGATGGCGGAAGCTCCGTCGCTTGCCGGGCAGATGTGCCCGTAGCGGAAGGGGTAGGCCACTATCTCGGTTTGGGCGATGTCCTCCGGCTTGCAGTCGGGCACCTGGAGGTGGGCGTATGGGTTCCGGGCGGCGTTTCTCCTGTCCTTGGCCGCTACCATGTCGAAGTGGTCCATGGTGCATCCGGAGCGGTGCATGTAAAAGCGTGCCTGGTAAAGCGCCGCTCCTGCGGCGGCCCCCACCGCGGTGGTCGCCACCACGTTCTTGAAGCTCATGCCGTAGTCGAGGGCGTGGAAGAAGTTGGCCATGGCCACGTGCATGAGGCCGGTGGTCGCTCCCGGCTCCTGGCTGTCCGAGTGCTTCTCCCATGCTATTGCCAGGACCTTGTCATAGAGGCCGGAGGCCACGGCGTAAAATGCGGCCTGGCCTACCGAGCCGCCGGTGGTCCCGCCGGTGGTTACCCGGAGCACGGGTTTGGCTTCTCCGCATACCCAGTCGGCGAGCCAGAGCTCGGGCTGGGCGATTCCGCCGAACCCCTGCATGTTGCCGACTATGAGGGCGTCTATTTCGTTGGGATCAAGCTCCGCGTCGTGAATGGCGTTCCAGGCGGCCTCTGACACCATCTCGGCAAGGTTGACCTCCCGGCGCTTGCTCGCGTGCTTGGTCTGGCCGCAACCGATTATCGCTGAATTCCTCAACATGATTATTCACCTCCCAGAATATATACGGCGTTCTTCTGGGCGCATACCCCGAACTGGCCGTGAACAAGGGCGCGCTGGGCGCCCGGCACCTGGTAGCCGTTACACTCGCCCCGGATCTGGCGCGCGGCTTCCACCATCCTTATAAGACCGGTGGCGCACACCGGGTCTGCTCCCAAGGCGCCGCCGCTCGGGTTTACGGGAAACTCGCCCGATATGTCGGTGATGCCTTTCTCGATCATGTTCCTGCCGCCGCCTTCCCGGCAGAGCCCGAGGGAGTCGTAGATCATGAGCTCTTCGTGCGAGAACCTCTCCGAAACCTCGGCCAGGTCGAGCTGGGTGAGCGGGTCGGTGATCCCTGCCATGTCATAAGCCTTATTGGCGGCCAGTTCCAAAGAGCGGGTTTTCAAAAGGTCCCGGTCGCGCAGGTAGGCGTCGTTGTAAAAGCCGACTCCTTCGATCCAGACGGGGTTGTCGCAAATTTGCCTGGCCTTTTCCTCGGTCGCCAGCACCAGGGCGCAGCACCCGTCGCTTACCGGCGACATCATGAGTTCCCTGATAGGATCGTAGTAAGGCTTCGAGTCCAACACGTCGTCCATGCTGACCTCCGGCATCTTGCGGTGGGCGTTCGGGTTGAACGCGGCGTTGGTCAGGTTCTTGACGGATACCAAGGCCAGGTGCTCCTCGGACACGTTGTGCTCTTCCATGTACTGCCGGGCCTGGAGCGCGGCCATGGACACATCGTTCATGATGCCGAACTGCCGGTCGAACAAGGGGTCCAGGGTGTACTCTGACACCTGGTGCGGGTTAAAGGTTGATCCCTGGGTGTGGGCCTCGACCACCGCCACGTCATGGGTGCCGGCCAGAAGACGCATCAAGGCGTACAGGACCGACATGGTGCCGTCCTCCTCGACTTTGGACTCGTCCTTAAAAAAGGCGCCCACCGCCATGCTCAGAAACACGTTGGAGATGGTCCGGCCGTCCAGGTAATCGGTGGACGCAGTCAGCACCGTGTCCACGTCGTCCCGCATGATGCCGGTGTTCCGGAGCGCCTCCTTCACAACATCGAACACCATGTCCTCTCTGGTCTTTTGCATGTTGTGTTCATGTCGTGACTGGGCATACCCCACAATAGCCACTTTTCTTTCCATTTCTCTCTCCTTTTCTCCCATAAACTACATTCTCCCGCTTGCGGACTCTCCCTTTACTCCTTCTTGCTCTACTTTGTTTTGCTTGGCCCCTGGAAAAAGCGGTTGCTGTTTGCTCGGCGCCAATCCCATTCTAATAACAAATGTTATTGCTCTTGTCAAGCAAACCCGAAGAACAGCAGGCCTGCACGGTGTGTACCTTAAAGTCCCTTTATAAACTTCCATCCTTGGGAAGATTCCTGCAGGGTCAGTCTTTCCTGTCCGCTCCAGGTTTTAGATTCCCCCATCTGGAGGGCGTGCATGTTAAACTTCTGGTTTACGGTGGCGTAATCGCCGTAAAAGTAGATGCGGCGGTCAAAGCTTTTGAACTTGATTTCGTCGTAGACCTGGAAGGTGTGCACTATTTGTTCCCGCAGCTCTTGTTTATCCTTTTCCTGGTGGTTGTAGCGGGAAGAGATGAGTCTCGAGTAAGTTTTAATGTCCTCGTTCATGAGGGCGTTTTCCCTTCTTAAGAGCACCTGCTCGACCTGGTGCTCCTTCCGGGCCTTGCCTGCGATGATCCAAAGGACCTCGGAGCCGGAGAGGCATACCCACTCATCCGCTCTTTTTTCCAGGAGCAGATGCTGGGTGTCGTTATAGCTTCTGGCCTGTCCTTTCACGGTGGTCCGGAGAGAGAAGCGCTCGGTGGCCACTGCGCGGTTCCCTTCCATCTCGATTTTTCTTTGTTTGATCTCGATTTTGGGGTGAGGTTTTCGGGTTAGCTCCTGCTTGATTTTTTGTCGTGCTCTATCGAGTTCAAAGCGGGTGTCGTTGTAATCCGGTGCGAAGAGCTCGAGGTACTTTTTATGGTTTCCGGTCTGTAATGCTTGTGTCCTGGTTTCGAGGGTGCTTATGAGCTTTTTCTTTTCCAGCTTCTGGCAGCAGGTGACTGTTATGAGGAATCCGGCCAGGAAGGGCAGGGCGGAGGCAGCAAGGGCCCGCCTTCTTTTCATCAGCCTTCCTCTTCCGTCCGCAGCTCTTCCAGGTTGGTTCGAGCCTTCTTGGCGTACTCATCGCCGGGGTCCGCTTTTACCGCCCGCTTGTATATTTCAATGGCCAGTTCGGTTTTATCCAGGTTTTCGTAGCAGAGCCCTTCCTTGTACATGGCCTCGGCGTCATACCCGAGTCCGGGGTAGTTTTCCCAGACCCCGTGGTACCTTCCGGCCGCGGCCCAGAACTCTTTTCTCTTGAAGTAGAACTTGGCCACCCTGAACTCGTGCTTTATAATCCGAAGCCTGCATTCTTTGCGTTTTTGCCGGGCTTTTTTTTCATGCCCGCTTTCCGGGTACTCCGCCAGGAGCTTATTGAACAGTTCTATGGCTTTCCTGGTCTCGGTCTGGTCCCGTCCCGGTTTCAGCATCTGGTGGTAGTGGCACATGGCTTCGCGAAAAAGCGCGAAAGGCACCTTCTCATGGGTGGGATGCAAAAGCCGGAACTGCTCGTACTGGAATGATGCGTCCTGGTACTCTTCCAGCTCGTATGCACATCCGGCCAGCCGGAGCTCGGCGATAGGGGTATGCTTGTAATAGGGGTAGTTGTCCACCAGCTTTTGATATAGCTCCTTGGCCCGGGTATAGTTCTCGAGCTTTACCCCCCACCAGTTCCGGTATGCCTTGCTGTCCTTGCCGTGGACCTTCCTGACCAGCTCGCCCCACCACGTCTCGCGTCCGTGGTAGAACTCCTCGGCCTGACGGAACAGCTCTTCTGCGGGCGGTATTTCTTTCTCACCCTTGAAGAAGGACTTGAACTTTTCCCACCCCGACTTTTCCGGGCCGGCGTCCGCCTTTTCCTCTGCGTTTCCCGCGGCGCAAGGCAGGACGAGGGCCAGGACAAGGAGGGCTAACAGGACCCTTGGTTTACGGCCGGGAGTTGCCATTACTCTCCCCGCATCTTTTCTTCGTGCTCTTTGGCTATCTTGCAGTCAATGCACAAGGTGGTAACAGGCCGCGCTTCCAGCCTCTTCATGTCAATGGGCTCTTCGCACTCTTCACATATCCCGAAGGTCCCGTCCTCTATCCTTTCCAGGGCCTCCTTGATCTTGATTATAAGCTTTCTCTCCCGGTCCTTGACCCGGATGTCGAAGTTCCGCTCCGACTCGGCCGATGCCCGGTCAGTGGGGTCCGGATAATAATCATCGGATGCGTCAAGGTGCTCCTTTGAGTCATCTGATTTCTCCTCCAGCTCCTCGAGCTGTTTAAGGAGGATCTTTCGAAACTTTTCCAGGTCTTTCTTGTTCATCTTTCAATCCTCCATAGACGTCCAATATTTAGGATGAGTTATGATAGCATATAAGTCGGCCGATAAAAAGGGTGTCAAATCCTTTAAAACCACCCCGCTAAGCCGTGCTCTCGGGATTTTCCGCCGTGGATAATTTAATTCCCCCCCACCTTATTTCGTAAGGTTTGCTTGTTTACCTCCACATGGTCATGAAGACAGGAAAACGATCTCCAGGGTGGCCAGGAAGTTATTAAAGCCGTGCATGATAAGGGGAACCACCAGGGACCCCGTCTTCCACCTTGCCACCCCCAGCACTATGCCAAGCATAAGTATGAGAAGAAGATGCAGCCACTCGTACTGGAACACGTGCAGGAGAGCCCAGGGCAGGGCGGAAAACACCACCGCCCATACCGGTCCCATTCGATGCAAAAACCCTTGAAAAAGAAACCCACGGAACACGAACTCCTCGGTCAAGGGGGCCAGGACAACGAGCGCCAGAAGAAGAAAAAGCAGGGAGTCGGTGCTCTCGTAGACCTCCTCGGACCAGGGCGGCACTACTTCCACCTCCAGGGCGTACATCAAAAGGTCCATGAAAACGACCAGCAAGACCACTATGAGAAGCCAGGTAAGCACCTGTTTTAAAGA
>JAWOBU010000073.1:0-37271 GCA_046484135.1 bacterium
AAGAAGGACCGGAGGGTGTATTTCAGGAATCCTCGGGCTGCCATTTTTTCGAGCTCGCCGGGGGGGAAGACGCCCTGGTGGTATGCTGACCTGGCGTAGGAGAGGTTCTCGAAGCTGAAGTCCGACCGTAGCATGCCGCGTTCTTTGGCCATCTCGTACATCTCGGTTCCGGGCAGTGGGTTTGCCACGAAGAAGTAGGCCATGTCGGTTTTCATGCGGCGGGCGAACTCAAAGGTCTCCCGTATCTGTTCCCTGGTTTCACCGGGAAAGCCGATTATGTAGAAGGCATCGGTCCTGATGTTGCGGGAGCGGATGTAGCGGGTGATGCTCTCTGCTTTTGCGAGGTTGGTCGGCTTTTTCACGATCTCGGATAGTACCTTTTGCGATCCGCTTTCATAAGCCAGGGTCATCTCGTAGCATCCGGCCTCCGCCATGAGGTCTATAAGCTCTTCGTCCAGGGTCCAGAGCGCCAGGCCGTTGGGAAAGTTGAAGCGGACGTTGTAGCCCCGGTCTATAATTCCCTGGAAGATGTCCATGGCCCGTTTTTTGTTGGCGGTCATGTTGTCGTCCTCGAACTGGACCTCCTCGATGCCGTAGCGAGAGACCAGCTCGCCGATCTCGTCGAGCACGTTGTTTGCGGACCGGAACCGGTATCGGTTTCCCCAGAAGCGGGTGGACGAGCAGTAGACGCAGTTGGCCGGACACCCCCTCGAGGTTATAAGGGGGGAAAAGGTCCGTCCGGATATGGAGAGGCTGTGGGGGATGCCGCTTTTTTTGTACACCTGGGTGGGCATGAGGTCCCGGGCGGGGAAGGGAAGCTGGTCCAGGTTTTCCACCCACTTGTTCTTCGGGTTCACCCGGACCTTTCCGTCTTGTTTGAAGGCCAGTCCGTCCACCTCGTTCAAAGGCGTGCCGGCCTCCAGCGCGGCAAGCAGGTCGGTAATGACCGTCTCCCCTTCGCCGAGCGCGATCATGTCCAGGGCGAGCTCGGCCAGGCAGTACTCGGGCATAAAGGTTGGGTAGGTGCCGCCGGTTATGGTCATGATGTCCGGATCAACCGACTTTACGGTACGGCAGACTTCCCGGACCACCGGAAAGACCGAGCTGAAGATACAGGTCATGCCCACCATGTCCGGCCGGAAGCGCTCGACCCTCTGCCGGATCTCGGAGAGGGGAGAGCCGTACCAGGTGAAATCATCTCCCATGAAATGTCGGTGCTCGCTTTCGGCCACCGCGTCCATGACCTCGACCTCGGTCCTCTCCCGCGTTACCGCGGCCAGGTATCCCACCCCGAGGGGAAAGGAGGCCACCTTCATGGTGTCGCTTGCCAGGCGCACCGGTGGAAACAGAAAGAGCAGTCTCCGGATTTTTCTTTTATCCGTCATGTCTTCTTTCAGGCGAGGAACTGGGAGAGCAGCTTTTCCCCTTCGTCGGTCCCGAAGGGCACCTCGCGGAGCTCGGCCCGGTTGTTGACGTTGGCGAGGGTGGTTTCCAGAAACATCTTGAATGCGTGGAGCTTCCGCTGGAAGTCCTGGAGCCGGGCGGGGTCATGAACCGCGCTCATGTCAAAGCCGTCCACCTCGTCAAAGAACCTCTGGAACTCCTCCCGGTCGTAGCAGCGCACGAACTGAAAGGAGATGTTCTGGTAATAAAAGATGAAGTTTCGAAGCGTCTTTACCGCCTCGATCACCGGCACGGTGTCTCCCTGGTAGCCCGAGGCCTCGATGGCGTTCTCGGCGTTCTCCAGCACTTTATGGAAAAGCCAGATGTCCTTGCGGAGCTTCAAGGACTCCTCCAGGCGGGAGATGAAGTCGGGGAACACGTCCTTGCCCTTGAAGCCGGGCTCGAACACCTGGATAATGTACACCACCGCCTGCTTGAAGATGTTGGTCAGGATGCCCTTGGACCGGCTTACTCCGACCCGCAGGGGTGTTATCTCCTGCACCCGGGCGGCTTCCTTGAGCTCGAAGTCGTATATCTTTCGAAACTCCATCCTAAGCTGGAAGACCAGCGACTCGAAGTGGTCCAGAAGCGCCTCTTTTTTCTCCGGCTCCAGGTTCTCCCGGCCTTTAATGACCCCGGGAAGCTCGCCCTCCAAAAGCTCGATCAGAAGCGTGACCTCGGAGTGGACCAGGGCGAAGATCAAAAGCGAGTCTTTGAGCTCCTCCAGCCTCTTCTTCTCCGGGTCCACGTAGGCGAAGTAATGGAGCAGCTTGAACAGCATGAGAAAGATAACGCTAAGATGCTTTCTTAAAACCGGGTCCTCGATGTTTCTGACCACCCGGATGAGATCGCGGTTTTTGATCACGTCGTAGTGGGGCGCGAACCCGGCCGCCCGGAAGGGGTTGAAAAAGCGGTTGCCGGTTATCTCCCTGCTGATGAGCTGTTCGAGGTGATAAAAGAGGAAGTAAGAGCCGTGTCCCTGGCCCGCCACCGCCTGGAGCACCGCCTGGAAGTTGATGAAGGCCTTGCAGAGAACGTAAAGCGACTCCTCGGGGGTCCGCTGCAGAAGGGCCCGCTCGATCCGCCTGGCCCGCTGGTAGTCGTTCATGAGCCGGTTCTCCACGTAACTGCGGAACTGCAAGGCACGGGTGTCCTCGTCGCTCAGAAGGCCCTGGGTGAGCTTGACCACCCGCGTCACCGCGTTTCTGACCATGACAAGCTCGTTTTGAAAGTCGCGGGAGACGAGGTTGTTCCGGTCGGAAAGAGGCTGGTTGGACACGTTGAAAAAGCGGTCCAGGGCCTTGAGGAGCAGCTCCAGCTCGAAGAGCTTCTCCTGCTTGTAAGGAGTGGAAAGCGAGTAAAACCATTCGTTGCGCTGCCGGATGATCTCCCGGTAATCTTCGTCATTGCCGTCTGGAACCAAATGGACTGGCATCTTTTAAACCGGACCCCTTCTCTCCGCCGGAATTTCAGCGCCGGCGAGCCTGTATGCAGGAACAGCGCGGCGAGGACACCGTGAGCTTTGCTGAAAGGGAGTATAACAGAGCGGGGCGGGATTGACAAAAGGCGGGGAGGCAGGCGCTTCAGAACTTCTTTTGCCCCCAGAGCTTCAGCAGCCGGAGCAGAACCAGGCTCAGCACCATCATGCCGGCCAGGCCGAGCACGGCGTAGAGCATGGGCGCTCCCCTGGTTACGGGCATGCTCAGAAGAAGCACGCCGATCACCACTACCGGCACGCAGAAGATGTTCATGATGCCGAGCTCCATGGCCACCTGGGTCCGGAAATCCGGGTCCACAATGCGAAGCAGCAGCAGTCCGCTCGAGACCACGCCGGTGGTGGTCCCGTAGATGGCCAGGGTCCGCTCCAGGTTGTAGGACTGGAGCCTCCGGCCCATGTAGAAGACCACCAGGACAGTGGCGGCGCCGGTAAAGACGGAAATGAAAGCGAGCGGCAGAATATACTTCACCACCACCACCAGCTCGATCGCGGCAACAGTGGCAAGGATGAGGTAGTCCACCGCCCAGCCGGTGATCCGGCGCTGGATGCCGCCGTCCAGAAGACGGACCACGCCCGCCAGTTTCAGAACCTGCCGCACCAGGAGCGCGAACACCAGCCCGAAGAAGAAAAAGAAGCCCCACAGTATCTTGGCGTCAGCCGGGCTGAAGAGCCTGCTGAAGGCCTCCAGGAAGAACCAGGTGATGATGTAGACCAGGCCCACCATGGCGAGCTGAAAGGCCAGACTCTCCACGTTCGCCGAGTGCATAGTCTGGCGGCCCGCTTCCTCGCAGTCCTCCGGCGGATAGATGCCGGTGATGAGACAGCGGGGAAGCTCCTCCGGGCTCTGCACGGCGAGGCCCTTGCGCAGGCCCCAGTTGGCTATGGGAACGCCCACGAAAAAGGCCAGGAAGAAACCCACCGAAGCAAAGGTGATCCCGATGGTGGCCGCGTCGGTGCAGCCCAGGTCCTGCCAGACCTTGCCGATGGAGACGGCCTGGCCGGGGCCCTCGTTGTAGGCCATGGGCACGAGAAAGCCCAGGGTCTCGAAAAGATTGTAACCCAGGTGGTTGAAAAGATAGACAAAGCCGGTGCCGATCAGTCCCTGCATGGGAAAACAGATGCCCTGGATGAGGGCCATCCAGATAGCGCCTTTTAAAAGGGTCTTGCTGTCGGCGCTTACCTTCTCGTCCTCGCTCTTGCCGGTAAGGCCCACCGAGATGAAAGAGACGTTGAAAAAGTGGTACACGAAAAGCTGGAGATAGTCGGGCGCGATCGGGACCCACCCGGCGTTTACCAGGACCATGGCCAGGAGCCCCCCTACCAGGCAGCTCGGGAAAAGAAACCGCTGGATGAACGGCACCTTGGCCCGGAGCACGATCCCCGTAAGAAGCATGATGGAAAGGAACCCGAAAACCAGAAGCGCCTTGAAGCTGTAAGGCGAGTAGCTGTAGATGCTGATGTCCTTGCCGCACAGGATGGAAAGGACCTCTTTCTTGTAAACAGTGCCCTCTGTCGAGTTGATCCAGCCATGGTCCGCCAGGGCCTCGAGCTTGCACCCGTCGGTCTCGCAAGCGCGAAGGGACGCGGCGAACTTCGGGTCGGACTCCTTTGCTATGCGGGCCATGACCGAGGCAAAGTGCTCCCTGGTTACGAGCTTGTTCATCTTTTTCATGGACAGCTCCAGGGGGTATCCTTGTTGGGTGAGAACGTTGACCTCTGCCTGGTAGCGCTCTTCGGGAGACATCTTTTCCGAGGATTTATCTTCCTTGCCCGGAGTTTCGGGAAGGGACAGACCGCTGATCTCAAGCAGGTAGTGGACGAACTCGGCGTGGGTTACCCGCTCCCCGGCGGCCTCCTCCCGGTCCTGCTTTGCGCAGATGTCCTCCTTTGATGCCAAAGCGGGGGACGCGATCAACAAGCATAGAAAGACGATCAACGTACGGGACATCTTCATGACATATCCTCACACCGGCAAATGTTTCAGTGTCTTTGTTTCATCTTCGGTTTTTTTGAAATCCATGTCAAAGACCTCCCCTACGGCTTCAGCTTTTGAGCTCGCGGTTTTCGAGGTACCAATCCAGCAAGGCGGGAGAGAGCCGCTGGAGGATGAGAGTAAGTTTTCCCGTCCTGGTCAGTACCCGCTCGCGTTCCTTGTTTTCAAGCACCCTTGCGACCCCTTTTGCCACGCCCTCGGGGGTGTCGTGGGGAGGCCGGTTAATGGGCCGGGGAAAACCGTCCCCTTTCATGACCGTCTTGCGCGGATCGGTGGTGGTGAAGCCGGGAAAGATGACGCCCACGTGGACTCCGTAAGGCTTGAGCTCGAGCCGGATGGACTCGGCAAAGCTCCGAAGCGCTGCTTTGCTCGAGCTGTAAAGGCTGCCGGTGGGTATGGCCCGGATGCCGCTCACACTGGACATGAAAAGTATCTGCCCGCGCGACTCCTTGAGAGCGGCAAGCGCGGCCCGGGTCATGAAGACCTGTCCTATAAGGTTCACCCGGTAGAGCTTCTCGCACACTTCGGGCGTGCACTCCTCGAAGTTCGCCACTACGCTCACGCCCGCGTTGTTTATGAGCACGTCCAGCCTGCCGAACTTGTCGAGCGCGGCCTCTACAAGCTCCCGGCAGTCCTGGTACGAGGTCACGTCCGACGTTTCGGAGACCACCTCGATCCCTTCACCTGCCAAGGCCGACTCTGCTTCCGCAAGCGCCTCCTCCTCTATATCCGAGAGCACCAGCCGCGCTCCGCGCGATCCCAAAAGCCGGGCCACGGCAAAGCCGATGCCGCGCGCGCCGCCGGTGATACATATCACCTTTCCTTCAAAGTAATCCAACTTTTACTCCCGCTTCCAAGATCATCCGGTTTGCGGCTCACGGCCGGGACGGAGGCTCGGGCGATATCTTCTCTCCGGCCGGGACCTTTCTTGTGCGTTCGAAGTCTTCGTTGCACTCGTACACCTTGCCGTCTTCATCCACTATGTAAAAGGCGTAGTCCTCCTTGTGGATGCAGCCGGAAGGGCAGTCCCCCCATCCGTGCCAGAACACTATCCTCCACTCCTTCTCATCCTGATCGTACTCACAGCGCACTCCGTGGTCCGCGCCGATCCTTGGTTCCTCGAAGCAGGCGGGGAACCGCTTTTCCACCACCTGCCGGGGCGATTCAGTCTTGGGGCACGCGGCGCACAACAGGGCCAGGAGCATCACCGGCAATATAACTCGAATCATTTACACGCCTCCTCGGGGATCGCTCGTTCTCATTTCTTGCCCGCGCGTTCGAGCGCCTTTTTCTCGAGCTCGCCGGAGTAGACCTCCCACTTGTCCGGCTCGCCCGGCTTTTTCCTTCTTATCTCGAAGGTGCAGACGGGCGCTCCCGCGGGTATGGTCTGCGTAAACCAGACCTGGAAGTCGGTCTCCGGGAACCTCTCCCGCATGGCCTCGATCATGCCCTGGACCAGGTATCGCTGGACCCGGCAGTCAAAGGGCCGGTAGGTGTCCTGGTGCGGGCACCACAGTATGTCAAAGGAGCAGTGGTCCTCGTCGTCTATGCGGGGATTCTCCGGAGATGCGTAAATCTCTCGGTTTATCATGCTGGCGAAAGAGGACACGAGCTCAATGGGAGCAACGTCTTCCGGCCATTCCACGCCTTCCACCATCTGCCGGCCCACTTCGCGGCCCACCTCGACCAGCGATTCGATCATGGCCCGCTGGCCCGCTTCGCCGAACTCTCGCTCCGCCCGCTCCAGCATCCGGACCACGGAAAGCGCCAGCATGTTGCCCCACCGGAACAAGGAAGCGGGATCGTAATCTTCCCGCGATAGCGCCTCCCGCTTACACTTCTCGGACTGCTCGGCGAACGGATAGTTGAACTTTACCTTTAACGTCTCCATCATTGCTTACTCCTTTTACCGGATTATCAGCCGCAAGTTACTTCGTCCGCACCGTCCGGCGAACTTTTTGTTGAATAAGCCGGCTACTTTTTGATCTGCTTGAGCCCGTGTTCGATGCTGGCGGCGAGCTTCATGGCGTCGTCCTCGGATAGCCAGGTCTCGACCTCCGTGCCGCCCTGCGAGATGCGCAGGCCCACGCTGGTGTCGGTGTGAGCGACCGCCAGTTGGTTGTCCTCACCGGTCTCCGAGTCCTTCAAGTTAAGCAGGATAAGCTCCTTCTTTTCGCCCGTCATGGCAGGCCTCCTTTGTTCTCTCTCTAAGCTTCATTTGCGAGCACAACAGGATTCATTCTATCCTGGAGTCCTGGCTTTTGGCAATCAAGGCGCTGTTTTTATCCGGGGCTGTCATTTGCAACACGGGGAAGGGGAGAGGACATGAGATTTTTAAAGAGTTGGTGGCGGACGCCGGCGTTGTCCGGGCTGTTATTTTTTTGCCTGGCTGTGGCGGTTTCGGAAAACGCCTCCAGACCTTGGTGGTACTCGGACTCGGACCCGGACCCGCTGCCCACAGCCCGGGCGGTTGCCGACCGCGAGCTTTTCGGTCGGGTTATAAGCGATGGGGAGGCCCGGCCGGAGATCGAGCTCCATCATAACCTGGAGTGGCTGGACTCGACCCTGATGTCGGGAGTGGCCGCGCTTTATGACCGGGCTGAAGAACGGGGAGAACCCGCGGCCCGCTACCTGGAGTATGTCAAAGCATGGGGCGCGCAGTGGCCGGGCGGCTACCCGATCAAGGTGTTTCACGGCGACCGGGTATGCGCTGGCCATACCTTCCTTTGGCTGTACGAGAAGTCCGGCCGGAGGAGCGACCACCTTTCCGAGACGGACGGCATGATTGACTTTGTCTTCCTCGGCCGCAAGTTCACCCAGTACCAATATGGCTACACCGACTACTGGATGAGGTTCTGGAACGACGACCTGCACATGGTGCCGCCCTTCCTGGCCCGGCGGGGAAGGATCGTAGGCTCTAAAGGGATACCCGGCGGAAAAGACGGACGCGACATCGCCATGCATTACTGCCGGGCCTACTCCGAGGTGCTGGAAGACCCGGCCACCGGTCTTTACTGGCACGACCCGCGCGCGATCGGCGATTACCAGTGGGGCAGGGGCAACGGATGGGTTGCCGCAGGCTACACCAAGATATACAAGGAGCTTGCGGGCGATCCGGAGTATGCACAGGACCGGGATTGGCTGGCCGGCAAGCTCCGCAGGATGGCCGCGACCTTGAAGAAGAACCGGAACGTGGTCGGCACCTGGAACGCGGACATACTGGACCGCGAGACCTACGTTATGCCCGAGACCTCCGGCTCCGGCTTCTTCGTCTACATGATGGCCGCCATGATCAACCGCGGCGAGCTCTCCCGCGAGTATGTGCCCGTCGTGCAGAAGGCCTGGCATTTCCTGCGGCTTTCGGTAACGCGGGAAGGCTCTCTCCTGCGGGTGCAGCCGGTGGGCCGGGGCCCTGTAAAGAGGGACTTCGAGACGAACTCCGAGTCTTACGGGGTGGGCGGTTTTCTGCTGGCTGCCGCGGAGGTGTCCGGGATGGACCGCGAGGTGTGGGAGCAGGCGGCAGAGGCCGAGTGCATAAAGCTTGGGGCGGATGAGCTGGAGCTGGAAGACGGCCATGCGATGGTGCCGCTTTCTTTTTTGAGGGCCAAGGCCGAGGACTTCCCGGAAGATGCCCGAGGCAAGGTACAGGCGGTGGTTGCCGGAGCGCGGCTGCCGGAGACGCTCGTGGAAGGCGACAAGGTGGTTATAAAGGGCCTGCCGGCGTCGGAAACGGACAGTGTTTACATTTTTTACCGGCTTTTTGATTGAAGCGGTTTTATGGTGTTGAAAAAATAATGCGGGAGGAAGTTTAATGGAGAGCAGTTTATACGAGGAGATGGACAGTATTTTCCATCCCCGGTCAGTGGCCGCGGTGGGGGTCTCGGACAAGGTGACCAATCAGGGCATGAGCTTTCTACTCGGCCACCAGAAGCTGGGCTTTTCCGGCCCTGTTTATGCCATCCATCCGACCAAGACCATAAAGCGGTTTGAAACCTACCCCAACATAAAGGACGTTCCCGGCCCGGTGGACTACGTAAAGGTCTGCGTTCCTGCCCGGTCAGTGCCGGAGGTGGTCCGGGACTGCGCCGAGAAGGGGGTCAGGTGCGCGACCATTTTCAGCTCGGGCTTCCGGGAGTCGGGCACCGAGGAGGGCCGGGAGCTGGAGGACGAGGTTGCCGCTATCGCCCGCCAAGGCGGCGTTCGGATCATCGGTCCCAACTGCATGGGCATTTACTCTCCGGAGTCGGGCCAGAGCATCCGGGTGGACATGCCTGCCATCCCGGACGGCCGCATCGGCATGGTATCGCAAAGCGGGGGCGTAGCCATCAGCGCCGCCCTCATGGCGTCGGAGAAGGGAGTCGGTTTCTCGAAACTGGCGAGCTACGGCAACGAGTGCGATTTAGGTCCTCCCGAATTCCTGCATTATTTGTCCCGCGACCCCAAAACCCACGTGATCTGTCTTTACATCGAGGGGACCCGGCGGCCGGACGAGCTCAAGGCCGCGCTCAAGGACGCGGCCGCCAGAAAGCCGGTGATCATGCTGAAAGGCGGGACCACCCGGACGGGCAACCGGGCGGTGGCCTCCCATACGGGCGCGATGACGGGCACTGCCGAGGTGTGGAAGGCACTGGCCGCGCAGTGCGGCTGCCCGGTGGCGGACGACCTGGACGAGATGCTGGACCTGGCTTACCTGTTCTCCCTGTCACGGCCGCCGAAAAGCAACAACATCTGTCTTTTTTCCGTGTCCGGCGGGTTCGGGGTCTTTGCCACCGACCAGGTCATAAACGCGGGCTTTAACATGCCCGAGCTCGACAAAAAGACCCGGGAGGCCCTCCTTCCCTACGTGGACGCTCCCGGCACCAGCATAAAAAACCCGCTCGACCTGGCCGCCCAGTTCTTCCAGCCCCACAACTACCAGTACATCTTCCCCGCCCTGGACGCCGACCCCGGCGTGGACGCATATATCATCATCTGCGCCATTGAGTATCTGACCTATCTTAACGAAAAGGCCTCCGAGTGGTCCGGCTTCATGGCCCGGTCCCTCATGGACGGCATGGCGACAATGAAAAAGCCGGTGTACGTGGTCTTCTACAACACCGTGCTTACCAGCGTAAGACACGAGCTGGAAAACGAGTTCATCGCCCGCAACTTCCCGGTTTTCCCGGACATGGGACGTTGCTTAAAGGCCCTCCAGCGCTCCCGCGCCCGGCAGAGGAGGCCCTGAGAGCTTCCGCAATTCAAGCCGACCGGAAGAGAAACCTGAAAAGTAAACCGGAATCGTTACCTGCCGGCGGGAACGCCTCGGACCCCTCTTGCGGGACTGTTTATCATGGTCCATAATAAATGATAGACACTTTGGGCGATCCGTTCTTTTCGGGGGGAGGAAGGTTGTTATGAAGAAAACCTTAATACTGCTTTTAGGGGCGACACTGATATGCTCGCTGGGTTCCATGTGTGAAGCGCCCTCCGGTAGTGGGGAAGAAGGTATGTTTTCCGGAGATGAAACCTCGACCGCCACTCAGACCTGGGATATGTTGCTGTATCTGGAGGAGGAGGGGATTTGCCGGGACGGTCTTGCCGGTTCGGGTGCATCCGACCCGGACGTTCCCGCGGTTTACTTTCCGGGCCTCACCGTAAGCCGGAGCTCCTACGAGGTCGAGGGGGAGATACCCGAGGTGAACATGCTTGGTTATTACCTGGTGCCTCCGGAGATGACCGGATCCCCTGCCTATGAGCTTGGCAGTCCCGTGCGGGTCAGGTTCAAGTACCTGGCGGACGCTGACGGCCAGGGCGTCAACTACTTCCTGGTCCGGATCATGGACGGAGACCTTTTCCGGGTTCCCCTTAAAGCGACAGGCCGCGAGATCGCCGCGGGCGAGCCCCGCACGGTTGATTTCAGCTATACCCCCGCCTCGCCGGACGAGTTCGGCCTTCAGTTTATAACCGGCTTGAGCTCCGGCACCGACTCCATCTACCTGGACGAGCTCGAGGTCTTCGCCGGCGATACACTTCTTTTTTCCGACGACTTCGAGTCCGGGGACTACAGCGCCAGAGCGTCCCTTAATTCGCTTATCTACCGTATCCCGTTTTTCCCGCTTACTCCGGCCGGGTCGGTAAGCCTCCAGGACGGTCTTACCCTGGAGGGGACGAACACCCTCCGGTTCCAGGGCGGCCGGACCTTCCAGCTTTACGGCCAGGGGTCGGAGACCGAGGACTTCTCCGGCTTCATGGTGAACTACGTGCGTTCCGGCGTGTCGAGCTCCTTTTACGGGGAGAGCATGTTCATGGACCAGGGCAGCGTGCTCATGGGCGATTACTACGGCGTTGACAATGTAACGCAAACGACCTGCTCCGAGAGCGGGTTTGCCGTGGCTTCCGTCAACCCGAAAGGGAACGCGGACCTCTCCGGAGACTGGACCGTGAGCGTCCAGGCCGAGTGCGAGGAGCCCGACCTTTTCATCCCCGATCCCGACACCGGAGGAATGCTGACTTACTCGGCCGCGCCTTTCTACGTCCAGCGCGTGCTCATGATCCACCAGGGAGAATCATTCAACTCGGTCTATGGAGACAGCATCTCATCGGTCATGGGGATAACCTCCGGGAACGCCGGCATGTTCGTGTTCTCCTGGGGGGACGACAACGCCGCCCGGCTCATGGGCTCCTATGACAAGGAAACCGGCGTCCTGGCCGGCCAGCTCCAGGGGCAACTGCCGGTGGGCGGCCAGACCTGCACCATCAGCCAGGGCCGCTTCAGCGTGATGGTGGCTTCGCCGTAGGGGAGTCCTTGATCCTCCAGTGGTTCTTCAACTCTGTTCTGTCGGACACCAAAGCCTCCGGTCGAACGACTTCAGTCACAAATAAGATCGCTCCCACAAAAGAGCAGGCTGCTTAATAAGAGTTTTTTAGTTGACAGAATATTATCCTTCACACTCGGCAATGGCGCGGTCGAGGCGCGAGAGGGTCTTCCCGCGGCCCAGGACCGAGAGGACCTCGAAGAGCCCCGGGCTGGCTGTGCCGCCGGTGACCGCCACCCGGACCGGCTGGGCGATCTTGCCCAGCTTGAGATCGAGCTCCTCCATAAGCCCTTTGAAGGCTTCCTGCAGGGACTCCTCGTCAAACCTTTCCAGGCCTGCGAGCTTCTCCCGGACCTTTTGCAAGAGCTCCGCGTTTGCCGGCTTTAAAAACTTCTTTTTCGCCTTCTCCTCGTAGTCCACCTCTTCCACGAAGTAGTAGGCAGTGGTCTGGGGCAACTCCGCCAGGGTCTGGACCCGCTCTTTATGAAGCTCGATCACCTTCTTGAACCTGTCGTCAAGCCGGACCTCGAGGCCGCGCTCCTCGTAAAAAGACAGGGCCAGCTCGGCAAGCTCCGACACCGGCCGCTCCCGGATGTAATGGCCGTTAAACCACAAGAGCTTCTCCTGGTCCCATACGCCGTGCGATTTGCTGAGCTCCTCCAGGCTGAACAACTCGATAAGCTCGTCCATGCTGAAGATCTCCTGGTCTCCGTGGGACCACCCGATGCGGACCAGAAAGTTGCGGAGGGCCTCGGGAAGATACCCCATGTCGCGGTAGGCCACCAGGGAGGTCGCCCCGTGTCGCTTGGACAGCTTGGACCTGTCCTCCCCCAGGATAAGCGGATGGTGGGCGAACGCGGGAAGGTCGTAGCCCAGCGCCCGGTAGAGCAGTATCTGCCGGGGGGTGTTGTTCAAGTGGTCATTGCCGCGTATAACGTGGGTGATACCGAGATCATGGTCGTCCACCACCGCGGAGAAGTTGTAGGTCGGGGTCCCGTCGCTCCGCACCAGCACCAGGTCGTCCAGCTCGGTGTTGTCATAGACCACCTTGCCCTGGATAATGTCCCGGACCTCGGTCGAGCCCTCCTGCGGGCATTTAAAGCGGATGACGCGCGGCCGGTCCGGAGGATGCCCGGCCCCTTCACGGCACCGGCCGTCGTACTTGGGCTTCCTGCCTTCGGCAATCGCTTTTTCCCGCATCTCTTCTATCTCTTCCGGGGTGCACGAGCAGTAATAGGCGGTGCCCTCCGAGAGCATCCGCTCGGCCTCCCGCCGGTACAGGTCCATGCGGCCGGACTGGTAGACGGGATCGCCGTCCCAGTCCAGACCCAGCCAGGAGAGGCCCTCCAGGATGGCGGCGGTGTACTCGTCTCGGCTCCTCTCCACGTCCGTGTCCTCGATCCGAAGAATAAACCCGCCCCCCTCGTGCCGCGCGAAAAGCCAGTTGAAAAGAGCGGTGCGGGCGCCTCCGATATGAAGGTGGCCGGTGGGGGACGGAGCGAACCGGCATTTTACTTTCATCTTTTATGGGTCCTCCCGTTTCCTTAACTTAAAAGCCGATCTTTCATTTTAACAGCTAAACCCGCTTTTCTCATCTTCCGAAGCTCTTTCAGCCGGCCGGCGCGTTCTCTTTTCGGCGGGGGGCTTTTCTGTTATGATCAGCTTTTAAAGGATTGTCATAATAACGGGACAAAGGAGTGAAAAGATGGGCCAGCCTGTTGTGATAGAAAGCGGCGAGATAAAGCTCTCCGCCGAGCTCAACGACTCGGAGACCGCCAAGGAGATATCAGAGCTTCTTCCGCTTACAGGTACTATCAGGCGGTGGGGCGAGGAGCTTTATTTCTGCATCCCGCTTTCGCGCGGGCTTGAAAGCGACGCCCGCGACGAGGTGGAAGTGGGAGAGCTTGGTTATTGGCCGACCGGTGAGGCCTTTTGCATCTTCTGGGGACCGACCCCTGCAAGCGACGGGGACAAGCCCAAGGCCGCGGGCCCGGTGAACGTCATCGGCATGGTGAAAGGAGACGCCACGGTCCTGTCCGCCACCCAAGCGGGAGACGAGATTAAGGTCTCTGCCGGCTGAGCTCCTTTATATAAAGGCAAGGCGTACTAATATTAAATCAGGGAACCCTTGAAGAGGGTGTTCTTTCTGGCTTGGCAAGGAACCTGCTTGTGAAGATTCTCGGTTTAAATCCCAAAGACTTTTACGCCGGCTGGCCGGTACAGAGCGACTTCGGAAGGGAGCTCTACCGCACGCCTGCTCTCACCTTTCCGGTCTTGAAGCAGCTCTTGCCGCCGGGCCACGAGATGAAGTTTCTGGAAGGGTTTTTCGACCCGGTCCCCATGAGCCGCTACAAGGAGCTTATAAAGTGGGCGGACGTAGTGGGCTTCAACATCGCGAGCAGCTACGGGGCCATAAGCTACGGGGTGGCGATAAAGCAGGTCAAGCGCCTGAACCCGGACGCTTTTATTATAGCGGGCGGGCACCACACCATGATGTATCCGCGAAGGTGGCTCGACCTGGGCGTGGACCTGGTGGTGAAGGGGGAAGCCGAGCTTACCTTTGCATCCATCATCGAGGAGGTCCAGGGCAAGAGAAGGTTCGAGCGCATTCCGGGAGTCGTGTTCAAACAGGACGGCGAGTACGTGGAGACCGCGCCTCCTCCGCAGATCGAGACCCTGGACGAATCTCCGGTGCCGGACTGGGACCTTATCAACTTCGAGGCCTTTCCGTGTCTCATCGAGCGGGGAGGCGGCTATACCGGCTCACTCGAGTGCTCGCGGGGATGCGTGTTCCGGTGCAAGTTCTGCGCGGTGCCGCCCTACTGGCAGGGGACCCAGCGGTACAAGTCTCCCGGCCGGGTCATGGAAGAGGTCAAACAGCTTGTGGCCCGCAACGTGCGCCAGATCAACGTGGTGGACGACGGGTTCGGCAACGACTTTGCTTACACGGACGAGCTCGTGGACGCTTTTTTGTCCTATCCGGACATGCCGGTCTGGAACGCTTTTTTACGGGTGGACACCTGCCTTTCCCACCCGGAGCTTATTGACAAGCTGGCCCGCTCCGGGATGAAGACGACCCTTCTCGGGTTCGAGTCGCTTCATCCTGACGTGCTGAAAAGCTGCATGGGCAAGGGGATGCGACAGCGGCCCGATCTTTCCGACATGCAGCGGATGTACCAGCGGTTCAAGAGAAACGGGATCATGGTCATCGGCGTTTTTATCTCCGGCCATCCGGACATTGACGAGGAAAAGGACACGCCTTACCGGCTGGCCCGGACCGTGTGCGACGACCCGCGGCTCGCCGACTACATGCCCTTCCCCGGGACCGCGGGCTTTGACGAGCTCAGCCAGAGCTATACGTTAAAGGACATGTTCTTTCACGACGTAAAGCTGCCGGTGTTTCCGGGCCAGAAGCTCAACGCCTTCAAGTTCAACCTCATGAACATCGTGGACGTTCCCAGGTCAATACACATGCTCCGCTCCGGATATCATTACCGCTCCTACCTTTACTGGAGCCATCACCAGCTCTGGAAGAAGGCCCTGCGGGTAAACCGGATGAAGCTCAGGGACTACATGCTGATGCGCAGAAAGGACCTCTCAGCAGACGAAAAGCAGGAGAAGCTCCTGGCCTGGTACCTGGATGACCCGGCCTACCAGCAGTGGCTGGACGGCCTTTCGAACAAGGTGTTCTTTTGATTCCTTTTTTTGACAATATAAGCGGCTTAAGATAAAAATTGAACACGCGGCCTCCAGGTGTGCGGCTGGCGAAGGATGAAAAACCATAAAAGGAGAACCAAACATGGCGTCAAAGGACAAGGTTATCTTGACTGCAGCATTGGCAGGAGGAGCGACCACCAAATCCAACAACCCCAACACGCCCTACACTCCGGAGGAGTTTGCGGAGGAGGCTTACCGTTGCTGGAACGAAGGTTGCTCCATCGTCCATATCCACGCCAAGGACCCCAAGGTGGGCATGGCCACTCCCGACCTGGACAAGATAAAACCCACTATCGAGGCCATCCGGAGCAGGGTGCCGGACCTCATCATCAACATGAGCTCGGCCATTTCCGCGGGGCTGATGGCGGAGCAGCGCATCCTGCCTATCGAGGAGTGCCGGCCGGACATGGCCTCGCTGAACACCAACACCATGAACTTCGCCATCGCGGACCACAAATCGGGCAAGGTCATGCTCGAGGTCATCTTCGAGAACACCTTCAAGATGCTGGAGGACTTCGGGCGGCGGATGAAGGCCGCGGGCGTCAAGCCGGAGCTCGAGGCCTACGATCCGGGCGGTATCCAGAACGCGCTCTTGATCCGGAAGCAGGGCGACGTGTTCGAGGAGCCTATGCACTGGCAGTTCGTGTTCGGCGTGGCCGGCGGGATGCCCTTCAGTCCGCTGGGCTATTGTCATATGAAGAGCCTGCTCCCGGAGGGCCACACCTGGTCGGTTTGCGGGGTCGGCCCCAACCAGTTCCCGGCGTGTATGCAGTCGTGCCTGGACGGCGGGCACATGAGGGTTGGTCTCGAGGATAACGTCAAGGTTCCCGGCGGAGAGCTGGCCCAGGGAAGCTGGGAGCAGGTCCAGTGGCTGGTAAAGCTGGCCGGCATCCTGGAGCGGCCGGTGGCGACCCCCGAAGAGAGCCGGGAAATTCTGAAGCTGCGGCCCAAAGAATAGGATGGACCACGAACTGCTGAAAGAACTGCTGGCGGACTACAAGGAGGGCCGTCTTTCCGAAGAGGAAGTGATATCCCGCTTGCGGGGCCTGCCTTTTACCGACCTCGGGCATACCAAGGTGGACCATCACCGCGCGCTCCGGCAGGGGGCGGCCGAGGTCATATTCGCTCCCGGCAAAACCGGCTCCCAGATAGTGTCCATCATGAAGGAGATGGAAAAGGCGGGCTCCAAGATTCTGGTAACCCGGGTGTCGGCTGACCAGGCCCGGGCCGTCAAAAAGGCTTTTCCCAAGGTCTCTCACAACCGGACCGGCCGCACCATGCGCCTGCCGGCGGGCTCATCAAAGAAAAAGAAGAAAAATAAGGACCCCGGCGTACTTGTCCTCAGCGGCGGGACCTCGGACGCCCACGTGGTGGAAGAAGCCATGGAGACCCTGGACTGGCTGGGTCTCCCGGCCCGCTCCATACCCGACGTGGGGGTTGCCGGCATCCACCGGCTTCTGGCCTTCCGGGAAGACCTGGAGAAAGCAAAGGTAATCATAGTGGCCGCGGGAATGGAAGGTGCCCTGGCCAGCGTGGTGGCCGGCCTCGTGAACAAGCCGGTGATCGGAGTGCCGGTGGCGGTGGGCTATGGCGCAGGCATGGGCGGGTATGCCGCGCTTCTCGGGATGTTGAACTCCTGCGCCGCCGGCGTCAGCGTGGTCAACATAGACAACGGCTTCGGGGCCGCTTTTGCCGCGGCAAGGGTGCTGCGCCAGATGTCCGAACAGGAAAGCGGGAGATGAGACAAGCTTATCTGGACTGCTTCTCCGGGATCTCGGGGAACATGGCCCTGGCCGCGGTCATAGACGCGGGCGTGAGCGCGCGTCTGCTCAGACAGGAGCTGAAAAAGGTGGTCCCTGACTTCACCCTTTCCGTAAAAAAGTCGGAGTCCGGGCACCTGGCGGGCACGCGGGTGCGGGTGGGCTATAAAAAGAAGCAGCCGGAGCGGCGGCTTTCCCACATCGAGGACATGATCGGAAAGAGCGGACTGGCAGAGGAAGTCAAGGGAAAAAGCATCGAGGTGTTCCGGAACCTGGCTGAGGCCGAGGCCGGGGTACACGGCACTGATGTCTCGGAGGTCCATTTTCACGAGGTGGGAGCGGTAGACGCCATCGTGGACGTGGTGGGGACGGTGTTGGGCTTTTACCGGCTGGGCATAGAAGAGGTTTGCTGCTCGCCTCTGCCGCTCGCCGGAGGCGAGGTCAGATGCGCCCACGGCACCCTGCCCCTGCCCGCGCCCGCGGTGGTCGAGCTTCTGAAAGGGGCCCCCGTCAAAGGCGCGGCCGGAGATGCCGAGCTGGTCACTCCCACCGGCGCGGCCCTGGCAATCACCCTTTCCTCCTCTTTCGGTCCGATTCCTCCCATGACCCTGAAGAAGGCGGGAGTCGGCCTGGGAGATCATGAGCTCCAGGACCGGCCCAACCTGATGCGGCTTTTGATCGGAGAGTCGGCAGGCAGGGGAGAGAGGCTTCTGCAGATGGAGGCCGCCATTGACGACATGAGTCCCGAGCACTTTGACTGGCTTCTGGACAAGCTTTATCAGGCCGGGGCCCTGGAGGTGCTCTACATCCCGGCCCAGATGAAAAAGAACCGGCCGGGGGTCCTGGTGCGGGCGCTGGTGGAACCCGGCAAGTCCGAAGAAGTCCGGGAGACCCTGTTCAACCAGTCCACCACCCTGGGCATCCGGGAGCACGAGGTGAGCCGGGCGTCACTTTCCCGGCAAAGCATGAAGGTAGAGACGGAGTACGGTACGGTCCGGGTGAAGAAAGCGGTGCGGCCGGACGGCACGGTGCGGGTCCACCCGGAGTATGACGACCTGAAGAAGGCTGCGGACCGTGCAGGCGCCGGCCTTGCCGAGGTCGAAGAGGCGGTGCGGTCGTTATTTGCTGAAAGAGACAATTAAATGGAACGGGTAATCCTGCTGGACATTAAAAAAGGCGGTCTTTCCCGGGCGGCCTCGAAGCTGTCCCGCTCCGGCATCGAGACGGAGAGGTATAAAGACGGGGTGCCCGACCTCGGTTCCATGCAATCATCCCGCTACCTGGGGGCCATCATCCACCATCGCCGGTTGGCTGAGCTGGACGAGCTCGGGCCGGTGCTGGGCAGCCGGGGCATTCCCATCATAGTGTGGTACCCGAAAACCGCGGAAGAAAAGGACCTCACCACCTGGGCCCGCTACGGGGCCGCGGACTTCATGGTGGGTCCACTGGACGTTTCCAACCTTCTGCTCCGCCTGAAAGGCCTTTCCCGGTCGCTGCGGGCGCGGGACCCGTGGATGCGGGAGGCCATGCAGTCCATGTTCCGCATCAGCCGGGCGGTGACGGGCAGGGAAGACGATTTTACCATTGTGTCCATTACCGCGGGCGAGTTCGAGCGGGTCTTTCCGGGTCTCGAGTGCTCGATCATGATGGTTTCCAGGGAGGGTAAGTCTGCGCGGGTGATAACCGAGGGCAGTTACTCGGAGATGCTGGACATACCCATCGAGCTTGACCGCTACCCGGAAATCCGCAAGATGCTTGACACCCACAAACCGGTGGCCATAAAGGACGTACGCCGGCACCCGCTCATGAAAGAGGTCCGGGAGCTGCTGACCTCGAAGGACCTCCAGTCCATCCTGGCGGTCCCTATCTTTTACCGGGACGAGGTCATCGGCCTTATCATGCTCCGGTCGGTGGGGGCGCCGCGGTCGTTCGACCGGCTGGAGATATCCTTTTGCGAGATGATCGCCCAGAGCACCGCGGTGGCCATCCGGAACATCCGGCTGGGCCGGGAGGTGGCCGAGGAGGTCAAAAAGTCGCGGGAAGCACAGAAGGTGGCCCGCAAGAAATCAAACGACCTGGCCCGCATGGAAACCCTTTTCGATTACGCCTCCGACGGGATCGCGGTCATTGACTCGTCAGGAAAAATCCGCAGCGTCAACGTCAACTTCACCCACTTGTCCGGGCACACCAGACAGGACGCGGCCGGCAGGAACATCGAGGAGTTCGTGTTTCCGGCGCCCGGCGAGACCTTTTCCATAAAAAGGGCCTTGCAGAGCCCGAAGGAAGACCTGACGAGGTCCCACCAGCATTTGCACTGCAAAGACGGTTCGAAAAGGGTGGTGTCCCTCCGCATGGAGCAGCTTCCCAAGGGAAAAGAATGGCTCCTGTCCTTCCACGACCTGACGGAAGAGCTGGAGCTCGAGGAGGCGCTCCGCCGGACCAAGGAGTTCTTGGAAAACATGATCGAGTCCTCCATGGACGCCATCATCGCCGCGGACATGAACGGGACCATCATGGTGTTCAACCGGGCGGCCGAACAGATATCGGGGTACCAGGCAGAGGACGTGATCGGCAAGATGAACATAGTGGACTTTTACGCGCCCGGCATCGCCCGGGACATCATGCGCAAGCTCCGGAGCGATGAGTACGGCGGCAGGGGCAAGCTGGAGAGCACTTATAACACCCTGATCAGCGCCTCGGGAGAAGAGGTCCCCATCAACATGTCCGCTTCCATCGTGTACGAGGAAGGCAGGGAGATAGCCTCGGTGGGCATATTCCAGGACCTGCGGGAGAGGATCGAGATTGAAAAGGAGCTCCGGCAGGCCCAGGAGCAGCTCATGTCCACCCAGCAGAAAGAAGCCATCACCGCCTTGTCCGGCGCGGCCTCCCACGAGCTCAACCAGCCGCTCACCTCCATCATGGGCTACGCCGAGCTTTTAAAAAGGGTGGAAAAAAACCTGGCCTCCGAGTTTCCCCAGCACCCCGCGGTCGCGTCCTTGAAAAACGCCACCGATATTATCGGCAGGGAATCGGAGAGGATGG
Organism: bacterium; assembly: GCA_046484135.1. GTDB lineage: Bacteria > RBG-13-61-14 > RBG-13-61-14 > RBG-13-61-14 > DATKZS01 > CAYQTK01. The sequence goes on from JAWOBU010000073.1 coordinate 20,248, forward strand.
CCTCGGTGGTCCGGAAGCTGGGCGAGGTTACCGAGTACGAGACCAAGGACTACGTGGGCGGAGCCAAGATCATGGACCTGGACCGGTCCCGGGGCACGGGCGCGGACGAGAAGGTCCAGGCATTGAACAGCGTTTTCCGGAACATGTCGGAAGCGGTGATCATCTTCGGCGAGGACACGGTAATAAGGGAGGCCAATCCCGCCGCTGTGACCCTGACGGAAGAGAACCCCATAGGCAAGAGCTTCGGCAGGTACCTGGAAGGGGTCGAGTACACCCGGACCATGGAGGAGTTCCAGAAAATCATCGGGGGCGAATCCATCGAGTTCGAGACCACGGTAACCGTCCCTTCCGGCGGCCGGAAGCATCTTTCCATCCGGGGCTTGCCCATCCCGGACACGGACAAGTTCGTGGCGGTTTACTCGGACATCACCTGGCAGAAGAAGGCGGAGCAGAGCCTTCGCGATTTGTCGGCGTTCCAGGAACAGCTCATGCAAAGCGCGACCCTGCCTATGGTGGGCTTTGACGTGGACGGCAGGATCAGCTTCTGGAACCGTGCCGCGGAGAAGTTCCTGGGCTACTCCTTCGAGGAAATGCGGGGCCGCCCCCCCGAGTTGGTGATCCACAAGTTCGACCCGGAGGCGCTCCAGGAGGTCTTCCGGCGTCTTCGCAAGGAAGGCGAGCTTGCCGAGACACTCTCTCTTGTCACCAGATCGGGAGAGAAGATAAAAGTCTACCACGTGGACTCGGTGATGCGGGACGAGGCGGGCCAGGCCACCGGCTTCCTGTCCATGCTCTTCGATCTTTCCGCGCAGGAGAGGTTCGACCGGGAGATCAAGGAAAAGACCGAGCACCTGGCGGTCATGACCGAGATAGCAGAGGCCATCCGTACCGGGGTCGGCCTGGAAGAGACCCTGGGAGGGGTGTTTTCGCGGCTGGACAGCATTGTTCCCCTGGACCTGTGCGCGGTCAGCATGGCGGAGGAGTCGGACAACGAGGTCCTGGTCATCCGCTATGAGAAGGCTGAAAACCGGACCAGCAAGGACAGCCTACGGCTTTACGAGGACGCGGAAGAAATAAGGCAACAGCTTTTTTCGAGCCGGCCCTCCATAATAGACAACACCTCCAACCTCTCGGAGAGCTTCATCTCCGGGGACATCAACCGCTCCCTGCTGGAGATGAAAGAGGAAGGCTACAAGTCCCTTATCAACTATCCCCTGGTTTTCCGCGACCAGGTCCTGGGGACCCTGCACGTTCTGTCATACGAGGAAAACAAGTACAGCACCGATCACGTGAAACTGCTCGACAATGTCGCCGGGGTCATCACCATGGCGCTGGCCAACGCCTGGATGTTCCGGCAGATCGAGCAGCAGAACCTCGAGCTCTCCCACCGGACCTCCTGGATGGAAGGTCTCATCCGCGCCAGCCAGGTCATCAGCCTGGACTCCCGGCCGGAAGAGATACTCGAGAAGCTGATCAGGCCTTACACCGACGCCCATCCCCGCCAGCACCTGTCCGTGTGGCTTACCAGCCCGGAGCTGTCCTCCCTGAAGCTCTTCGCCCTCTACAACCTGCCCGGCGTCTCCACCGGCAGAACCATGGAGGCAAAAGGGGAAATAATAGAAAAGCTGCGGGACCAGAACCAGCCCGCCGAGATCGAGTTTTCCCGCCATAAAGAGATCAGCTCGTTGCTGGAGGAGGCCCGGACCGGCTTTCTCGTGCCCATCGTGGCCCCGGACCGGTGGCTGGGGTTCATTATGCTGGAAAGCCACCATCGCGAGCCTTTTACGGAAGACGAGAAGGTGGAGGTCCAGATACTGGCCGCCCAGATCGCAGGGGCTTTGCGGAACCTTTACTTCTACCACGACCTGGACCTGGCGCTTCGTTTCCAGAAAGGGGTCATCGAAAACGCCAACGCCCTTATCTTCATCCTGGACCAGGACGGCAACGTGGTGCTCATCAACCGTGCCCTGCAGGAGCTCCTGGGAGAGTCCGCTTCCGGGTTCATAGGAGGGGGGAACTTCCGGGACCTTTTCCAGAACCACTTCCGGATCGAGGTCGAGGAGCACGGTGTTTTAACCAGTGAAGACGAAGAGTTTAAACAAATGCTCCAGGAGGTGAGGAAAGGCAAGGACCTGGAAAACGTGCGGATCACCATTTACTCGGACCGGGGGGCGGAAAGCCGGGCGGTGTTTAACACCTCTTCCATCTTGGACCGGGAGGGGCGTTTTCAGGGCTTTATAGCCATCGGCCAGCACTTGAGCCGGTACCAGGAGATGGACAAGCACCTGCTCCAGGCGGAGAAGATGGCCACCATCGGGCAGATGGCCGCGGGTATCGCCCATGATCTCAACAACCCCATCACCGGCGTTATTAACGCGGCCACCATGCTCTCCCAGCGGGAGGAGATAACCGAGCGCTCCCGGAGGCTTATCGAAGAGCTGGTCGAGAGCGCCCGCCGGATCGAGGGACTGGCCCAGAACCTGATGAGCTATGCCCGGCCCTCCCGCGCCGAGATGCAGCCGGTGGACATAAGAGAGCTGATAGTGGACTCCTTGAGCTTCTCTCACTACGAGCTCTCCCGCGGAAGGGTCGCCGTGGAAACACAGATAGCCGAGGACCTGCCCATGGTGGCCGGTATCAGGAACCAGCTCCAGCAGGTGCTTATCAATCTTCTGACCAACGCCTCTCACGCCTGTGCCGAGAACGGTGGCGGCAAGGTAGTAATGAAGGCGGGAGACCACGGCGGCGGCTACGTGTACATAAGCGTCTCCGATAATGGCCCCGGCATTCACCGGGAAGGGATGGACAGGCTGTTTGATCCTTTCTATACCACCAAGCCGGAGGGAAAAGGAACGGGGCTCGGGCTTACCATTGTCCAGGAAATAGTCAAAAGACATAAAGGAAGGATCAAAGCGGAAAGCGGTCCGGGAGAGGGCGCCGAGTTCATCGTATACCTGCCCGCCTGGCAGGGGAACGACCAGGTCCCGGCTTTATAGAACGTTTGCGCAAAGGCCGGCGGCGCGCCGGTTTATATTGAAGGAGGTTTCAAAATGGCTCGTTTTCACGGCGGCGCGATGATCGTCCGGGCGCTCAACGACGAAGGGGTGGAGCACGTCTTCACCATTGGGGGCGGCCACATCGCCCATGTTTCCGATTCTCTCATGGACTCGGACATAAACATTTACGACACGCGGCACGAGCAGGCCGCGGTCATGATGGCCGACGCCTGGGCCAGATGCTCGGGCCGGCCCGGCGTGGCCCTGGTTACCGCGGGTCCCGGCTTCACCAACAGCCTGACCGGGGTGGCAAACGCCCAGCTCGCGGGCGTGCCTCTCGTCATCATCGCCGGGGTGGTGCCGACCAACATGGTGGGAAGGCTCGACCTGCAGGAGATGGAGCAACACGACGTTATAAAGCCACTGGTCAAGTGGTCCCGCCGGGTGGAGAACCCGGAGAGACTCCCGGCAGTAATCCACGAGGCCATGAACAGGGCGTGCTCGGGCAAGCCCGGGCCGGTGTACGTGGAGGTCCCCACCGACGTCATGGGAGCGGAGATTGACGAGAAGTACATAGACTGGGGAAAAAGGATCGAACCCTCCCGCTCTTCTCCCGACCCCGCCGGGATCAAAGAGGCGGCCGAGCTTATAAAAGGCTCCCGCCGGCCCGTCATCATCGCCGGATCGGGTGTGGCCGCAAGCCGCGCTGAAAAAGAGCTGAAAGAGCTGGTCGAGACAACCGGCATTCCCTGCTTTACCTCGTCCATGGGAAAGGGATGCCTGCCCGATACCCATCCGCTCTGCTACGGACCGTCCCTGGCCATCCGGCCGGGTGCGGCGCTCGCGGGTATGTCCCAGGCGGATTGCTTGGTCCTGTTAGGAACCAGGATCAGCCTGTTTTACGCCCACGGAAGGCTCTTTAACAAGGACGCCAAAATAATAAACGTGAACCTGGACCCCGAGGAGTTCGACCGGAACCGGCCCGCGGACGTGGGAATCGCCGCGGACGCGGCCGCGGCCGCTCGGGAGCTTACACAAGCACTGTCATCGAAAGTCTCTAAGGAGCAGTTCGAAAACTGGAGACGGACACTGGAGGAGGCCGCCCGTCAGTCCCTGGCCGAGTACGAGAAGCAGAGCGGCTCCGAGGCGGTGCCCATCCACCCGGCGCGGCTGGCCCGCGAGGTGGACGAGTTCCTGTCCCCTGCGGACGTGCTGGTCCTGGACGGGGGTGACACCTCGGTCTGGATGAACATGGCCCGGACCAATTACCGGCGGGCCGGGACCATCGAGTCCGGCCTGTTCGGCTGCCTGGGAGTGGGCCTGCCCTACGCGCTGGCGGCCAAGCTGGCACTCCCGGACCAGAGGGTCTACGCCATCATGGGCGACGGGTCAGTGGGATTCAACTTCATGGAGTTCCATACCTCGATCAGGTTCGGACTGCCCATTGTGGTAATAATAAATAACGACCAGGCCTGGGGTATGGTCAGGCACAGCCAGCAGCTCCGATTCGGAATGGACCGAACACCGGCCACCGACCTCGGGTACGTGCCCTATCACAAGCTGGTCGAAGCGCTGGGAGGATACGGCGAAGAAGTAACCGAACCCGCGGACATAAAAAACGCGCTCGAGAGGGCCACCGCCTCCGGAAAAACAGCCTGCGTGAACGTCTTGACCGACCGCGAAGTAATAAGCCCCGGATCGGTGGCGCTCTCCGCCATCGGAAAGCCGGACCTGCCGCTCGACGAGTTCGGCGCCTGAGCTGCCGTGTGAAGGAACATGAATGTGCGATACCATCGTGGCCTGTAAGAACGCCACCAGAAATGGAGTCACACTGTTCGGCAAGAACAGCGACCGGGAGCCGGACGAGGCCCAGAACCTTATTATCATCGAGCCGCCCGAAAAAGAACCGAAAGAAGTGCAATGCACATACGTCCGCGCGCCCCTCTACCGCAAAACCTGCCGCGCTTTTATCTGCCGGCCCTTCTGGATGTACGGCGCCGAGATGGGAGTGAACGAGCACGGGGTGGCCATCGGCAACGAGGCATTGTTTACGCGCGAGAAACCCGCGGCCACCGGGCTTACCGGCATGGACATCTTGAGGCTCGCGCTGGTGCAGAGCAGAAGTGCGGCAGAGGCCCGCGACACCATCATTCAGTATTTGTCCGAGAAAGGCCAGGGAGGCAAGGCGGGCTACCGGCACAAGATACGCTACATGAACGGCTATATCATCGCCGACCCGGACGAGGCGTACGTGCTGGAGACGGTTAAGTCGTGGTGGGCCTGGAAAAGGATCAAGCGGGTCTGGAGCATATCCAACCTCATATCACTCACCCAGGACTTTGACGAGTGCGACCCCGGCCTCATCGAGAACGCCGTCCGGAAAGGGTACGTAAAAACCGAGTCAGCGTTCGACTTCCGGGAGTGCTACTCCGACCGGCTCTATACCAGGTTCGCGCAGGGCAGGCCGCGCGAAAAAAGAAGCCGCCAGCTATTGCAGGACAAAAAAGGAGACCTCACTACCGGCGACTTCTTTGATGTACTGCGCGACCACGGGCCTGACCCGCACTGGAGACCCAACCGGCAGAAAGGGGGAACGGTGTGCATGCATGCAACCAATCCCCTGACCCGGCCCAACCAGAGCGTGTGCTCAATGGTGGCCGGGCTCGGAAAACAAAGACGTCTCCTCTATACTACCGGGGCCTCAAACCCGTGTATGAGCCGGTTTTTTCCGGTAGACTTCCCCCGCCGCGGTCTGCCCGGCTCATACCAACCCGCGGGCGCGGCCTATGACCCCCAATCCTACTGGTGGGAAGCGGAAAGGGTCCACCGGCGGGCGCTCTTTTGCTTTAATAAAGCGCTCGATCTGGTAAAGCCGCTTATAAAGCAAAAAGAGGAAGAGATGGTACGGCGCTGGGAGTCGGAAAAGGACTTGCCGGAAGAGGATTTTGCGGATAAAATGTTCGCTGATTCCCGGCGGGACCTTTATTCGCTGGAGGACAAGCTTGCAAATCTAAAACCGGAAAGGACCGGATTTTGTTACCGCCGTTACTGGAAAAGGTTAAACCGCAAAAACGGGATTACTGCGGAAGTCTCACATATATAAAGAAAAATCCGGGAAGGACGGCTTCCGGCTCTTGGAAGGGCAGAGCTCTTGGAATGTTCGGGTTGCAATTTCAAAACATTTGCGGTTAAAATAAGAACCTGGGTAGCGCTTCTTGCAAAAAGGCTGTCCGGATGGTGGGAGAGACCTCCAGGTCTCGAAGGTGTGAAACATTCGGGGCATTATGGTGGGAGAGACCTCCAGGTCTCGATACCAAATCTCGATGATCGCGAGCTAGGGCTCGCTCCCACCACAAGGATTTGAAAATTCTCTTTCTTAGCATTGCCCGAGCACCATTATAATTTTTCAGTTCCTGGTTTTAGTAGATTTATCCCTTGCAAAGCCGAAAACAGTAATAATATTTATTATCAGAAAGTAAACGTACCCTGGGAGGAGTTATAATGGCGGAACAAGAACAATCGAAAAACGAGAACCAGGCCCCCGTGCCTGCGAAACCGGCCCTTTCCGAGCGTAAGTTCATATACCACATCGAGGAGGAGCCCACCGGAGACCGGGTCAGCAAGTTCCTAAAAGCATTTGCCGCGGCCCTCGAGTACACCAACTACAAGGGAGCCCTGGAAGTCTACTCAAGGAGCACTGCCAAGTGCGCCCGCTGCTCCGCGGGATGCCCCATCTATGAAGTAACCGGCAACGACACGGACATCCCGTGTTACCGGACCAACATTCTGCTTAACGTGTATCGGCGCTATTTCCAGCCCCTGGGCGGCATCCGGATGCGGGGCTGGCACTTGACGGAGCGGCACATAGACGAGCTCAAAGAGTCGCTCTGGCGTTGCACCGCCTGCCGGCGCTGCATGATGGAGTGCCCCATGGGCATTGACCACGGCTTCATGGCCCACTTCGGCCGGTACCTTCTCTCCGAGGTCGGCATCATGCCCCGGGCCTTACGCATCAGCACCCGCGAGCAGTTGGAAGGCGCGACCCACAACACCTCTGCCATCCCGGTGCCCGCCCTTACCGATACCCTCGAGTTCCTGGAAGAGGAGCTTTTAGAGATCACCGGCCAGGAGATCAAGTTCCCGATGGACGTGGAAGGTGCGGAGTACCTTTTCGTTCCCGCGGTGAGCGACTTCATGATGGAGGCCGACACCTTGATGGGCAATGCCGCGGTCATGCACGCCTGCGGGTACGGCCGCCGCTACACCATCGGCACCAAGGACTACGACGGCATCAACTACGGCCTTTTCTACAGCGACTGGGCGTGGGACAAGATCATCTATCAGCTCGTGCAGGAAGCGGAAAGGCTGAAGTGTCCGAACATCATGATCGGCGAGTGCGGGCACGCTTCCCGGGCGGCCAAGTACGGTGTGCCCGTGTGGGGCAGGGAGCTCCGGCGGCCGGTGATAAACTGCATGGAGTTTACATTGCGGATGTACCAGGAAGGAAAGCTGCCGCTTGTCCCCGGCGCCATTAAAGATCGGACCACCTATCACGACCCCTGCAACATCTCCAGGGTGGGCTGGATCGTGGAGCAGCCCCGCGAGCTTCTGAAGGCCATATCCTCGGACTTCGTGGAAATGACCCCCAACCGCCGGCTAAACTACTGCTGCGGCGGAGGCGGTGGGTCCGTGTCCTGCGACGAGACCTACGAGTTCCGGATGGAAGTGGGAGGCAGAAGAAAGGCGGAGCAGCTAAAGGAGACCGGCGCCAAGTACGTGGTCGCACCCTGCGCCAACTGCAAGAAGCAGCTCCGGGAGCTGATAGACTACCACAAGCTGGACATGGAGCTGGTCGGCCTGCACGACCTTCTGCTTCATTCCATTGACTGGGACAAAGTCAAGTACTAAAAAAGCACTAAGAGGTGATGATAATGAGTACGTTTCTCGAGTTCGCCCGCGGGCCCCTGTTTACCGCCACCTTCCTGTTCATGGTCCTGGCCCTGCTCCGGCTGGTGGCCCTCCAGGTCGTGGAAATGGTAAAGGCAAGAAACAGGAGCCGCGATTTCCGGATGCCCTGGAAAAGGATGTTCCAGGACTTTGCCGGATGGATAGTGCCCTCCCAGAATATGGTAAGACAAAAGCCCCTGTTCTCCATCATGAGCATATTGTTCCATATCGGACTCATCCTGGTGCCCATCTTTTACGTTGCCCATATCGCGTTGTGGGAAAGCGGGCTCGGCATCCACTGGGCAGGCTTCGGAAAAGGCTGGGCAGACCTGTTTACGATCATTACTATAATCGGGGGGCTGTACCTGCTCCTGGCGCGGATATTCCACCAGCCCACCAGGTTCATGAGCACACCCATGGACTACTTCCTGCTCGTGCTCCTGCTCACTCCCTTTATAAGCGGCTTCATGATGGTCCATCCCGCGCTTCTGCCGGCCGGGTACAACACCGTGTTCCTCGTGCACGTGCTCTCGAGCGAGCTCATCTTTGTGCTCCTGCCCTTTACCAAGATGGCCCATGTCGTGCTCTATCCGTTCGACCGCATGGCATCGGACTACTACTGGAACCTGGCCACTGACGGTCCGGCCAAGGTTGCCGAAGCGGTCCGGGGCGAAAACCTGAAAGTCTGAAGTAGAAGCAGGGAAGTATCATGATAAGAGGTTTAAGATTCTTGAAAGACGTGTTGTGGGTCCTGGTATGGATGGCGCTGGCGCTACTTGTCTACCGCCTGGCCGCGGACCCGGCCGAACCCGGCGCCCTGGACGGCCTTCTGTTCCTGGGAGTGATAGCCGCGGTAGGCATAGCCGTAATATCCGCATCCAAAGCGGAATCAAACCTTAAGGACCCCAACCAGGCGGCTTTGTTCGAAAGCGAATCCGGCATGTGGATGGGAACCTTCCGGGACTCCCCCTCGCGAGTATCCTTTACCGCCATACTGGGTGTTCCACTCGCCGGGCTCATCATCCACGCCGGCGCCTTCGCAGCGCCCGCTGAGACAATGGCGGTGAAACCGCCCCGAGCAAAGGACGACCTCCGGCACGTGCTCGTCTTAAACGGCGACCGGGACGCGGACGCGGTCGAGTTCAACCATGACATGCACCAGGAGCTTTTAGGCAGAGAGGACAGTTGCGTAAAATGCCATCACATCCATAAGCCCGCGGACCCGAACAGCGACTGCTCAGGATGCCATAAAAGCATGGTGAAAAAGACCTCCATCTTCTCCCATAACCTCCACCAGCAAAAACTGGGAGGAAACGGCTCCTGCAAAGAATGCCACGACCCGGCAAAAGCCAAAACCCCGCAGACCGCAAAAGCATGCGCCAAGTGCCACGCGGATAATATGAAGATCGAGACCCCTGAAGAGGGCCCTTTCAACTACATGGCCCCATCCTACCCCAACGCCCTGCACGGCTTCTGCCTTAGCTGCCACCGGCAGAAAGAGCGGCAGGAAGGGATGAGAGGGCTCTCAGGTTGCGGCACCTGCCACAAGAACGCAGAGTTTGAAAAGAAGCTCCTGCCCTGAACGCTCTTAAGCTTCAGCTTTACGAGCCCGGCCGGTGAAGTTTTTGTCGGCCGGGCTTTTTGTGTTTTTGGAGCCTCTTACAAAAAGGCCGGAGAAAAGGCGGGAGAGACTTCCCACCAGAAGAAACAGGAATTTCCCAAAAGGCTATTGCTCTGTCAAGCGTTTTTCATCGTTTACAATTTTTTAACGCACGTGCGAGCGACGGAAGTCGCGGTATCAGTCGCTCGCACATTATGCGTCGGTTTAAGCTGGACAAGGCACTATGGTGTTTTTTTGGTTTGACGCTTGACAGGCGGCCATTGTTAGGATATCCTAACTTAGCAAGACGAAGACGTGGCGTAAATGAAAAAACGGAGGTGTAAAAAATGCCTGGATTCGACAGAACAGGACCGAGAGGACAAGGGCCCCGCACCGGCTGGGGAAGAGGATACTGCGGGAACGCCTACGGGCAGACTGCAGGTTACAGGCCTGACACCGATATGCCGGCCGCAGGCTATGGAGGTGCCGGTTCCGGACCGGGCCAAGGTTTCGGCCGGGGCCGCGGCTTTGGCGCAGGTCGCGGTTTCGGCCGGCGGGCTGGGGGCAGAGGCCGTGGACGCGGCAGGGGCGGCGGATTTGGCCGCGGCTGGTAAAGCTGAATTTTTGCCGTGAAAGTAATGTAGCAGGTGGGAAGGTAAATTATGTTGATAAAAACAATAAGTCTAATAAAAGGAGGGAATGAAGATGCCTGGATTTGATGGTACAGGACCGTGGGGAGAAGGACCGATGACTGGTCGCGCTCTTGGTATATGCGCCGGCGGGCCGTATCCGGCCGCTTTCGGTCCGGGGCCGGGCTTCGGCAGAGGTCGCGGTCTCGGCCGTGGCCGAGGTCGCGGCTGGGGCCGTGGTCCTGGCTGGGGTCGCGGATTCGGCTTCCGGGGCGGTTTTGGCCCCTGGGGGTACGGGCCGGCCCCTTACTATGGCGGCGCTCCTTATGGCTACGGGGTTTCGCGTTCCGAGGAGAAGGCCATGCTGGAGCAAGAGCTCGGCTTCATAAAAGAGAGGATGGAAGAGATCAATCAGCGCATAACCGAGCTCGAGTCAGAGTCGCAGGAGTAGTTTTTATAGGAACGTCATAAGGTGTCCTGTCAAGATTTGAAATGAGAGTTTGTGTGCGAGCGACTTTAGTCGCGACTGGAGCCGCTCGCACAAAGAAACATTTATATTGCAAGCAATGAAAAACGCTCGACAGAACACCGGGACCAGGCAAATGATGTAAGCGTGTCCAAGCTTGACTGCCTCCCTTGCAGTGCTTACTTATTAACAGGTCATGCTCTTTGCTCCCGAACGAAAGAAGTAGAAGGGGGAACCTTGATGAAAGTATGCGTATCCAGCCAGGGCCCGGACCTGGAAAGCGAAGTGGACCAGCGATTCGGGCGGGCGCCCAGGTTCATTCTCTATGACACAGAAACCGGCGATTACGAAGCTATAGACAACAAGCAGAACCTGCAGGCCCAGCAGGGCGCCGGCATTCAGTCTGCCCAGCATGTGGTAGACACAGGCGCCGAGGCCTTGATCACCGGCCACTGCGGACCCAAAGCCTTCCGGGTGCTGTCATCAGCAGGAATCAGCGTCTACACCGGCGCAGGCGGCACGGTTTCCGAAGCCATCCGGGCCATGCAGGCGGGCAAGCTGGAAAAAGCCGCGGGCCCGGACGTGGAAGGACACTGGTGATGCGAATAGCGATAGCTTCCGGCAAAGGCGGCACCGGCAAGACCACGGTGGCGGTGGCGCTCGCGCGCCTGATCGGCGAGTGCGCGTTCGTGGATTGCGATGTCGAGGCCCCTAACGCCCATCTCTTTCTTCAGCCGGAGATTACCGGCTCGGAGAAAGAAGAGGTCATGCTCCCGGTGGTGGATGAGTCCAAGTGCACCGGCTGCGGCGAATGTTCCCGCGTCTGCCAGTTTAACGCCATCGCCGCTATCGGGACCAGCGTGATAGTGTTTCCCGAGCTCTGCCACGGCTGCCGGGCCTGCGTGCTGATATGCGAACCCAAGGCCATTAGCGACGGGACCCGCGAGATCGGCGTGGTCGAGTGGGGGTATGCCGACGACATACTTTTTTATCACGCCCGGCTCCGGGTGTCTGAGCCCATGTCTCCTCCATTGATCAGCGCCTTGAAAAAAAGAGCGGGCAACCCGCGCGAGTTCACCATCCTCGACTGCCCGCCCGGGACCACCTGTCCCATGATCGAGGCTGTGCGGGGGGCGGACTACTGCGTGCTGGTTACCGAGCCGACCCCCTTCGGCATCCACGACCTGGAGATGGCCGCGGGAGCGGCCCGGGAGCTGTCCATACCCGCGGGGGTAGTCATAAACCGGGTGGGGATAGGAGACGAGGCCATCGAGAGCTTCTGCCGCGACCACGGTCTGCCCGTGCTGGCCCGCATACCGCATACCCGCGAGATAGCCGAGGGGTACGCTCGCGGAAAAAGCATACTTACGAGCGCGCCCGAGATCGAGTCATCGCTCCTGGAAGCCCTGGAGGCGATAAAGAGGAAGGCGGCGGCATGAACGGGAACAAGGTCAAAACCATAACCGTGGTAAGCGGCAAAGGGGGAACAGGCAAGACATCTTTAGCGGCCAGCTTTGCGGTCCTGGCCAAGCCGGTGGTCATGGCTGACTGCGATGTGGACGCGGCCAACCTGCACCTGTTGTTGAGCCCGGAGATCAAGGAACGCCATGACTTTTACGCCATGCCCGTGGCAAGGATCGTACAGGAAGATTGCAGCCGGTGCGGCACCTGCTATGACCTGTGTGAGTTCGAGGCCATAAAGAAAAGCGATGACGATCCGCCGGTCTACGAGATAGACCCGCTGGTGTGCGAGGCCTGCCTGGTCTGCAAGGAGTTCTGCCCGGAAGGGGCCATTGTGGCGGACGACCGGAAAGCGGGCGAGTGGTACGAGTCAGAGACCAGGTTCGGGCCCATGGTCCACGCAAGCCTCGGGATCGCCCAGGAGAACTCCGGCAAGCTGGTCTACCAGGTCAGGAAGGCGGCCGCTGAGACCGCGGCCCAAAACGGCCTGGACAAGGTCATCGTGGACGGTCCTCCCGGAATAGGCTGCGCAGTGATCGCGTCTATTACCGGCGCGGACATCGTGGTGGCGGTAACCGAGGCCACCCTGTCCGGTCTGTCCGACCTCTTCCGGGTGTACGACCTTGCCACCCATTTCCAGATACCCTTGCGGGTCATCGTCAACAAGTCGGACTTGAACCCCGAGGTCACCGAAAGGATAAAAGACTGGGGACGCGAGAACGACGTGAAGATCATGGGCGAGATTCCCTATGACCCGGCCGTGTCCAAGGCCATGGTGTCCGGCAAGGCCATCGTGGAAGAGAAGGACTCGAAGCTGACCGACATCATAACGTCTATCTGGAAAAACCTGGACGATCGCGACTGAAGTCGCTTGCACTTAAAGAATGAATTTTACGAGTGGGGAAATCCGCCTCCCGCCATGATGAACTTAACGAAGGAAAATCCGCACAGAATGTTCGGACAAAAAGGGAAAAATATAGTAAAATAATCAGGAAGGGTTCTCTTTCCTGCAGTATTTTTCGAAAGGAGAAGTTAAGTGAGTGACGATAAGAGTTGTAAAAGTTGTCAGGACGATTCCTGTTCGGCGAAGCAGCAACAAGCGAACGAAACCGCGGAGGAGTTCGAGGACCGCCAGCGTCTTAACGAGAAGCTTTGCCGTATCAAGCACAAGTTCATAGTTCTTTCCGGCAAAGGGGGCGTGGGCAAGACCACGGTTGCCGCCAACCTGGGCCTGGCGCTGGCTGCGGAGGGCAAGAAGACCGGCATCCTGGACGTTGACATCCACGGCCCGAGCATTCCCCAGATTCTCGGTCTTTCCGGCCAGCCCATCGAGGTCATGGACAATCAACTGGTGCCGGTGCCGATCGGCAAGAACCTGAAGGTCATGTCCATCGGCTTCATGTTGAAAGGCTCGGACGACGCGGTGATCTGGCGGGGGCCTTTGAAGATGGGAGTCATCCGCCAGTTTCTGCGCGACGTCCAGTGGGACGACCTGGACTACCTGGTCATAGACTGCCCGCCGGGGACGGGCGACGAGCCGCTCTCCGTGATCCAGCTTATCGAGAAGCTGGACGGCGCCGTGGTGGTGACCACTCCCCAGTCGCTCTCGATAAACGACGTGCGGCGGTCCATCCAGTTCTGCCGGACCACCAACGTGCCGGTTTTGGGGGTGGTGGAAAACATGAGCGGGTTCGTGTGTCCCCACTGCGGCAAGACCACGGACATCTTCAAGACCGGCGGGGGAGAAGAGATGGCCCGCGAGATGGAGGTCACCTTTCTGGGCAGGATACCGCTTGACCCGGCGGTGGCCGAAGCCTCGGACAACGGGGTCCCTTACATAAAGACTTTTACCGAGTCGGAGACGGCCAAGGCGTTTGCGGCCGCGCTCCAGCCCTTGAAAGAAGAAATAGAAGAAAAGTAGCAGGAGGAAAGACAGAAAATGAAGATCGCACTACCGGTAGCCAACGGAGAACTATGCATGCATTTCGGACACTGCGAGGCTTTTGCCGTGGTGGAAGTTGACGATAAAGGAAACATCCTGAACACCGAGATGCTGACGCCTCCGCCCCATCAGCCCGGCGTGCTGCCGCCGTGGGTTGCGGACCAGGGAGTTAAGCTGGTGATAGCCGGCGGCATGGGCGGCCGGGCCATCAACCTTTTCAACCAGGCGGGCGTCGAGGTCATTGTGGGCGCTCCCGCGGGCCCGCCCGAGAAGCTGGTCAGCGACTACCTGGCCGGGACCCTGCAAGCCGGCGATAACGTCTGCGACCACTGAGACGCGCCATGCCTATTTACGATTACAAGTGCCGGGGTTGCGGGGCCGCGTTCGAGGTGCTACTCGACGCGGGCGAGACCGCTTCCTGCCCGGAGTGCGGCGGCGCCGAACTCGAGCGGTCCCTCACCGCGCCCGGTCGGGTCGGCGTCTCCACCCCCGGCGGAGGGCTTCAGTGCGGCAGGGACACCACCTGTTGCGGAAGCTCCGAACCCTGCGACAAGCCGGGCTGTCATAAGTAAGAGCCATGCTCCATAAAAAAGGGGCGGCAATCGCCGGCCCTTTTTAAACCCGTGTGCACGAGTATCAGAAGCACCTCTCCGGTATTTCCATCATGTCGTTGTTTTCGCTCTTTATGGTCTTGGCCACCGCTTCTACGTGGGGCAGGAAGAAGTCAGTGAAAAAGGTGGCGGAGTAGATTTTGCCCTTGTAGAAGGCGGCCTCGTCGTTCTCCTCGATTATCTTGGCCCGGGCCTCGTCGTCGTCTGCACTTTTTTCTTTGCAGATTTCTTCGAACTTCTGATCAGCGATCAAAAGCTGCTCGGCCAGACACCAGCCGGTTATCATGTGCCCGAAAGCCTCCATGTAGGGGGTGGCGAACTTGACCGGGAACTTGGTGTCTCCGCCCATTCCCTTGCCGGCAAACAGCTTGGACACCTCGTCCACTGATTCGACCGCGGTACCGAGCTTCTCGAAGACGCCGCCGTACTTTTCATGCCCCTTGTTGTTCTCCACGAACTCGCGCAGCTCGGCCATCAGGTCGTTGTAGGGCTTCATCTGTTTCTTTAAGTTGAGCACCTTCCTTCCCACCAGGTCGAGCGCCTGGATGGCGTTGGTCCCCTCGTAGATGGACGCGATCTTCGAGTCCCGCATGTACTGCTCCACGTGGTACTCGGTGGTGTAGCCGTATCCTCCGAACACCTGGATGGCCTCGCGGGTGGACAGGAACCCCATGTCCGAACAATAGGCCTTGATAACCGGCGTCAGAATGGCCAGCCGGTCCTCGTACTTTTCCTTTTCTTCGTCGGACTCGGCCAGGCTGGAGAGAGTGCTGTACATGACTCCCTTGTAAAGCATGGCCCTCATGCCTTCCACCAGACACTTCTGGTGAAGGAGCATCCTCTTGACGTCCGGATGCTTGATGATCTCGACGCGGGGAGCGTTCACGTCTTTCATGTTGTCAATGTCCGTTCCCTGCACCCTTTCATTGGCGTACTTGAGGGAGTGAAGGTAAGCGGCGGACGCCGCGGCCAGGCCCTGCATGCCGGTGCCGATCCGGGCCTCGTTCATCATGACGAACATGTACTTGATGCCCTGGTTGATCTCTCCCACCAGCTCGCCCACGCAGGGGCCCTCGTCTCCGAAGAGCAGCTCGCAGGTGGGGGACCCGTGGATGCCCATCTTTTCTTCCACCTTGGGGCACTTGACGTTGTTGTAGTCTCCCAGCGAGCCGTCGTCGTTCACCCAGTACTTGGGCACGATAAAGAGGCTGATCCCCTTGATGCCGGCAGGCGATCCTTCGGCGCGGGCCAGAACCAGGTGGATCATGTTCTCGCACATATCGTGGTCGCCGCAGCTTATGAATATCTTGCTGCCGTTTATCTCCCACAGGCCGTCATCGCGCTTTTTGGCCGTGCTTTTCAGGTCTCCCACCGCGCTGCCAGCGGAAGGCTCGGTCAGGCACATGGTGCCCTGCCACTTGCCCTCGACCATCTTGGGCATGTACTTCTGGTTCTGCTCTTCGGTGCAGTATTCTTCCATGAGGTGGCCGGCCGCACGGGTCAGACCGGGGAACATGGAAAAGGCGATGGAGGCGGACATGATCTTTTCGGTCACCGCAATGCCGATGATCTCGGGAAGTCCCTGCCCGCCGTACTCCTCGGGCGAGGCCAGGCCGGTCCAGCCGCCTTCGCACATGGTGTCATAGGGGGCGTGGTATGAGGGAGGAGCCTTGACTTGTCCGTCCTCAATGTGAACGCCTTCCTCGTCGCCCGCAAAGTTGGCCTCGTAAACCTGGCCCTCAGCGAACTTGCTGGCCTCATCAAAGATCATGTTGAACTCGTCCTTGCCGTACCCCTGGAAATAAGGATTGTCCAGGTACTTCTCCAGCCCGAGCTGCTCCCAGATCACAAACTGGACGTCCCGATCGTCCAAAACCGTTTTACCCATATCTTCCTCCTTGATTTGAATTGCTCGAGTCGGTCCACCGAACCGGACCGGTTTTTAACTTCTCCGGACCAAGGACCGCTTGCGGCCCGGGCCGGTAACATCCGTTTTCTTGCAAAAGGAGAGCGTTGGCGCTGAAGGTGTTGCCGGGATTCCAGCCCTTACCATCGAGCTGAATCTCTTTTTCAGCCATTGCTGTTTCCCGATCCTTCCCGGCTTCTGAATGAACCCTCATTCATTAAAAACAAAACATATTATACCACCTCTGAAAAAAGGATGCAAGGAAAAATAAAACTCAGGGCGTGCGACATATTTGGTGGCTGTTGTATATAACTTCTTTTTTTGCTATAATTCTGAATGTATAGTAAACATTCAGAAAGGAGACTGACCATGACTACTGAAAGCAAGCGGCAGAAAAAAGAAGCGGAAGAGTTGATCAATGAGCTGCGACAAATCGGGGAATTCAGGAAAGGCTCGCTGAATTCGG
>JAWOBU010000087.1:0-2637 GCA_046484135.1 bacterium
CCCTGGAGCATGGATATCTCGCCGCAGTAGTCTCCCGGGCCAAGCGTGGCCAGCTTTACCGGTCCCTTGTCTTCATGCTGGGTGGTGACCTCTGCCTCCCCGGCGAAAATTACGTAAAGATGGGTCCCCTCTTCACCCTCCTGGATCAGGAACTCGCCCGGGTCCTTTTTTACCAGCTCGAACTTGTCCATTAAGACCTCTTGCTCCGTCTCCTCCAGGCTCGCGAAAAGGCTGGTGGTTTTAAAAAGCTGGTCCAGGGCCCGCCTCTTGAAGAAGTCCTGCATCACCGCCCGGATGTTGGGGTAGTCCATCATCAGTTCTTCCAGGTCTTCCCGGTTTATCCGGAGCAGAACGGTCTCCTCCGCGGTCTCGCAACTCGCGGTGCGCACCGAGTCCAGGAAAAAGGCCATCTCTCCGAAGAAGGCGCCGTCTTTGAGACGGGCCAGGGTTATCTTCTTGCCGGTCTTCGGATGAGTGCGGAAAACCCGCACGTCGCCGTGAGAGACGATGAAAAAGGAATCGCCTTTGGTGCCCTCCTCGATTACCGGGAACTTCTTGGGAATGGTCCCCACCTGGAAGCGCGACACCACCTGCTTGAACTCCTCCTCCCCGAGCTTGCCGAAAAGGGGAGTATCAGGGAAAGTCCAGCTTCCGCCGGCTGATTTTCGGGACTCTTCCTTCTTGTCCCGGGCCTCTTTGACTTCCTCTGCCAGGCTGGTGTCAGCTTGCGCGGACTTCTCCCCGGCAAAGCCCGGCTCACCGTCGGGGGCCGCGGCCGGCCGGGCCGCGGGCGCGGTGGGGACCCCTCGGGCCTGGTTCAGCTCTTCGAGCTTTTCGTCCACCCCGCTCCGCTCGGGGTCCACCTGTTGGAGGAGCTTGTAAACTGATATGGCCTGGATCAGGAACCCGTCCGCGGCATAGGACTCGCCCACTTCTTCCAGGATTTTGGCTGCTTCCTCTGTTTCATTCAGCTTGACCAGGATGTCGGCGAGCTTCATACGCAGGCGCAAGTCCTTGGGCTGGGCCTTTACGAGCTGTTCATACTTCTCCCGGGCCTTGTCCCAGTTGTTCTTCTTCATGGCCCGGGCCGCTTGGTCCCTTATCTTTACAAACTCTTCTTTTTTCATGGTTGTGCTCTGTCAGCCGGTACTGTACTCAAGCCGGCGAGTGCGAACATTATGAACTCTTCCCTTTCTCCTCTTCCACCTGTCTGTCGAACTCCGGGATTCTTTTCTTGTATTCTTTGAGTTCCTTTGCCACCACCCCAGATAAAAGGATCAGGGCGAGCAGGTTGGGTATGGCCATTCCCCCGTTCATTATATCACAGAGGTTCCACACCAGCTCTATCTTAATGGTTGCTCCTATTATGAGCACTATGCAGAAAATGAACCGGTAGGGCACGATGGCTTTCAGTCCGAACAGGTAGCTCATGCACCTGTCTCCGTAATATGACCAGGACAGTGATGTGGAGTAGGCGAACAGTATGACTCCGAAAGTGACCAGCAGTCTTCCCAGCCTGGCCTCGTCCGCGGCGTGGTGCAGGTTGCCGAGCCCCACCCGGAAGGCATAGGCGGTAAGGTCCGCTCCTCCGATTTTCGCATCCACGCTCCAGGCGCCGGTGAGGATTATGACCAGTGCGGTCAGGGTGCAGATAATGATGGTGTCTATAAAAGGTCCCAAAAGGGCCACGTATCCTTCCCGCGCCGGGTAAGGGGTCCGGGCGGTAGCGTGCGCTATGGGAGCGGTGCCCAGGCCCGACTCGTTCGAGAACAGTCCCCGCCTGACTCCCATCTGGAGGGTGTAAAGAAAAGCGGAGCCCGCGAAGCCGCCGGTGGCCGCGGTGCCGGTAAAAGCGTCATGAAAGATAAGCATAAAGGCTTTGGGGACCTCGCTGATGTTGATAAAAATTATGGAAAGAGCGGCCAACACGTAAAACACTGCCATGAAAGGCACCAAGCGGCTGGTGACCTCGCCGATGCGCCGAATGCCGCCCAGGATGACTATTCCCACCATGACGGCCATGAAAAGACCGGTGCCGAAATGGTAATAAAAGGGATGCTTTAAGATGCTTGCTCCCACCCGCTCGAACAGGGTCATGGAGGCCACGTCAAAGTTTTTGCCGAGTTCGAAAACGATTCCCGCTCCCGCGGTGTCCATTGGAAAGGGGCTGGGAAACAGTGCGAGTAAAGCGCGGGTGAACTCTCCCGCCTGGGCCATGCAGCCGGCGCCGAACGATCCTATCCCCGCCAGGACCGCGAACGCCACCGCCAGCCATTTCCAGCTTCCGATCCCCGCCACGTCCTTGTTGTCAAAGTTGAGTGCCAGCCGTTTTTTTGCCAGTCCTTTCTCGATGAAGTACATGGGCCCGCCGGAGACGGACCCGTCCGGGTTTATCTGCCGGAACTTGACCGCCAGGGTGCAGGAGGTGAACTTGGTAGCCATGCCTACCACCGCGGTGACCCACATCCAGAAGAGCGCGCCGGGCCCTCCCCACCGGATGGCTATGGCCACGCCCGCGATGTTGGCCACTCCCACGGTGGCGGCGAGAGCGGTGGACAAAGCCTGGAAGTGGGACAGGTCTCCCTCGTCCTCTTTCTTGTCGTAGCCGCCCCCGATCAGGCGAAACCCGTGGCGCAG
>JAWOBU010000102.1:0-3143 GCA_046484135.1 bacterium
AAAGACAAGAAAAGCAGCGACGTCCACATGGAAGTACGGAAGTTTTTTGTAAAGGACCAACAAAGAAGACATATTGAAGCAAAGCTTTCGCGTCTAAGACAATGGCGGAATCAATGTGACTATGACAACAAACTGGAAAATCTGCCCTCCATTTATCAATCATCACGAGCCGAGGCGAGCAAGGTATTAAAAGCAATCGGTAAAGATATTTGAAATATTACAGGAGCCTTTCGCAAAAGGCTCTCAAGCGAATCAATTTGTAAGTGCATCATTATTAAAGAAACGTCCCTGTAACGGGAGAATTTCATATATATATTACCTCCGCCGAGGAGGACCTGATATGAAGGAAGCGCATCTTTCCAAAGGGGCCCGCAAGACCGCCCGGGCCCTGATCGAGGTGGTAAAGCCCCGAAAGCCGGGGGTGGACATTTCGGCCGAGGACTTCATGCTGAACTTTCTGGACAACTTCTACAGTTATTTTCCATTTCACATGAGGATCGGGTTTCCGCTCGGGCTTCTGCTTCTCGAGTACGGGACCTTT
The DNA here is from genome assembly GCA_046484135.1 of bacterium. GTDB lineage: Bacteria > RBG-13-61-14 > RBG-13-61-14 > RBG-13-61-14 > DATKZS01 > CAYQTK01. The sequence continues at coordinate 542 of JAWOBU010000102.1, forward strand.
ATTTTCGCCGGAATCCCCAAACCCTTCTCCAGCCTCTCCATGGAAAAGCGGGAGAAGTACGTAAAGGGATGGATCAACTCCCGGCTCTCTCTTCGGCGGGACCTGATAAAAGGCGTCAAGGGGGTATGCCTCACCGCGTTTTACTCTCACCCGGACGCCATGGCCCACATCGGCTATAACCTGGACGAGCACCTCGAGCGGGTGAACAGGGGCGAGCCCGCTGATGACGAGGCCTGCAAGTATTTCCGGGAGCTGGGATACGACCGCAACTCGAGGATACCGTACCCGGCTTTTGACAACGTGGAGGTCACCCCCCGCGATACCGAGCCGGAACCGGCAAAGGAGGAGTCGGTATGATAACCACGGGCCAGGAGATAAACCGGGACATAGAGGAAAGCTGTGACGTATGCGTGGTGGGCTCCGGCGCGGGCGGTGGCGCCATCGCCGCGGAGCTTGCCGAGGCCGGCGTGGACGTGGTCATCCTCGAGGAAGGCGGTTATTACACCAGCAGGGACTTCTCCACCGACCCCGGTGTGGCCGTTCCCCAGCTCTACCGCGAGTCGGGTAGCTCGGTGATACTGGGCAAGCCGAACATAGTGTTCTCCGAGGGACGTTGCGTGGGCGGGTCCACCGTCATAAACGGGGGAATGTGCTGGAGGCCTCCGGAGCGGGTCATGCAAAGATGGCGCTGGGAGATGGGACTCTCCGGCTTCACTCCCGAAAACATGGCCCCCCTGTTCGAAAAGGTGGAACAAAGGATCAACGCCGCGCCCCAAAGCCCCGAGTCCCTGGGCAGGGGAGACATGCTCTTCAAACAGGCCGCGGACAAGCTGGGCTGGCTTATCCACCCCAACAAGCGGAACCAGAAGGACTGCACCGGCGAAGGTGTTTGCGTGTTCGGCTGTCCCACTGACAAGAAACAGTCCGTGCTCATCACCTATATCCCGCGGGCGCTGAATAACGGGGCCCGGCTTTACACCGACGTAAAAATTCAGAAGGTGAACACCAAAAACCGTATCGCCACCGGGGTGGAAGGGAAGGTCCTGGACCGGCGCACCGCCAAGAAGACTTCCCACAAGCTCAAGGTCAAGGCCAAGTCGGTGGTCCTGGCGGGCGGCGCGCTCCAGACCCCGGTGATGCTCATGAACTCGGGCGTGAAGTGCAACGGCAACGTGGGCAGGCACTTCCACTGCCACCCCAACGTCAAGGTGGTGGGCATCTTCGACGAAGAGGTCAACTACTGGAAAGGCGTACACCAGGGCCACCAGGTGCACCAGTTCATTGACGAGGGGATACTGTTCGCCATCGGAGTGGTCCATCCCGGGCTCACCGCATTGTCATTCCCGCAGATCGGCAGGGACAACCTCGAGCTCATGGAGCTCTGGAACCACATGCTGGTGGCAGGAGCGTTGGTAGACGACACCACCACCGGCCGGATCAAGAAGGCGCCCTGGGGCGAACCCCTGGCCTATTACAACATAGACCACGTCGAGCACGAAAGACTTATACGCTCGACCGCGCTCCTGTCCCAACTGCTGTTCACCGCGGGCGCCAGGAAAGTGCTCCTCCCCTTCGGCTCCCTCGAGGAAATCCACGGCATGGACGAGATCAAAAAGATCTACGAGGCCCGCGTAAGCCCGGAGGAGATGGAGGTCCTGACCGTGCACGCCCTGGCCACCTGCCGGATGGGAGCGGACCCGAAAAGGTCGGTAACTTCCCCCTGGGGTGAGTGCTGGGACGTCGAGAACCTGTTTATCGCGGACGGCTCCGTGGTCCCCTCCTCCCTCGGCGTGAACCCGCAGGAGACCATTATGGCGCTGGCCACCCGCACCGGACAGTACATGCTGGAAAACGAAAACAAGTACCTTAAAAACCGTGCGTTGTAAAAACAACCTGATACGGGCGAGCGGCTTAAACCGCGAAATAAGCGTGATCTTATAACATTATTTATGCATCACTTTTGATGCTCCTGTAAAAAGTCCAATTGCAGCCCCAAAGGGGCGTAGGTCCATAGCCCAGGGCGTAAGCCCTGGGTTAGATAGCATAGAACAAAAAAGAGCGCTGAAAGCGCGAGGTAAAATCATCATTATAGAGAGACAACAATATGTTACGTTGCCCTTTCAGGGCAAGACATTTTTCTTGAAACCTTTTCCCAGGGCTTACGCCCTGGGCTATAGTACGTCGCTCTTTCAGAGCTCTAAGAGGCTTGTTTTGACTTTTTACAAGGGCATCACTCTTGTCCGGAACAGATTTTTGTTTCACGCAGCGGCGCTTCTATAAAAGACCATGTCAAGACAAAGAAACTTGCGCCGTTGCGATATCTTATGGAAAGCATCTTCCACTGGCGCTTTTCAAGGAACCCCTCAATCCCCGAAAAGCCCGGCTTCCCCCCATCACTAAGCAAGGCGGTCTGTCTTTAAATGGTGCCTGTTGCCAAACGAAGGTTTTGCTGACTTTCAGGACTGTCCATAAACGGAAATTCGCATTGGTTTATCCGCCGGTTCCACAGGCTCGACTATGACCCTCCTGATCAAGGGTTCCGGCCTGTGCATCCGTGGATAATTCCGATGATGACATAACCAACAGGCACTATTCAGGGAAA
>JAWOBU010000109.1:0-24923 GCA_046484135.1 bacterium
ACATAACAGGAGCCGCCGGCAGCAATGTAAAAAGCGGAAAAGCAATCGTAACGTGCGAGCGACGTTAGTCGCGAGAAAACTTGCTTCTCTCTCAAAAGGCCTCCCTTTGACTGCCTCTGCGAAGCCCCTCTTGCGCAAGTGGCCGCAGAGATTTATAATTTTACAAAGTGCCACCAACAGCGCAAGATTGGGTCCATAAGTACCTCGAGTACCTGAAGCTGGAAAGAAACCTGGCTTTTAACACCATTGTGTCCTATGAACGGGACCTCAAAAGCTTTATCACCTTTCTGGAGAACACCGGCATAAACTGCGTCTCCTTTGACCCGCAGGCGGTGGATAAAAAAACCATCCGACGCTACCTGGCGGGCCTGTCCAAGACCTGCCGGCCCGCCACCGTGGAAAGGGCAGCTGCGGCCGTGCGCGGCTTCTTCCGCTTTCTGATCCAGGAGAGGGCGGTCGCGAAAAACCCGGCCTCCCTGGTCCGGACCCCCAAGAAGGAAAAGCGGCTTCCCAAGGTACTGCCGGTGGACGAGGTCTTCCGGCTTATTGACGCTCCCCCCGAGGAGACCCCCATCGGAGCGCGGGACCGGGCCATACTCGAGCTCTTCTACTCGTCCGGGCTCCGGCTCGCTGAGTTGGTGGGCCTGGACCGGGATGACGTGGACGTAAAGCAGGGCATCTGCCGGGTCCGGGGCAAAGGCTCAAAAGAAAGGCTGGTGCCTGTAAATCGGCGGGCTTTGGACAAGTTGCAAAAGCTTGTCGAGCTTAGGCAAAAGTTCAAGCCCCGGGTGCTGGACGATGACGCTGCCCGGGCCTTGTTCCTGAGCCGGCAGGGCAGGAGGATATCCCGCCGCCGTGTCGAGCAGATAGTAGGCGACCTGGTGAAAAGAGCGGGAATGCCCCGCAGCGTATCGCCCCACTCTTTGCGCCACTCCTTTGCCACTCACCTTATGGACTCCGGCATGTCCATACGGAACATCCAGGAGCTTTTGGGGCACGAGAGCCTGTCCACCACCCAGAAGTATACCCATACCAGCCTGGGCGAGCTTTCCAAGGTATATGACACCGCCCACCCCCGGGCCAAAAAAGAAAGGGAACGGGAATGATTCACGGTACAACCATATTGCTTGTAAAACACAAAGGAAAAGTGGTGATAGCGGGCGACGGCCAGGTAAGCATGGAGTCCACGGTCTTAAAGCACACCGCCCGCAAGGTCAGGAGACTCCACCACGACAAGGTCATGACCGGTTTTGCCGGAGGCACCGCGGACGCCTTTACCCTTTATGAAAGGCTGGAAGGAAAGATGGAGGCCCATACCGGCAACCTGCGCCGGGCCGCGGTCGAGATGGCCAAGGACTGGCGGACGGACCGGGCCCTTCGAAGGCTCGAGGCCCTGATGCTGGTGGCCGACGAGAGCGACGCTTTCCTGATATCCGGCACCGGCGACGTGATCGAGCCGGAGGACGGAGTGCTGGCCATCGGCTCGGGAGGAGCATTTGCCCAGAGCGCCGCGCGCGCGCTCCTGCGACACACCGACATGGGCGCCAGGGAAATAGCGGAGACTGCTATGCAAATAGCGGCCGAGCTTTGCGTTTATACGAACGATAAAATAATCTGCGATGAAATGGAATCGGTGGAAGGCGAGGGCGCTTCTAAATAAAAAGGGGTGTGGGATCGTTTCCGCTCGCCTTGTAGTATGAGGGAGAAAAAATGTCTTATGAATCGTGGAATTTGACGCCTAAAGAAATAGTGTCCGAGCTGGACAAGTACATCGTGGGCCAGGACGCGGCCAAGCGCGCGGTGGCGGTGGCGCTCCGGAACCGCTGGCGGAGGAAGCAGGTGCCCGAGGACCTGCAGGACGAGATCATGCCCAAGAACATTATCATGATCGGGCCGACCGGAGTGGGCAAGACCGAGATAGCAAGGCGGCTGGCCCGGCTGGCTGGCGCGCCTTTCATGAAGGTCGAGGCCAGCAAGTTCACCGAGGTCGGATACGTGGGCCGCGACGTGGAGAGCATGATCCGGGACCTGGTCGAGCTTTCCGTCAAGATGCTGGAGGAGGAAGAGCGCGAGCGGGTCATGCCGCGCGCCGAGGAGGCTGCAGAAGAGAGGCTCTTGGACCTGTTGGTGCCTCCGCCCCAGTCGTCCTCGTCGTCCATGAGCCTGGCCGGACCGCCGGGATGGAGCGCTTCTTCCGGCCAGGAAGAAGATCAGCTTCCCCCCCAGCAGGAGACCGACAAACAGGAGGAGTCCTACCAGAAAACCAGGGAGAGCTTCAGAAAGATGCTCAAGCAGGGCAAGCTCGAAGAACGCTCCGTTGACGTCGAGGTCACCGCTAAGGACAGCGGGGTCATGCAGATATTCTCCGGCGCCGGCCTCGAGGAGATGGCCATAAATCTCCAGGACGCCCTGGGCGGGATGATGGGGAAGAAGACCAAGAAGCGGAGCATGAAGGTCAAGGAAGCCCGCGAGGTCCTGGTAGGGGAGGAAGCGGAAAAACTCGTGGACCAGGAGAAAGTGGTCCAGGACGCGCTCGAGAGGGCCCAGGACTCCGGCATCGTGTTCATAGACGAGATTGACAAGGTCGCGGGAAGACAGCAGGGCAGCAGTCCGGACGTGAGCAGGGAAGGGGTCCAGCGCGACATCCTGCCCATAGTGGAAGGGACCACCGTGGCCACCAAGTACGGAATGATACGGACCGACCACATGCTCTTCATCGCATCCGGGGCCTTTCACATGTCCAAGCCCGCCGACTTGATACCCGAGCTTCAGGGAAGGTTCCCCATCCGGGTCGAGCTCGCAACCTTGACCAAGGAGGACTTTGTCCGCATACTGACCGAACCGGAGAACGCGCTCGTGCTCCAGTACCGCGCGCTTCTCGATACCGAGGGCGTCAAGCTCGAGTTCGATGACGAGTCCCTCGAGACCATTGCCGAGCTGGCCGGAAAGATAAACGAGTCAGCGGAGAACATCGGCGCCCGCAGGCTCCATACCGTGATGGAGAAGCTCCTGGACGAGGTGAGCTTCCAGGCGCCGGAGATGGCCGGCGCCAAGGTCCTCATAAACGAGAAGTACGTGAAAGAAAGGCTCGAAGAGCTGGCCGGCGACGAGGACCTGAGCCGCTACATACTTTGAGAGATTATAATGTTGCTTGCCGGAGAGAGAAACGAACGCCGCCCCCCACGGCGTGTTGAATAGAGGGAGAGGGACCGCAGTTTTTTTACATAGTAGCTTGAGCCGAAAACAAGGAGCGAAGCTATGGCTAAATGCCTGGTCGTGGACGATGAGCTTTTCTACCGGGAGTTTGTGGCCGACGTTCTTAAGAAGGCCGGACACGAGGTTGTTCCCGCCAAGGACGGCAAGGAAGCACTTAACCTTTTCTCGAGCCGCGCCGATTACGATGTAGTTCTTACCGACGTGGTCATGCCCGGGCTGGACGGCCTGGGGGTCCTGGCCAAGATCAGGAAAAAGGACGACTCTATACCCATAATAATGCTTTCCGCCCACGAGGACCAGCGCATGGTCATCAACGCGCTCCGGAGGGGAGCATTCGACTATCAGCGCAAGCCGCTGTCCCCCCACGAGCTGTCCCTGGCCGTGGACCGGGCCATGGAACACCGTAAGCTTCAGAGAGACAAGTCCAAGAAGCTCGAGCGGCTGGCCAGCCTCGAGAACGGCGCCAGAAAGCTCTCCGAGATGGTGGTGGGACAGATTCCCCTGGAAGCGGTGGCCAAGGAGTACGACCTTCTCGAGAACACCGTCAAGCTGGTCGCCGATATCCTCGAGTGCGACCGGGTAAGCATCATGGTACTGGATGAAAAAGAACAATGCTTAAAGGTCGCCGTCTCGGTGGGAATGAGCAAGACCCTCATAAAGAGCGAGAAAAAACCGGTACAGAAAAGCCCCTCCGCTTATGTCTTGGAAACCGGCGAAGCCATACTGGTGGAGGACGTGGAAGGGGACGAGAGGGTGGACGCAAACCAGTACGCTTCCCAGTACAAGACCGACTCCTTCGTCATAGCACCCATCAAAGTGGGCGACAAGATCATAGGGACTATTAACGCCAACGACAAAAAAGACAAAAGCTCCTTTGACCAGGACGACCTTATCATTCTCCGGACCATAAGCTACCACGTGTCCGCGGCCATATCCCATGCCATCCACCACAGCTCCCTGGAGAAGGAGAGGGAGAGGCTCACCCGCCTTATCGAGCTGCAGCGGATACTCATAAACTACCTCGAGCCCGAGGAGATGATGCGGGGGATACTCCGTAAATGCCAGGAAATGCTCGATGCCGCATCCACCGCCGTGTTTTTGAAAGACGAGTTCTCCGAGGACCTGACCCTGAAGGTCGGGTTTAACGGGTCCAAGGAGATAAAAAAGGAGATCGTGATACCCGCGGGAGAGTCCATTACCGGCATAGCAGGAAGGCAGGGCGAGACCCTGATCGAGAACGACCCGCAAAACAACCACGGCTTTATCGCCCAGACCGAATGGCCGGGCAAAGGCGTTATCAAGAACATCCTGGCCTGTCCCATCAGGCTGTCCAACACCACCATCGGCGTCATCCGGCTGTTAAATAAAAAGGAAGACGAGTTCAACTCCGAAGACGCCGGCCTTATCCAGGACGTGGCGGACAGCATGGCACTGGCCATCCGCAACCTGAAGCTCTACGAGCAGTTGAACAACAGCGTGGAAGAGATCATAACCGCCAACCGGAACCTTCAGGCCAAAAACGACGAGTTGAATCTTAAGGCCAAGGAGCTCGCCGCCCTGAAAAAGTATCTTGCCTCCCAAAAGAAAAACCAGGAATCCTCCAACGCCTCCAAGTCCAAGTCCGTGTGAAACACACCGGCGGAGGCTGTAGCTCATCTTTACGGCTTGATTTTAAGCCCGTTTGATTTCAAGATAAGAGAAAGCGGTCTCAGCGATTTTTGTCGGACCTCGACTAGAGAATCTAGGGGAAAGCGACTTAAGTCGCGATCAAAGTAGTTTTTGCCTGTTACAGCAACCTTGGGAAATTCTCCTGCCGCCGCATCGGAGCGGCCGGGAAAGGACGGAGTCATGGAAGAAGCTCTTATGCGTACGCGGGTCCTTATCGAGGCCCTTCCTTATATCCAGGAGTTCGCCGACAAGGTGATGGTGATAAAGCTGGGCGGACATGCCATGAAGGACCCGGCGCTGGAGGAAGGGTTTGCCCGGGACATGGCGCTGTTGAAGTCCGTCCGCATCCATCCGGTGGTGGTGCACGGCGGCGGTCCCCAGATCGGCTCCTTATTGGAGAAGCTGGGTATCCAGTGCAGGTTCGTGTATGGAATGCGCGTTACCGACGCCCCCACCCTGGACGTGGTCGAGATGGTGTTAGGCGGAACCGTAAACGGCAGGATCGTAACCAGGATCAACACCGCTGGAGGAACCGCCATCGGCCTTTCCGGCCGGGATGGAGGATTGATCAGGGCCAAGCCCTATCGGCCCGCGGTTTCCAAAGAGGAGCATGCCCCCGAGCTCCTTGACTTGGGCCACGTCGGAGAAGTGGAAAGCATAAACCATGAGCTTATCATGCACCTTTGCCGGCAGAGGATGATACCGGTGATCGCGCCGATCGGGGTAGACGCCAAGGGACAGGCCTATAATATTAACGCAGACCTGGTAGCGGGTGCAGTGGCAGGCGCGCTCGAGGCGGAAAAGCTCGTGCTCCTTACCGACGTGCCGGGCGTAACCGATGATAAAGGAGAACTCGTGCCCCACCTGTCCCGCCACAGGGCGGAAGCGCTCAAAAAGGAAGGCGTGATAAAGCAGGGAATGGTCCCCAAGATAAACTGCGCCCTGGAGGCGCTCGCAAGAGGCGTCACCAAGACCCACATCATTGACGGAAGGGTCGAGCACGCGGTCCTCCTCGAGGTCTTCACCGACGCAGGAGTAGGCACCGAGATAGTGCCGGACTGAACCCGGCCCAACTCCGGCCGAACCACGTAAGTCGCGACTATATTCAAAATTACACAGTGCGTGCGAGCGACCTCAGTCGCGAGTGAACGGGCAGGCAGCTTGCCGGATAAATTTAAGATACATTTACTGCTTCTCACTCAGCCTCTTTTTTTCACAGCCTCCGGCCGTGCCAGCGGGACCAGCAATAATACCACCCCCGAAAGAAGAGCGGCGACAACCATGCCAGCGGGAAAGCTCATGGCATCGGCTATGACTCCCACGCCTTTTCCCGCTCCCGCTGCACCCATCGCACCCGCGGCCATGACCAGGATGAACATGGTGCTCGAGGTCCTCTCCGGCAGCCGCTCGGTAAAGGAGATGATGATGGGAAAGATGCCGGAGAAGAAAAGCCCGGACCCTATAAACAGGGCTTCGCAAGCAAGACGGCTTTCAACGTAAGGCGCGAACAAAAGACAGAGCGCGGATGCTCCCGCCAAAAACGCCAGGGTCGCCCGCGGGGGCGCCCCCTTTTTAACGATCCCGGCCACGCCGAACCGGCCCGCGGTCATGGCCGCCCAGAAGAGGGTAAGGATAAAACTGCTGCGAAGCTCGGTCCCGCCCCCGAACGCGCTCTCCAGGTACTTGGGCACCCACGAGTTGGGGACGTTCTCCGCGCCGATGTAACAAAGGTTCATGACCACCGCCACCAGGAAAATACGCCGGTGGTCCCGAAACAGCTCGGATACCGCGGACGGGCGGAGCCCCCTGCCGAGCTCGGGGGAAGGAAGCCGGGCAAAGAGCGCGGCCAGCCCGGACACCCCGGCGAGCAGGGAGAGACCGAAGAAGGCAATGGAGTAATGGAAGCCCGCCTTTACCAGGGCGCCCGACGTTATCGGCGCCAGCATCACCCCCGCCGCGAAGAAAGCGTAGATCACGTTCAACGGCCCGGCGGAAGGGCCGCTGGTAGTGCGGGAAACAATGATGCCGGGAAGAGAGATGAGCATGACCCGGGAAAGACCGTAAACGTAAAAAGCAAGGATATAGACCCAAGAGTAAGAGGACAGGGCGCCTACCAGAAAACCGGCAGCGCAAAGGACAAAAGCAGCCACCACCAGCAGCACGGATGAGCGGCGCAGAAACACGCCGGCCAAAAGAAGGCCGGTGAAGTCTCCTGCAAATAAAATGAAGGGGATGGTTCCCGCCTGGTTGTTATCAAGGCTGAAGGTCCGGGCGATCTCCGGCAGCATGGAGCCCACCAGGCTGAAGCTTACGCCCGCGGAAAAGATAAGGAGCCGAAGCACCCAGGAGGCGCTTGTTGAAAGGGAGGAGTCACTCATCGAACCGGCCCGATTGCAAAGCCTGCTTGGCCGCTTCCTGCTCCGCTTCTTTTTTGCTCCGACCGGTTCCTCGCCCGTAGGATTTTCCTTTTATCCAGAGCTCGACCTCGAAGGTTTTCATGTGGTCCGGTCCCCGTTCAGCCACCACCTGGTAAACCGGCGTGGTCTTCAAAGTCGCCTGGATTTTCTCCTGGAGGGGTGTCTTGAAGTCGCCCAGGAAGCGCTTGGAGGACAGCTCTTCCAGTAGCTCGCTCATGTGGCGGCAAGCAAAGGTGTAAGCCGTCTGAAAGCCGCCGTCCAGGTAAATGGCGGCTATGAGGGCCTCGTACACCGCCGCCAGGATGGAGGGCTTCTCGCGGCCGCCGGAGGACTCTTCCCCCTTGCCGAGGCGGAGGCAGACATCCAGCCGGAGCTTTTTAGCGAGCCCGGTAAGGCTCTCGGTGTTTACCATGCTTGCCCGGAAACGGGAAAGCTCTCCTTCGGTAGCCCCGGTAAACCGGGAGAAAAGAAGGTCGGAGACCACCAACTCCAGCACCGCGTCTCCAAGGAACTCGAGCCGCTCGTAAGAGTTGACCAGGTGGTCTCCCGGATGCCTTTCCCGGCCGGACTCTTGCAGCTCTTCGTGAGCATAAGAGCTGTGCGTCAAAGCCCGCTCCAGGAGCCTGCGGTCTTCGAACGTGTACATGAGCCGCTCTTCGATCCCCGCAAAACCGTCATCATTCTCCATTTCAACATCCCCGAGAAGTCGCGGCTAAAGCCGCTCGCACGTACGACATTATTTTTACATGGAGCTTTAAGCCGCCAGTGTCTTGTCAAGCAAGAAATGACTCATGAGTGCGAGCGGCTTTAGCCGCGAAAATCAACTTTCATTCATCATATCACAACATTCATCAAAGAGCGTGTGATGCCGGCTTCAGCTCTCTTGTTCGCAAACCGTTCCAGAGACCGAGTCCGGGCCGGTCTGGCGGACCTTTACCGGCTTTATCTCGCCGGAGCGGACCTCGGAGTCCGTCTCCACCCGCACGTAATTCTCGCTTATGCCAAAAGAGCCGGAATCGCCGGTACTCTCGAAAAGCACTTTTAGCACCTTGTCCGCCTGGAACTCGAGAAAGCAGCGTTTCTTCTCCCGCCCGATCTCCCGGAGCTCGGCCGCCCTTGACTTGATTATGTCGTTCGGCACCTGGTCCGTCCTCCGGGCGGCGCTGGTGCCCGGCCTTTTCGAGTAGGGGAAAACGTGGAAGTAAGACACCGGCAGACGACGGGCCAGCGCAACCGTGTTTTCATGGGCCTCGTCGCTCTCGCCCGGAAAGCCGGCGATAAGGTCAATGCCGATGCCGGCGTCCGGCATCCTGGTGATGATCCCTTCCACTATATCCTCGAACCGCTCCGGAGTGTAGGGCCGTTTCATGTCGGAGAGCACCTTGGCGTCTCCGCTTTGGAGAGGCAGATGCAGATGCGGGCAAAACAGGCCGGCACCGGCCACGATCTCGATGAGCCGGGCGGACACGGCCTGCGGCTCGATGGAGCTCAAGCGGACGCGAGAGGGCATGCCCGCGGAGCCGGCGATGCTGATCAACAGCTCTTCTAAAGAAGAGCTACGATCGTGGCCGTAGAGGCCCAGGTGGACGCCGGTGATCACCACCTCGGCAAACCCCTGGGAGGCCAGGCATTTGAGCTGGTCCAAAACAGCTTCCCGCGGCAGGCTCCTGCTCTTTCCCCGCGCGTGCGGAACGATGCAGTAGGAACAGGAGTCCGTGCATCCGTCCTGGACCTTGACCACGGCCCGCGACTTGTCCTGGCGTCCTCCAGACGGGTGGTAAAAGAACGGGTCCTCAGGGGCTTCCCGACCTCCGAGGAACCGGACCACCCGCTTTCTCTCGCCCGGACCTGCAGTCATGTCCGCTCCAGCGGCAAGAAGCGAGTCAGGGTCGGTTTCAGCCAGGCAGCCGGTGGCCGCGATCCGGGCGTCCGGACAGAGCCGGCGGGCGCGCCTGACCATCTGGCGGCATTGGTAGTCGCTTTTATGGGTTACCGTGCAGGTGTTGATAATGAAGCAGGCTATGTTTTCGGCGCTTTCCGGCACGGCGGACAGGTCCATGACCCGGTAGCCGGCGGCCTCGGCCCGGGCCATCATGGCCGCGGTGTCGTACTGGTTGGACCGGCATCCCAGGGTGATGAAGGCGGCAACCGGACGAGTGTCCTTTGGCGGATTCACCGGGGATGACCTCCCGGAAGCGCGGAAGGCAAGAGCTGTTCCGGCGTCCTCTGGCGGGTGAAGGTCCCGCACCCCAGCACTTCCCCATCCCGGTAGAACACCGCGTACTGGCCGGGGGTGATGGCCCGCTGGGGCTTTTTAAAATGTATCCTGGCTATGTCCCGGCCGGGAAAAGAGAGCCGGCCGGAGACCCGCTTGGTCCGGTACCTGACCTTGACCTGGACCCTTTCGTCCTCCTCCGGCGGAGGGCTGATCCAGTGCAGGTCGTGCACCAGCGCGTGCTCGCTATACGTAAACTCCCTTTTTCCAACTATGAGCCGATGATAGTCAGGGTCAATGTCAATAACGTAGTAAGGCTCGCCCGCCGAGATGTTGAGCCCTTTTCTCTGGCCCACCGTGAAATAATGGATGCCGGGATGGAACCCCAATACCCGGCCGGTCAGGTCCACGATCTCTCCGGCCGGGGGGGTCTCGTCCTTCAGGATACTTTCCACCGCGGCCGCGTAACCCGCCGGGTCCACGAAACAGATGTCCTGGCTCTCGACCTTGTCAAAGCCGGGGGCCCCCGCTTCCTTGAGCTCTTCTCTTATCCGGTCCTTGTCGAAATGTCCCGCGGGCAAAACCAATCTCGCAACCTGGTCCGGATGAAGGCGGGCCAGGAAGTAGGACTGGTCCTTTTTACTTCCCGCCCCTGTCATAAGGCAGTACCGGTCTTCCTCGGGCCGGTATTTGATCCGGGCATGGTGGCCGGTGGTTATGGCATCGGCTCCCCATTTGTCCGCCAGCTCCATCATGGTCCGTGCTTTAATACAAGGGTTGCAAATAACGCAGGGGTTGGGGGTCAATCCTTGTCCATAGGATCGGGCAAAAGGCAGGATGACCTCGCTCGCGAACCGGTCGGAGACGTCCATAACGTGAAAAGGGATGTCCAGCCAGGCCGCGGCTTTCTCCGCGTGTCGGCCTTCCTGCCTGTCGGCGCACCTGCTTTGCTCAGACTTGCCTGCGTAAAAGTTCCCGAGATAAAGATGGACGCCGATGACCTCGACCCCCGCTTTCCGGAGCTGCCAGGCCGCAAAGGTGCTGTCCACACCTCCGCTGAGCGCGGCAACCGCCTTGCGGGGAGGATGCTCCGGACGGGGAAGAAATGACTGGATGTTCCGGGAGATCGTCATGGGTCGCTCGGCAAAAGGGGTCCAAGAACAGAACCGCCGACCGTTCTGCCGGTGATATCCGCTCTGGTCAGGACACTCTATACATGAACACAAATCTATGATAAAGTAAAAAAAAGATATGTCTATGCGGTCTGTGTTCCGGGAGGTTTTCGTAAGAAAGGAAGACCTTGCCGGGAGGAGTGAACAGGGAGCGGCCTGCCGCGGGTCGAGGCGAAAAGGAGGAAGTTCCAGGTGGCAGATACCGGAGAAGAGAAGAGCGGCGAAGAGAAGGGGAAGGACCTTTCCAAGAGCAAGCTTTTGAAGGTCCCCATTCGGGTCCGCTCCCAGGACGGCGAGTATGACGAAGAGTTCATGGACTACATCCTGGAGGTGGACAAGGACCGCATTTATGTAAAGACCGAAGACCCTTTTCCGCAGGGCACGGTGGTGCATCTGGGACTGGACCTGCCCGGTGTGAAGCGGACCGTTCACTTCAAGGGAGAAGTGGTCCGGATAAACCCGCACAAGCCGGAATCGGAGAACGGCCTGGACCCGGGGATGGGCATCATCTTCGAGAGGGTAAGCTACGACAGCCGCAAGCTCATAAACGACTACCTGGACCGGATCAGCTCGGACGAGCGGTCGGGCGAGTACTCCCTGTTCCTCTCCTGGGTGCAGCGGATCAGCCGCCCCATGGGCACCCGGGAAAGGGAGCGGATCAAGAAGGACTTGTTAAAGGCGCTCTACAGCTCCAAGGAAGAGCCGGTGGCTGAATCGAAGCGGAAGAAAACGGCCGGCGAGCTGGAGCTTATCGCCAAGGTTCCGCTTTTTGAAGAGTTTGATGACATGGAGCTCGACCAGGTTTCCAGGATCATGCTCCGGGAGGAAGTGGAAGCCGGCAAGGCCATTTTCGAGGAAGGCGACGTGGGCGACCGGATGTATATCATACTTCGGGGGTCCGTTGATATAGTCAAGTCCTCGGAAAAGGGACCGGGCCAGGTGCTGGTCACCTTGAAACCGGGAGACTACTTCGGGGAGATGTCCCTGATAGACGACTCGCCCCGGTCAGCGTCCGCGGTGGCGGCGGAGGACAGCCTCATCTTCAGCATCAAAAAGAAAGACCTGTCCATACTGTTGGACCGCGAGCCGGCCATCGCAGCCAAGGTCTACAAGTTCTTCGTGCATACCTTGAACGAAAGGCTCCGCCAGACCAACGAAAAGATAAAACAGTTCGTTTCCATGGCTACGGAAATGAGCCAAGCCTGAGATGCCTTCCGTAAACGCGGTCATGTCATATCCCTGTTTTTGTCCGAAATAAATCTTTAGAGCCTCTTGCAAAAGTTTGATTATCGAGGTGGTAAGGAAGGCTTTAGATGGTGGGAGCGAGTTCCAGCTCGCGATCATCGAGACCTGGAGGTCTCTCCCACCTTCTCTCCGCTCTTTTTGCAAGAGGCTCTTTATTTTACAAAAGACGCAGTCTGTCATTACCAATCGCTTCAGGCTTGGTAGCTTTTCCTGAGTCCGCTCAGGATGGAGTAGGTTTTCTCCGCCTGTTTTTCGGTGAGGGTCCCCAGCCCGCAGGCGGGGGTGATGATTATTCTCTGTCGAAGTAGTGACCGGTCCACGCCTGCTTTTCCCATCTGTTCGATCCAGTGGTCGAGCTTTTCCTCCAGCGAGCCCTGGTCCTCTTTGTCTATGTCCTCGGAGGTGGGGATGATGCCGGTTGCAAGCCATCCCCCCTTTTGCAGGAAGCTTTGGACGTCCTCCGCGTAGATGGCCAGGGTACTGCCGAAGTTGTAGGCGTCGAAGTTGAGCACGTCCAGCTTGGACTGCATGATAAGCCCCCAGTCCGTGTTGCCGCAGCAGTGCATGCCCACCACCGCGCCCGCCTCTTGCAGCGGCTCTATGACCTGGTTGAGCCGGGTTATGACCTCGTCCTTGGACACGGTCAGCATGGCGGTGCTGCCGTAGGCGGCGAGCATGGGCTCGTCGAGAAAAAACAACACCTTGTCCGCGTACCCGGAGAGCAGCTTGATCTGCCAGAGCGACTTAAGAGAAAGAAGCTTCATGAGTGCGTCCGCCCACGCGGAGTTGAAAAGCACCGGCTTTCCTTCCTGGTCGTTTATGGAGTAGCCGAAGGAGAAGGGAGCGATGATCTGGGCCTTGACGAGCGGAAACCGCTTGCCCTCCTTTTTCAGCCTTTCCAGGAAAGCGTGGAACCCCTGGGCATAGTCCTCGGACATTCCGAAGTCTGCGAGTCCCTCTCCGCTCGTCTGCGCGGCCATGGCCTTCTCGTAAAACTCAGGCAGGCCGTTCTCGCCTTCTTCGGTGTCCACGTACACGGTCTTTTTTTCGGACAGGTGTTTAACGCCGGGCAGTCCTTCCACCGGCTGGACCTCCATCTTCTCGGTATAGCGCAGGGACTGGAGCTGGGGCCAGTGGGGCGCGTCCGGCAGGTGTTTGAACACCAGGTCCAGCGCGGCGTCCATGTCGGTATGGGGAAGGCTTCCGATGCCGGTGGCCAGGCCGGGAGTCAACACTTTGTTGCTCATGGTCTCTCCTTTGCGGGTTTAGTGTACGTTTATGTTAGCATGCAGGCGCGAAAGTAAAAAGCGTTTTACTTTCTCAAAGCCTCGACCGGTTCCAGGGAAGCGGCCCGGAGAGCGGGATAGATGCCGAAGACCATACCGACTGCCAGGGCCATTGCTACGGCGAGAAGGATGCCGGGCAGGGACAGCACCAGCTCCCACTCACCGAGACCGGACAGAAGCACGGATGCGGCAGCCCCTGTGGCAACTCCCAGTGCCGCGCCCGCGGCGGAGAGCAGCATGGACTCGAAGAGGAACTGGACGAAGATGTTGCCGCCGGTCGCTCCTACAGCTTTCCGGAGCCCTATCTCCGCGGTCCTTTCCGTTACCGAGACCAGCATGATGTTCATGATGCCCACCCCGCCGGTAACGAGCGCCACTGCGGCCAGTCCGATAAGCAGTATTCTCATGGTGTCCGAGACCTTGGAGGCCGTCCTTATCATCTCCTGCTGGTTAATGACGTGGAAGTCGAGCCGGTCCTTGGAAAGCCGGTTCTTGAGACGATGTCTTCTCCGCAACAGCTCCTCTATCTCTTCCCTTACCTCGGGCATTTTTTCCAGGGAAGGACAGTCCACTGCTATGGTGTGGACGTGGGAGATGCCGAGTACCCGCGTCTGGGCGGTCGAAAGCGGCATGACCACCCAGTCGTCAGGATGGAACCATCCCATGTCTCCCTTGGCCTCGAACACGCCGATTACGCGGTACCTGATGCGGTTGACACGAACATGGCCGCCCAACGGGCTGCCATGGGGGAACAGCTTGTCTGCGATCCGGGCGCCCAGAACGCAAACCCGTTTGCGGCCGCGTCCTTCCTCCGGCGTGAAGAACCTGCCGTTTGCCAGGCGGAAGTTCCGGACCTTCAGAAAGGAAGGAGTCGCTCCCACCATGGAGACGCTCAGGGCCTTTTTGCGCCGCTGAACGGTGATCTTGCCGATGACCTCCGGGCTTACTGCTATGCCCTTTATCTGTTGTTTTAAAAGCTCGGCGTCTTTTCGGGAGAGAGCGTCTTTGAAGTTTTTGGAAGCGCCGCCGGCGGGCCCGGGCAGGACCACCAGGGTCTCGGTGCCCAAAAACTCCATCTGCTCGAGGATGGCGCGTCTGGAGCCTTCGCCCGCGGCAATAACCACTATGACCGCGGCTACTCCCGTTACCACGCCTGTCACGGTAAGCAGGGACCGGAGGGGATGCACTGCCAGGGATTGCAGGGCCCCGGCCAGCATCTCGTAGATTCTCATGAAGTCAAGATTATCACAGGCCCTCGATGCGGACCTTTTTTATTTCCGGCGGGTCCACCGGCCTGTCCTTTTCGCCGGTGGGAAGTTCTCCTATGGTCCGGGCCACTTCCATGCCTTCCACCACCTGTCCGAAGACCGTGTACTCGTTGTCCAACTGCGGCTGGGGGGAAAGACAGATATAGAACTGGCTTCCCGCGGAGTTGCGGTCGTTCTTGAGCCGGGCAATGCTCACCGTCCCCTCCAGGTGCTGGCGGTTGGAAAGCTCGGCGCTGATGGTGTAGCCGGGCCCTCCTTTGCCCGTGTTGAAGGGGCAGCCCGTTTGAATAAGGTAGTCGTCAATCACGCGGAAGAACTTAAGGCCGTCGTAGAAATGGCTCCGGGCGAGCTTGATGAAGTTCCGGCAGGTTTGGGGAGCCTCTTCCGGGTAGAACTTGAACTTGATGGTCCCGTAGCCGGTCTCCATGACTGCGCGCAAGTCCTTCATACGGGAAGGGGAGAGGTCCTCCACCTTCTTGTCCCAGATGGCCCGCAGCCTTCTCTCGGCCTCCTTCGCGTGAGAGCCGGCGGGATAGGTGGACAGATACGCTTCATAAGCCTCCACGCTGTCATTTCGAGTGGCCCTTTTCCACAGCTCTTCCTGGGAGAGCCGGCGGGTCGGGTCTTCGTCCTTTTCTTCTCCGTTACACGAGAAAAGCCCGGCCAGCACCACGCAACATAACAAGCCCACTACCAGATTTCTTTTCATCCTCCTCCTCCAGTCTCCGGCGAACCTTTATTCTCCACTTCCAGCCCCTTTCTTGTGTCGGGAATCAAATCTATGCCTTCGACCGCAACGTCTTCTATCTTGACCGGCTCCTCGGGCTTTGGCCCTCGCTTGCCCGGGCTGGTCTTTACCCGGGAAATCCTTTCCACTGTTTCCAAACCCTGGACCACCTCGCCCACCACGGTGAACTTGCCGTCCATGGCCGGCATACGCCGGAGGGTGACAAAAAACTGGCTCCCGCCCGTGTCCTTGTCAACCGGCAAATGATACATGGAGACCGTGCCTCTTTGGTGCTTCTTGTCGTTTTCTTCAAAAGGCATGAAATAGCCGGGCCCGCCCAGCCGGTCCCCGATCAGGTCGCCCAGCAGTATCATCTCTCCCGGCTTTGCCATGTCTACCTTCAGTCCCTTGTAGAAGTCGGAGGCCGCCAGAAGTACAAGGTTACGGGAGTTCTTGGGCGCGGCTTTCGGGAACAGTTTGATCTTGAAGGACCCCATGGAGGTTTTCACGTTCAGTCTTGCGCTCTCGAGCTCCCGGTCGCTCAGATTGTTGACCCTGCCTTTGAGAAAACTCCGGATAAGCAGCCTTATGTCTTCGGTGTGTTCGCTGTCCGGGTACTCCTCCAGGAAACTCTGCAAGTCCCGGATGGACCTTCTGGCCATGGCTTTTCGGAAAGTGAGTTCTCTGATTCTTTCTTGGGCCTTGTCGGTATAATCACCCTCCGGGTGCTCTCTCAAGTACTCCCGGTAAGCTTCTACCGTGTCAATCCTTCTGGCCTTTCGGAAGTCCTTCTTTTCGGAACAGCCCCCCGCCAGAACCAAAACAGTTATGAAAGCAAATATAATTAACCTCTGTCGCATCCCTTCTCTCCATCATAATTTTCCTGCCAGGGTCCCCTGCTGTCAAACCGTACGCTGTCGGTACCCTTTTCCAGCCCTTTCCTCATGTCCTCCGGTCCGTTTATAAGGGGCCGGGTTTTTGCAGATGCTTTTGAAATCGGATATTGTCCTATTAATAATAAGTTGTTAAAGTGTAACTCGCCATGAAGAACGCAGTGCTTATCATAGATGATGACGACAACATCCGCCGGGAGGTCAGAAGCCGGCTTCAGGAGGCCGGTCTTTTCGAGCAGTACTATGAGGCTGCTGACGGCATTGACGGTTTCAAGATTCTTTTGAACAAGTCGGTGGACCTGGTGCTTTGCGACGTGGTGATGCCGGGCATTGACGGTTTCAAGTTCCTGAGCATGAAGACCGCCCGCACGGAGTTTGACGACATCCCGGTTATCATGCTGACGGGGGAGGACGACGTCAAGCTCAAGATCAAGGCGCTGGAGCAGGGAGCGAGCGATTACATCACCAAGCCTTTCCACCCGGGCGAGCTTATCGCGCGGGTCCGGGTCCACCACGACATCAAGCGTCTCCAGGAGGAACTCCGGATCAGCAACCGCCGGCTGGAGGAGCTGTCCAATACCGACGACCTGACCAAGCTCTACAACCGCCGCTACTTCATGGAGCTCATGGAGTTGGAGTTCCAGCGGGCCCAGCGTTACGAGTCCAGCTTGAGCTTCGTGATGATAGACATTGATAACTTCAAGAGCTTTAACGACAACTACGGTCATCTTCTCGGCGACCGCATCCTTTACGAGGTGGCCCAGCTTCTCCGGGAGACTCTCCGGGTCCACGACATAGTGGGCCGTTACGGGGGCGAGGAGTTCGGGTTGCTCATGCCGGCGACCGACGACAAGGGGGCTCTGGTGGTTGCGGAGCGCTACCGCAAGCGGGTGGAGGAGTTCGTTCTTTTCGAGGCTGACAAGGAGCTTCGCATCACCATAAGCCTGGGGGTGGCCTCCTCCCCCCACCCGGAGATCAAGACGGTGGACGACCTTATCCGGCTGGCTGACAATGCTCTTTACAAAGCCAAGTCCAACGGCAGAAACCGGGTCGAGGTGGTGGATTAATCCTGTCTCCGTTCGGGACCGCTTTCTGACTCTCTCTCCGTGCGGATTCTTCTGGGGACCTGCTGGCCCGCTTTTTGGCTTGCCAAGCTGCCTGTCAACGTGTTAATATTTTTTTCTTGTGTTAGACATCCAAAGGAGGGAGAACATGATAGAAGGGACCATCACAGCTCTGATTACACCTTTCAAAGACAGCCGGGTGGACGAGGATTCGCTTCGCCGGCTGGTGGACCGGCAGATAGAACAGGGCATCCACGGCCTGGTGCCGTGCGGCACCACCGGCGAGTCCGCGACCCTGGACCACGACGAGCACAGCCGGGTGATTGACATAGTGATCGAGCAGACCGCGAACCGGGTGCCGGTCATAGCAGGTGCCGGAAGCAACAGCACCTGGGAAGCCATCAAGCTCACCCGGCACGCCAAACAAGCGGGAGCGGACGCCGCCTTGCTTATCACCCCTTACTACAACCGTCCCACCCAGGAAGGGCTCTATCGCCATTACGAGGCGGTGGCCAAGGCGGCGGATATCCCCTTGATACCCTACAACGTGCCCGGTCGCACCGGCGCCGACCTGTCCGCCCAAACCATGGGCAGACTCGCAAAGATAGACAACATCATCGGTTTGAAAGACGCGTCCAACAAAATAAAACAGGCCCTCGACACCCTGGATGCCTGTAACGGCGACATAATCCTGCTCTCCGGGGACGACTTCTCCTACCTGTCTCTTCTGGCCATCGGCGGCAAGGGAGGCATCTGCGTCATGTCCAACCTGGTGCCCGGCGACATGGCCGAGCTGTACAATGCCTGGGAGGAAGGCGAGGCCGGTGAAGCCAAGACGATCATGAACAAGTACCATCCCCTGAGCAAGTGTCTTTACCTTGACACCAACCCTATTCCCGTGAAATGGGGGGCCTACAAGATGGGGCTTTGCACGGACGAGATACGCCTGCCCCTCACCCCTCTGGCCGAGGAGCACCGGCCGGTACTGGAGAAGCAGATGAAGGAGCTCGGCCTGATATGAAAACACCGGTGATAGTAACCGGCGCCGCCGGCAAGATGGGAAGAAGGATAACCGCCGCTGTTGTCCGGGACTCCCGCCTCGAGCTGCAAGGGGCAACCGAGGCCCCCCAACATCCGGAGCTGGGGACCGACGCCGGAGTGCTGGCGGGCACCGGCGCCGCCGGGATCAACTTAACGGACAAACTGGAGAGCCTTATTACCGACCAGAGCGTGGTCATAGACTTTACCTACCACCAAGCTTCGGTCGCACATGTAAAAGCCTGTGAGCAGCAGGGCTCCGCCATGGTCATCGGGACCACCGGGTTCTCCGAGGAAGAGAAGAAGGTCATCGAGGACGCGGCATTAAAAATTTCCGTAGTGCTGGCCCCCAACATGAGCCTGGGCGTGAACCTGCTTTTTCATCTTATAGGAGAGACCGCACGCATCCTGGGCGATGATTTCGATGTCGAGATCGTGGAAGCTCATCACCGGCAGAAGAAAGACGCGCCCTCCGGCACCGCCCTCCGGCTCGCCGAGATCGCCGCGGCCGCCAAGGGCTGGTCCCCGCAAGACACGGTTCAATACTGCCGGCAAGGGGACATCGGCGCCCGTCCGCTCAAGGAGATCGGGGTGCAGTCGGTCCGCGGGGGGGACATAGTGGGAGAGCACACCGTAACCTTTGCGGGCCAGGGCGAGAGGATCGAGATATGCCACCGGGCCCACAGCCGCGACACCTTTGCCGGGGGGGCCGCCCGGGCCGCCTTGTGGGTAGCCGGCCGGGAGCCCGGTCTTTACTCCATGCAGGACGTGCTCGGTATCGGGACTTGAAAAGAGACACTTTCTGAAGCACTTCTGCAACCTTTCGGCGGCCGGTTGCCTGCCCCCCTTCAGAGTTTTGCCGGGAGCTCTATAACTTAAAATTGCTCTTAGCTGACTTGCGTGCTATTATTTTTTAGCTGGTTTAAAGAATCAATTGAATCTTTTCCCCTGTAGCGGCCGGTTCTTTAAGCCGGCCTGTTCCAACATCGCAGTTATCTTTATAAGGGCCTTTAGCTAAGCCTGTGTAAAAGGACCTTGCTATGGAAGTTTCAAACACGTGTCCCTACTGTTTTAATAATCAAACTTACTAACACGAGGTGTTAACATGTCAGCAGTCCAGGGTTCTCCCAGCCTCGAGTCTGTACTGTCCTCCCATGAGCGGACGCGGAGCGAGCTTATCCCCATTCTCCAGGAAGTGCAGGACGCCCAGGGATACTTGAGCGAGGAAGTGGTGGACAGGATAGCCGAGTTCCTCGGCCTGTCCGCCAACGATGTGTACGGCGTGGCCACCTTTTACGCCCAGTTCCGCTACCGGCCGGTGGGCAGGCACATGGTCAAGGTCTGCCAGGGCACGGCCTGTCACGTGCGGGGAGGCAAACAGATACTGGAGGCCGTCCGGAAGAAGCTCGGCATCAAGACCGGCGAGACCACCGAGGACGGCGAGTACACCCTCGAGCGGGTCGCCTGTTTCGGCTCGTGTGCGCTGGCGCCGGTGGTGGTGATAGACGACGTGGTCTACGGCCGTATGAGCCCGAAAAAGACCGAGGAGCTTTTACAAGGATAGTAAATGAAATTCGATACGCTGAAAGAGCAGGCTGACAAGGAATGGGCCGAGTTCACCCGGGCGGATCGGCCTCGCATCCTGGTGGGAAGCGCCACCTGCGGAAGGGCCGCCGGGGCACTCCAGGTCATGGAGTCCTTCCGGGAGGAGCTCCGGCAGAGGAACATGGAAGCCGACGTCCGGATGGTCGAGGTTGGCTGCCACGGACTGTGCTTCGCCGAGCCGCTGGTCGAAATAAAAGACAGAAGCGGAACGGCCGTGCTCTACAAGCAGGTCCGACAAAGGACAGTTCCCAAGCTCCTCGACCAGCACCTCGAAGGAGGGAAGCCGTGGGCCAAGCGTGCCATGGCCGTCATGGAAGGCGGTCCCCTGGACGGCCTCCCGGACTTCTGGGAACACCCGGTGCTCAAGGACCAGGTAAGGATCGTACTTCGAAATTGCGGTTTCATAGACCCGACCAACATGGACCATTACATCGCCCGGGGAGGATACTCGGGCATTGTCCGGGCCTTCTCCATGACCCCCGAGGACGTGATCGAACAGATAAAGGACTCCGGCATACGGGGCAGGGGAGGCGCCGGCTTTCCCACCGGCGTCAAATGGGGCTTTGCCAGGAAATCCCCTGAAGAAGAGAAATACGTGGTGTGCAACGCTGACGAGGGAGACCCGGGCGCTTTCATGGACCGGTCGGTGCTGGAAGGCGATCCCCACGCGGTGCTGGAAGGAATGATGATCGCGGGTTATGCCATCGGTGCCGCCCACGGATACGTGTACTGCCGCGCTGAGTACCCGCTTGCCCTCGAGCGGCTCAACATAGCCATCTCCCAGATGTACGAGAAGGGGCTCTTGGGCGAGAACATCCTGGGTTCCGGCTTTTCCTATGACATCAAGATCAAGAAGGGCGCGGGCGCGTTCGTGTGCGGGGAAGAGACCGCGCTCATGGCGAGCATTGAAGGCCGCCGGGGCATGCCGCGGTCGAAGCCTCCTTTTCCCGCGGCGAGCGGACTGTTCGGCAAGCCGACCAATATAAACAACGTGGAGACCCTGGCCGCGGTGTCCGCCATCATGGAAAAAGGCGCCGAGTGGTACAAGCAATACGGTACCGAAAAAAGCCGGGGCACCAAGACGTTCGCACTGGCCGGCAAAATCCGGAACACCGGTCTTATCGAGGTTCCCATGGGCATCCCGCTTTCGAAGATCATCTTCGAGATGGGGGGCGGCATTCCGAAAAACAAGAGGTTCAAAGCGGTCCAGACCGGCGGTCCTTCCGGAGGATGTATTCCACCCGAGCATTTGAACCTTCCCATAGACTATGAGCACCTGGCGGAAGTGGGCTCGATTATGGGCTCGGGCGGCATGATCGTGATGGACGAGGACGCCTGCATGGTGGACGTAGCCAAGTACTTTCTGGGCTTCACTGAAGAGGAGTCCTGCGGTAAGTGCGTTCCCTGCCGGATGGGGACCCAGCACATGAGACGCATCCTGGAGGACATCACCGAAGGTGGGGGTACTTTTGGCATGCGCCGCAAGCTCCGGGCCATCGGCGATACCATGAAGAACGGTTCGTTGTGCGGCCTGGGCCAGACAGCTCCCAACCCGGTGCTTAGTACCCTCCACTACTTCAACGAAGAGTATGAAGCGCACATTTACGACAAACGCTGCCCGGCCGCGGTTTGCCAGGGCCTTTTCAACAGCCCCTGCCAGCACGTGTGTCCCGTCGAGATGGATGTGCCCGCCTATATCGCCTTGATCCGCGCCGGGCGCCTCGAGGACGCTTACAAGGTGCTGAAGAGGACCAATCCGTTTCCGTCCGTGTGCGGGAGAGTGTGCGGCCATTACTGCCAGAGCAAATGCCGCCGCACTCAAATGGAGGGACCGGTGGCCATCCGGGCCCTGAAACGGTTTATTACTGACAATGCTCCTGCTCCAGAAGAACACTGGGTCCCTATAACGAGAGAAGAGAAGATCGCGGTGGTGGGAGGCGGTCCTTCCGGTCTTACTTGCGCTTATAATCTCCGCAAGCGCGGCTATCGGACGGTGGTGTTCGAGGCCCGCCAGGAGGCCGGCGGGATGATGAGGTGGGGCATTCCCGAGTATCGCCTTCCCCGCGACGTGCTCCGGCGCGAGATCAAGGAGATCGAGGACACCGGCGTAGAGATACGGACCGGCACCCGCATAGGTGAAGAAGTTACCATGCAGGAGCTGGATGAGGAGTTTGATTTCATTTACCTGGCGCTGGGAACTCAGAAGAGCGTGCCCTTGAAGATACCGGGAGAAGACTCGGAAGGCGTGACGGGCGGCATCCAGTTTTTAAACCGGGTGAACTCCGGTGAACAGGTTGAGGTCGGCAAGAAGGTGGCGGTAATCGGTGGAGGTAACACTGCGGTGGACGCGGCCCGTACTGCTGTTCGGCTGGGCGCGGATGAAGTGAGCATATACTACCGGCGGGAAGAGAAAGACATGCCCGCCCTTCCGGAAGAGATTCGGGAAGCCCGGGAGGAAGGTGTCAACCTGGAGGTCCTGGTCGGACCGGTCCGGGTGATTGAAGAAGGCGGCAAGGCGCGGGGGATCGAGCTTGTCCGCATGGACCTGGGGGACGTTGACCGGAGCGCCCGCCGGAGGCCGGTCCCGCGGGAAGGTTCCGAGTTCACGGTGGAGACCGATCTCATAGTCGCGGCCATCGGTCAGGACGCCGATCTGGAAATCGGGCCGGGTCGAAGGCGCGCCGGGCTGGACTTCCAGTACAACCGAATAAAGGTGGACAAGCAGTATCGCGCCGGAGAGGGTAAGGTGTGGGCCGGCGGCGACGTGGTGACCGGCTCGGCAATGGTGATTGACGCCATCCAGGCGGGACGGGACGCGGCAATGGCCATTGACGCCTCCATCCGGGAAATACATGACGAGGGCCCGTGGGAACCTCCCGAAGAGGACGAGATAGACATCCCTTATATGGAACCGGTGGAGGAGCGCGACCCCGTAGCCATGCCCGAGCTGCCGAAGGAGGAGCGGACCGCGAACTTCCAGGAAGTCGAGAAGGGCTATACCCTGGAAGAGGCACTCCGGGAAGCGGAGCGTTGTTTGCGCTGTGATTATCGGGGCGAACAGGAGTAAAGTCCCCCCCGCATAAAATAGGGATCGAGAGGACAAGATGGCTGAGACGATAAACCTTACCATAGACGGCAAAGAGGTCTCCTGCGAGAAGGGATGCACGGTATTAGAAGCCGCCCGGTCCGCGGGCATATATATACCCACCATGTGCGCGCATGAGGCTCTTCCCGACTACGGCGCTTGCCGGATGTGTATAGTGCAGATCGAAGGGGTCCGCGGCTTCCCTACCTCGTGCACCACTCCCGCGGAAGACGGCATGAAGGTGGTGACCGAAACCGAGGAGATTAGATCGCTCCGGTCGCGCGTGCTCGAGCTCATGATGTCGGGACACCCCAACGCCTGCCTCTCCTGCCCCCACCGCAGCGACTGCGAGAAGTACCGGCCGCGTCCCACCAAGGCCGGCCGGACCACCAGGTGCGCCTTCTGCTCGAACCGCGAGACGTGCCGGCTCCGCAGCATGACCCTCGAGCTCATGGGAGAGGAGCTCAACCTGCAAAGCATGTATTACAACGAGAAGGTGGAACGAAGCGATCCCTTTATGGACCGGGACCTGAACCTCTGCATCCTGTGCGGAAGGTGCTGGCGCATCTGCGAAAAAATTCACGGGACCCCAGCCATCAGCATCGTGAACCGGGGCAAAGAGGCAAAGATCGGGACCTCGTTCGGAAGAAGCTACGTGGACGCAGGCTGCACCTTCTGCGGCGCCTGCGTGGATATCTGCCCCACCGGCTCCCTGTCGGACAGGTACGCCAAGTGGTACGGCGAGCCGGACGAGCAGTGGAGCTCCGCCTGCATTATCTGCCCGGAAGGGTGCGCGGTGTGGACCAGTACGGAAGACAAAAAGATCGTGGCCAACCACATGACCTCCTTTGACCGGGAGGCCCGGCTGTGCGCCATCGGCAGGTTCGCCTATCCCCAGATCGTCAACTCCCCGGACCGCCTCGTCCGTCCTTATGTAAAGGAAGAGGGAGAGCTCATATCCGCAAGCTGGGACGACGCACTCACCAGGGTAAGCGAAGCCCTTAAAGACTATAAAGGAGAACAGTTCGCGGTCATTGCCGCTGAGGCTTCTGAAAGAGAAGTGAAGTATCTTTACCAGAGGCTTGCGGAAGAGGTCATGGAAGGCAGGTTCGGCAAGGTTAAAGCCGACGGAACCATCCATGACCTGGTGCCGCCCGATCTTTATAAAGACCTCGAGAGCGGAAAGGTAAAGGCGGCGATTGTTGCCGGCGATTACCTTACGCCCGACATGATCGAGATGCTCGATTACCTGGTGGTGATAGACTTCCTTCCCTCGAAAGCCGCCGGCGTGGCGGACACAGTGCTGCCCGCCGCGGTGCTCTCCGAAACCGGCGGGACCTTTAAGAATCACGAGGGGAACCTGAGACCGATAAGCGCGGCATCCGCTCCGCCGGGCGAGGCCAGGCCGGAATGGAGGATCATAAGCGAGCTCGCCCGGGCGCTCGGCGCGGCCGGGTTCGACTACAGCAACGTTCACGAGATCACGCCCGAGATAAAAGACGACGCCAAGCCGGAACGGCCGGGCAAGGCTCCACGAGACTTTGTGCGGGAGGTCCCCGAGAGCTTCCGCGGCCATTATATAGCCGACTCAGTGTGCGCCCTGGAGGCCATGGGCCTTCCCATGTCTCCTGTCACGCCTTCAGAAGAAGAGGAAGCGGGGCAGTTTCCCATCCTCGAGAAGGAGGAGATCATACCCAACTTCCACCTTCTCAAGGTCGAGGCGCCCCAGGTGGCAAAGTTTGCAAAGCCCGGCCAGTTCTGCATTGTCATGGCGCACGAGACCTCGGAGCGGACACCGTTCACCCTGGTGGACTGGGACGCGGAAGCCGGGACCATTACCCTGATAGTGGAAGAGGTCGGCCGGTCCAGCCGCGAGATTGCCGCTTTAAACGCCGGGCAGAGATTGGCCCATGTGTCCGGGCCTCTGGGTACGCCCTTCGAGATTGAAAAAACGGGCACCGTGGTCCTGGGCGGCGGCTGTTACGGCATCGGCGGCATCTATCCTATCGCCCGTGCCATGAAGG
>JAWOBU010000126.1:0-5507 GCA_046484135.1 bacterium
GCGGACCAGCATACCGACAAACAAAAGAGCAGCGACAAGATGGAAATATTGAAACATCGGGAGCTTTTCTTTCTTTGCCAGAAGATAAAAAAGAGCCAGCGAGAACAGGTAAACAAGAGGGGTTTCAAGACCCGTGGTGTAATGGTATGCCAGAACGGGAGAAAGACCGATAGCCAAGCGACCGAACCAGACGGTACGGGGAGAAGCCTTCAAAAACGAAAGAATACGACCTGAAAGATAGAGACAAACAAAACCGATTATCAGAAAAAACATCTTCATAAGAGGCATGAGCATGGAGGGCGGCAGAGCTAATAAAAATACTGCAGCGATAATCATTTGTAAAAAACTGGTGTAGCCCTCCACCTGAAGCCCGTTGTACGAAACCTGTCCAGTTTCAGCCAGACAACTTGCATAAGTGAAGGTGATAAAGGCGTCATCCATGTAATACGACCAACCAATAAGCCACAACAGGAAAAGCACGGCGTAAGGCACGAGTGAAACAACCGGGCTTATGGTGTCTCTATCTTCGTATGTTCTAATATTCGGCAACAAATCGCATCCTCATTAAAAAAGCCTGTTTGGAAATTGCTGAATAAGCAATAAAACTGTAGGGTTATGCATGGGAAGCCTGTATAATGGGATTTACGAAAAAACCTTACAGGGAGGCTCTCCATGCATGAAAAAGATATCAAGCTGACGGTGAAAAAGCAACTCAAGGTGAAATTTGCGGGCTGGAAGAGGCTGAGCAAAAGGCGGAAGCGGGAATTGGCGAAGAAGGTTAGTTAAGTTCCGAAGTTCCGGGGGGAGTTCCTGGGACATCATACATAATCCAAGGCCTTCCTGTGCCGAAGGGCACCCGGAGAGGCGGCTGTGCGGGGTACCGGAGTCTCGGATCGGGTGTTGTTTTGCCAGGAGAGGCGCCTGTTTACAGAGCTTGCAGGCGGGAGGGCGGGCAGACCGTCAAGCAAGCTTGCCGGGGGAAAAAGCGCAAGCGAGCTTCCGCATTCCAAAGGGGGCAGTATGGTTTTGACCTCTGTTCTAAGGCCGACTGTTTTTTACTTTTGTCTTGCCTTTCCTTAAAAACCGCTAAAAGATTTCGGCTATAATTTTGCTTGCGGGATGTTTGGGATAGAATTTTAAGAAAGGATTTTGCAAAAGACGTTAACAAGGGGTGTTGTAATGAAGAGAGCTTTGTTTTTGGGTTTGGGGTTTGTCTTTCTTTTGTCGGTGTTTATTGCAGGTTGCGTATTGCCTGCCATGAAGGACAAGCCGAAGCCGGTTTCGGACCTTCCTTCGACGCCGGAGCGGACGCCCCGTTATGAGCATGACGGGCGTATCATTGCGCGGGCCTCTTTGCACAACCACACCACCTACAGCGACGGCTGCCGTCCTGCCGACGACCTTCTTGACATGGCGGAGTCCCAGGGCATGTCCATTCTCGCTTACACCGACCACCGGGAGGGCAAGGTCTGTTACGGCGATCATATCTGCGCCGACAGGGGCGGTGTCGAGAGCACGGGATATGACGAGTATTACGATCACCTTGGCCGCCTCCAAGATGACGCCTTGTCGCGTGACATGATAGTGTTGAAGGGGGTCGAGGTCAGCCCGCCGTATTTTCGGAACCACGGCAAGTTTCCGAACCTGGTATTCATAGTCCCTTACCAGTGAAATTGTTGCCGGATTTGTCATGAAATTATACACAAAAGTTAAAGGCCTCTTGGAGAGAAGGGACAATATAGAGCCTCCTAACCTTCAAGGCGGTGATGACCGCACTCTTGCCGAGCCGCGTGAGATAGTACTTATAGGTTTTGCCCACCTTCTTGATCAAGCCGTGTTTGCGGAGTCTTGCCAGCAGGCGGGATATCTGGGACGCGCTCTTGTGAGGGAGCAGTCTTTGCAAATGTTTGTTCATGAGGCCGCTGATGTTGAACTCGCCTCTGGCAAGGGACTCGAAAAGAGCGAGGTCTTCGCTGCTGAAGAGGTTGAAGCCTTTGAATGTTTTGCCGCCTTTACGGACCGTTTTTCCGATGCGCTCCAGGTCCCGGATTCCAGCCGTGGGGTCGTCAAGGGCACAGATGAACTCCAGGTAGCGCCGGTTGGAATCCCTCATCAACTCGCCGAGCGCCGGCAGACTGTAGATGGTTTTTTTCATGGGAGCGACCTTCATCTCCCAAGACCCGTCGCGGTGTTCCACCCGCCGGTGGTGTTTGAAAAAGCTCACATCGTTGGCAGTGGTTTCGATGCGCAGGACAAGGCCGAGTTTGTCGTACATCTTGATCGAAACCGGGCCCATGGAATGCTTGATCCGTGTTCCCTCGATCCGGGTGTTAAAGTCGTTTCCCGCTTCGCCTTTGTAGTTGCCGTGCAGCTTCCGGCCCAGGAAAGTCGCCACGTTTCCCGGCTTGACGGTGTGGATGGCCGTACGGGAGAGGGCCTCGTAAATGGGCTGAAGGTCTTGCCGTCTCTTGAAAACGAGGTCCGTGGCGTACTCGGCCTGCATGATGCTGAAATGATACCCGGAGCGAAAGCGGGGAACGACGGGACAATAATGCAAGGCCAGCTCTTCCAACTTGCGGTGAATTCTCTTGATGTCAATGCGGTCCGCCAGCTCTTGCGCCTTCTCGAAGTCTTCAATCGAAAGGAACGCGTTGTCGGCCATCTCGTATCCGACGGCCTCCCCCTCGAGCATGGAGGCCAGAAGGTTGTGGCCGTTGAAATAAAACTGAAGACGGAAAGGCGCCCA
Organism: bacterium; assembly: GCA_046484135.1. GTDB lineage: Bacteria > RBG-13-61-14 > RBG-13-61-14 > RBG-13-61-14 > DATKZS01 > CAYQTK01. The sequence continues at coordinate 2,747 of JAWOBU010000126.1, forward strand.
GGTGGGAACGCGCAAATAGCAAAGCCCAAGCTCTTCGTCAATGAAATAGAAATAATAATGAAGGCACTTGGCCTGGCGGCCGCGCAAATAGGTCTTGCCGGTCGTTTTGTTGTGCCAGGGCCGGAAAGACGGGCACGGCTCCATGGCGGAAAAAATGTGGACCAGACCGGGATGGTCGCCGCGCTGCTTGATGATCTCCTTTATTCTTTCCTCCTTGCGGAAGTTGTTGCTCCGGATAAAATCTATCTTCAGCCCGGCGTCACGGGCCAGGCGTTCCGCGTTCTCCCTTATCTCATTGCGCAAAGGCTCGGCCCACTGCGGGTAATCGAAAATGCGGACATTATTTTGCCGAAGGTGGAGGGACATGGCATCCGCATGGCAGATGTCCGGAAGAGTGCCCGTGATTACGACGCGGTCGAAACAGGAGATTACGCCCATGATCATGGATTTGTACCGATCAAGAAAACCTTCCATCACCTCTTGCTCCTTATGATCGTGATGGTGTATTTATACAAAATAATTGCATGGAAATGCAAAGCCTGTTTGGTTCCGGCTATGCCGGGTTAGGAAGAAGTAGTCCATGTCTCGGAAGCCGAATGCCACTCGTTTTATTACCTTTATCTTGTTGTTGACTCCTTCGAGGTAACCGGTATGGATCTGGTATCGGCAATGGGCGAGAATTCCGTCGAGATGAGTTTCGAGTTTTTGGGCGAACTGCTTGAGCGGCTCGATCCTCGACCTCATCGCCCGCCGCTTCCAGCCTTCAAACCACTTGCGCGCCCACGCTTCCGAGCGGTATCGCCACAGCTGTTTGAGGTCGTCCTTGAGCGTGTACACTATCGCCAGCCTCCGGTTAAGACGAAGCAGCTCCGACAGTCTCGCCGGCTCGTCACGGGTCTTGTCGAGGTTCTTCCGATTCTTGAGCAGGAGATATTTGCCGCCCTTGAACACCTCGCGGTCCTCGGCTCTGGCCCGCTTGTACTCCTCGATCCGCACCTTGTCCACCACGTCCCGGCCATAAGACGCGATCAGATGGAACGCGTCATAGACGATCTGCGCGTTGGGGCAAAACTCGCGTGTGGCCTCTTCGTAAGGACGCCACATGTCCTGGGCCACCGCCTCGATCAGCGCGCACTTTTCCGGGCCAAGGGCGCGGTAAAATCCAGCGAGGCTCTCCTTAGTCCGGTCCTTGGCCACGTAAGGAATCTCCATCGTCTCGATGTCCACCACCGCGGTCGCGTAGCGGTGACGACGACGGATGGCGAACTCATCGACGCCCAAAAGACGGGGGGTGGCCTCCGAGGGGTCCGGCAGCTCCTCCAACATCGCCGCCTTGTCCATCGCCTTGACCGTCGACCAATGAAGGGCGTACTGCTCCGCCACGCTTTTGATGTTGCGAAGTTCGCGGCACGACAGCGCCACCGCCGACGCCAGCCGCTTGGTGTAGGTCTTGAGCGGATCAACCCAGCCCAGGCGTTCCGTGACCACTCCGCATTCCGGACAGTCCACCCGGGCCTGCCAGAAAACAAGGTATGACTTCTTCCACGGGCCGAAACTCAGGTCGCGGACGCAGCGCTCGGAACTGTCGTGACGCGCCGTGAACTCGCGGCCGCAACGGCAACGGTAGCTCGGGCTTTGCCGGATAAGTTCAATCATCAACGACTTCTCGCCCCCCTCTTCCTCTACCGGGCCAACCACTCCAACCGAGAAACCTGGTATCGAAACCAAACAATCGATATACTCTTGCTTGACCGCCATCTTCTCCTCCCCCCTGCTGTCTTGGTTGATAAAAACAGCATGATGGGAAAGATCATGGCGGTCAATTCATCCATAGAGAAATGTGAAGATCCAAAATTAAAGGCCCTGTAAAGTCCCCTATAAAGGTGAAGTTCCCCGTTTTTTTAAACTTCCTGAAAGCTGGAGACCAAAAGTAAGCCGGGGGTGGGCCACCCATCCTTCCGAGGATGGGTGGGCCACCCCTTGAACACAAGCGCCAATCTCATTTTCACAACTCTGTTGTTACAGGAGAGCAATCTTAAAAAGAAAATTGTAATTCAAGAAGAAAAAACGGGGAAAGTCCTTCCCTATAAAGGAACTGGGCATCAGCCGGATAAAAAAGATATCTTTTGAAAACTGAGCTGCCGGATCCGGCAAGTCCGGTTTTCCGGTCTGTCTTTACCCCTTTTCCGTCCCCTCTTTTGTACTACCGTTAAATTGCCTTGACAATGGCTCTTTGTCCGTGTTATTTCAATAACGTTCGTTATTGAGGGACACGGGGAAGGAGTAGTGTATAGTGTCGAGAACAAAAGTCAGACAATTAAAGGATGAAAAGCCCGTAACCCGGGGCAGGAGGGGAAAAGAGGAGACCAGGGAAGAACTCATTACCGCGGCAATGGAGCTTTTCGCCCGCAAGGGATACAGGGGAACGTCGGTGCGGGACATGGCGTCCCGTGCGGGAGTGACCACCGGCGCGTTTTACAGCAACTTCCGCAGCAAGCGCGATATCTATATCGCCATCATTGACAAGATAGCGGCCACCCTGGAGAACATCGTCAACGAGATCGCCCGCGAGAACATCGAGCTTTTGAAGAAGAAGGGCGTCCACGCCGAGTACGAGCTTTTCAGGGGCCCCATAATACGTCTTCTCGAAGAAGGACGCCGTCACAACTCGCTTTTGCACATAATCAGGAGGGAGACCCTGGGCCGGGACCCCGAGTTCCAGCGCGAGTTCGACCGGGTCTTTGAAAAATTCGTAGACGTG
>JAWOBU010000156.1:0-10097 GCA_046484135.1 bacterium
GATCTCCTATATCAGCGAGCGTGATTATCACAGCGATCACCAGGTCTGGCTCATGAGCGCGAACGGCAAGAACAAGATGAGGCTTACCTTCAACAATCAGGATGCCAGAGGCAGCAGCAAGACCATGCCCAAGGTTTCTCCCAACGGAAAGTACGTGTTGTTCTCGGATGACGGGACTTATCCCGAGATGCTCACCCTGATCGAACTCCCGGACAAGGAAAACGCCCGCACCCTGGTTAACTTAAGCCGTCACCCCGCCAGCGTTTACAACGCGGATGACGAAGGTGTAACCTGCGGCGCGGTGAGCGGAGTAGGCGGTCTTTGGTATCTTCTTCTCCTTATGGCCCCCTTCGCGGCCGGCCTGGGGCTTAGAAGTTTTTATCTCAGGAAAAACTAAGGGGAACCGGTAAATAATTCAGCGAGAAGGGGGCCGCGGAAAATTTCGCGGCCCTCTTTCTTGCCTTACATGAATAACTTTTAGCTTCTGAAAGACATCCATATTATGAGTAACGGGTACGCTTCTTTTTCAAACTGGAGCTTCCACACCTGGCTGGGGGTGGTTTACTCCGTTCTGCTGGTCGTGCTTATTGCCGTTCCCTTTTTGCGGAAGCGGTTGGGAGGACTCGATTTAATCATTTCCCGGGCCCGGCAGTGGGCGGGCTCGCTTCTCAGCGACGACTTCAAGAAGGTGTTGATGGCGGTGCTGGCGGTTGCCGCCGCGGCCGCATATATTTATTGCCTGACCTGTCCGGAACGTTCGTCCTTGAGCGGAGAGCACAAGAACATCTTCCACGTTCTTACCAGGCTTTCCATACGGGTCTTTCCATTTTTCGTTATCGGCTGTTTTCTGGCGGGCGTGATTGAGAAGTACTTCCGGGCCGGCCGTATACCTTTTCCCAAGAGCATGCTCGGCAACGGGGTGTTTGCGAGCCTTATTCCCATGTGCTCCTGCGCCGCGGTGCCGCTCGCCCAGGGCATGATGCATCTTCACCGGGTACGGGTCCGGGCGGTCATTACCTTTCTCATGGTGGCCCCGGTCTTGAACCCCATGGTGATTCCGCTTTCCTACGGCATCCTGGGCCTCGAGTATCTTGTATTGCGGATCGTGGCGGCCTTTGCTCTCGGCATCATCACCGGCATGGTGGTGGAAAAATGGGTAGGGATTCCGGAAACGGAAGGCGGCCCTGCTTTTACATGTGTGGGGTGCTCGCGCTCGTCCGCTTATAAGCCGGATCATTCCGGGTCATCCCTTATGCTGGGCTGGAACACGCTGGTGAACCTTGCTTACTACATCTTCATCGGCGTCGCCATCGGCGCCATGTTCTCCGTCTACCTGCCGCCGCCCCTGGTAGGAAAGTATTTGTCCAACGGCTCGGTGGGGCTTTTGCTTTCTGTCTTGATCGGCATCCCTATCTTTATTTGCGCGGGGGAGGAGACCATCATCCTGGCGCCGCTCATGGACATGGGCCTGCCTATGGGACACGCCATCGCCTTTACCATCTCCGGCAACGCCATCTGCATAACCTCGGTGGCCATGCTACTGCCGGTGTTCGGCAAAAAGACCACGACCATCATGGTAGGAGCGCTGTTTGCAGGCTCTTTACTCTTCGGCTTCTTGATAAATGCTTCGGTGAAGTTCTGGCCCGCCCTTGCCGGCATCCCCGGCCCGTAAAAAGCTACTGTTTAGAAGTATAAAGGCTTTGCCCTCTTTCCCGGCTGACACGGACGCCTGTATGCGAGCTGTGACCGGCCAGGCTTTTACTTCTTATTCCTGCGGCGGGTGCTTGGGCATGGGCACACCATACTCACCGCCCAGCTTGGTTATCACTTTCTCAATCTCAACGATACCGGCATCCACCAGCTCTGACTTCAGCTTCTCTACCTCATTGGAAAGCCGGCGGGATTTTCTTGCCAGCTCTTTATCGTCAATTTTTCCGGCTATTCTTCTCTTGATCAGGGAGTTGGCTTTCCGGGAGATTTCATCAAAACGGGAGGCATAGCTCTTAACGTCAATGGCTTCATACTTGGACTTGATTTTCTGGTAACGTTCGAGGCTGTCTTTGTCAAAAGTGTCCTTCTTCTTATCCAGCTTCTCGAACATGGTCCCGAAGTAGAGGAGCTTGGAGCCCAGCTTGCCGCTTACCCCCACCAGGTCATGAACACCCATGAGCTCGTACTTTTTGTAGAGCTCCTTCATTTTGTCCTTGAGCTTACCTACATGCTCTTTTATAGTGGCCCGATATTTGGCTTCTTCTTCTATGTCTTTGCTGTAGTAGACATAGCTTTTCCAGTTTTTCATGGCCTTCTGATAGGAGAGCGGGTTCTCTCTTTCAATGGCCCGGTCGTGATAAGTAGCAATGTTATATAAAGCTAAGGCCTTTTTCTTCTTGGCAGAGGGTCCCGCCTCTTTCTTCTCGTAAGGTTCGGGTATGGACTTGGCTGTCTTTTTCCATTCCTGCAAGGACTTCTCTTTGAATCCCCGGTTAGGATACCCCCACTTTTCGAGCTCGGCGGCCACTCGCTCTTTCTCTTTTGCTTTTTCTTTCTTGCCTTCCGCCCGGTAGAGCCGGGCAAGCTTGGTATACACGTTTTTGCTGACCGGGTTTATAACCACACTCTTCAGCAAAGCCTTTTTAGCCTGCTCTTTATTCCCGAGCTCCAGGTGGCACTCTCCTGTCAGCTCATAGAGATCCGCAGTATATTTGGGATCGGCGCTTATTACCTTGTCGAAAGAATTTAAGGCCTGCTGGTACTTGCCCTCCTCCATCAGCGCTTTCCCGAGGAGGTAATGGGCGTGAATTTTGTCGGGGTCCAGCTTGAGTATCCGCTGGTAGGTGGCGGCGGCAGAAGCATGTCTGCCCGCCCGTTCATGTTTAGCCCCCATCTGAAAAAGCAGCTCGATAAGGTTTTGGCGGGCCTGCTCGTTGTCTGGCTCTTGCTTGAGTTTATCTTCCTGCTTTTTGATGGAGCTTTTAAGGTCGAATCCTGTAGAGGCGGAAGGTTTGGTGTCCTTCTCTCCCTTGCAGGCGGGAAAGAAACAGAAAAAGACGCTTATTAAAGCGACCATAAAAATAACTGAGCTTAAATTTCTTTGCATGAGTTTTCTCCTCTTTTATATGCCCCGCATTCCCTCTCGGGGTCACATTAATACTAGCCTGCCGGCAAGATATGTGCAAGTATTGATCGGCGAAAAAAGCCTTTTTCTCGCGCCTTTCCCTCCTTGCGCAAGAGATCCCGTTTAATAATACGCTCGCCGGCCGGATTTATTTGAAAGATGCCGGAAATTTCCGCGTTTTTTATGTCAACGCGGGACGAGATTTAAAAAGGGAGACCATCGCGGCGGTTACAAAGACCCCTGCTATCACAAGAAGAGCGTAGCCCACCGGTATGGTGTAGAGGTGGGAGAGAAGCATCTTTCCGCCCGTGAAAACGAGGATGGCGGCTATGCCGTATCGGAGGTAGTAGAACCTCTCCATGACTTCGCTCAGCACGAAGTAAAGCGAGCGCAGGCCGAACACGGCGAGCACGTTGGACGAGTACACGATAAAGGGGTCGGTGGTGATGGACAGGGCCGCGGGGATCGAGTCCATGGCGAAGACGATGTCCGAGATTTCCACGATGATCAAGACCACCAACAGAGGGGTAAAAACGATCCTTCCCTTCTCCCGGAAGACGAACCTGTCTTCCGCGAACCGGGCGGAGATGCGCTCTGTCTTGTGGAAGAGCCGGTAGGCCAAGTTATGGGCGGGTTTCAATATGTTCTCTTTTTTAAGGAAAGCCGTTCTTAATCCGCCCGCGACCAGCACGCTGCCGAACACGTAGATCATCCAGGTGAAGTGGTGGAGCAAGGAGATGCCCGCCATGATGACCAAGGCCCGCAGTACAATGGCCCCCAGCATACCCATGAAAAGGACCTTGCGCTGAAAAGCCCGGGGGACCCCGAAGTAGGAAAAAAGAAAGAAGAAGATAAAAAGGTTGTCAACGGAAAGCGACTTCTCCAGGAAGTAGCCGGTAAAGAACATGAGCGCCTTCTGCGGCCCCATGAACAGGTAGACGCCGCCGTTCACGGCCATGGCCAGGGATATCCAGAACACGGTCCTTATGATGCCTTCCATAAGCCCGACCTTGCCGGGCCTCTTATAAAGGACCGCCATATCAAAGGCCAGGACCAAAAGAAGGATGGAGTTAAAGATGATCCAGAGCTGGAGTTTCTCTACGCCTCCCATAAAACCGACACCTCGGGCTTCCATCGAGCATACCGGCGGTTCTTCTTTCGGGCAAATCCTGGGTCAGGCGGAGGGTTTTGCCGTCAGATGCGGCCCGCCTGCTGGAACTTCTTGGCGGTGTCGAGGTCTTCGGACTTCTTGAACAGGATGCCGAGGTAGGGCAGCTCGTTTCCGCGTTCGAGCTGTTTGGGCTTGAAGTCGGGATCGGCTTGCAAAGCCCGGACCCAGTTGATGAGCTCGCGGGTGGCCGGCTTCTTCTCGATGTTGGGAAGCCGCCGGAGGCGGTAGAACGCGGATATGCAGGCCTCGGCGAGCCGGTCGTTTACGTCGGGGAAGTGGGCGTTGACTATCTCTCGCATGAAGTCCGGCTCGGGGAAGGCGATGTGGTGGAAGTTGCATCTTCCCAGGAAGGGGTCGGACAGGTCCTTTTTGGCGTTCGAGGTTATAATGACCGCGGGCCGGTGCTTGGCCCTTATGGTCTTGTCTGTCTCGATGATGTCGAACTCCATCTGGTCCAGCACGTCCAGGAGGTCGTCCTGGAAGTCGGAGTCCGCCTTGTCTATCTCGTCAATAAGAAGCACGACCCGCTCGTCCGAGGTAAAGGCCTGGCCGATCTTTCCCATCCGGATGTACTCCTCGATGTTGGACACGTCCCTGCCCGAGTCGGAAAACCGGCTGTCGTTCAGCCGGGTCAGGGTGTCGTACTGGTAAAGGGCTTCAATCGCCTTCATGTTCGATTTCACGTTCAACACGATAAGAGGCATGGAAAGGGACCTGGCCAGCGCGTGGGCAAGAAGGGTCTTGCCGGTGCCCGGCTCGCCTTTTAAAAGAAGCGGCATCTCCAGCGCCATGCTTACGTTGACTATCTTTGCAAGCTCCGTATCGGCGACATAATCGTCTGTGCCCCTGAACTCCGGGGTATGTTGCTCCTTTGACATGAGTGAACCTCCATAAGCCCTGTAAAACGTATAGAACCTAAGATAAATGATATGAAGCCGCGATTCAAACCGCGTCCATCATTTTGCCGCCTTTTTGATATGAACGGCCCGATTGGCTACAATTTTTGCGGAGCATGAAAGAAAACTCGACAAGAGGCGCTTCCATAGCTTTGTTCGCGATTCTGGCTCTTTGCTTCCTTATGAGGGTGGGCCTTACCATCGAGCATTCCAACTCGCCGCTTTTCGAGCATCTGCGCATAGACGAGGTCTCCTATCACGACTGGTCCACCGAGGTCATGGAAGGCCGTTACTTTCTGGACGTGGTTCCCAACCACGGCCCGGGCTACCCGTGGGTGGTGGGGACCCTGTACCGCTTGTTCGGACAAAGCATGTGGACCCACCGCATCCTGAACATCCTTTGCGGCACCGCGTGTGTGCTTTTCGTCTTTCTGATCGGACTCGAGATTACAAGCCGTAAAGCCGCTCTTTTGGGCGCTTTAGTTTTCGGCTTGTACTGGCCGCTTCATATCTTCGAACAGCGGTTTCTGGCCGCGTCCATGTTCGTGCTCCTTGGTTCGGCCGGGCTGTATACTCTCATGCTGGCGGCCCGTAAGGAGAGTTGGCACCTTTTTGCAATCGCGGGCGCGGTGCTGGGCTATGCCGCGCTGGTCCGGCCCACCGCGGTCTTCCTGGTCGGTCTTTTTCTTGCCTGGCTTCTTTTGCGGGCGGCGTGGCGGAAAAGACCGTCGCTTCTTCTTAAGGCCGCACTACTCGCGGGTTTAGCTGCCGTGTTTATCGTGCCGGTCTCGGCCAAGCACCAGTACATCTCGGGCGAGGGGTTTCTAGTTCATATCAACGCGGGCTTGAATCTCTATATCGGCAACAACCCGGAAGCGGACGGGACCCCCTACGCCCGGCTTACGGGCGCCTGGGAGGAAATCGAGTCCCTGCCGGTAAAACAAGCGGACATATATGACGCATCTTCCCAGGACCGGTTCTACGCCGGCAAGGTCCTTTCTTATATCAAGGAAAAGCCGCTCGACTTTTTGTCTCTCCAGCTTAGAAAAGCGGGCCTGTTCTTAAACCGGGAAGAGGTCCGGGCCACCATTGACCCGGAGTTCCACCGGTCCCTGTTTTACCTGGCCTGGCTGCCGCTTCCCGGCTTTCTGGTGATACTGGCTCTGGCCTTGCCCGGAGTTTGCGCTCTCGAGCCGCGAAAGCCGGGCCACCAGGCGCTCCTCGTCTATCTCGGGGGCCTTTTCGCCTTTACTGTGGCAACAGTGATGGCAAGCCGCTACCGGCTTCCCGCAGTGCCGGCGCTGGCGGCGCTCTCGGCCGCGGGCGCTTTGCTTTTGGCAGAGCGGCTCTACCGGCTGGCAAAGTTTCGCGGCAAGCTGGAGCGAAAAGAAAAGAAGCGGCTCTTGCTCCTTTCAATCCTCTGCCTTTCGGGCGCGGGAGTGGCCTTGCTGCCGGTTGCGCCGGAGCCCGGCCCCTCCGAGGAGCTCACCTACCTGGGCGACGCCTGGCGCGAGTCAGGGGATGCGGAGACGGCCTTCGAGTTCTACCGCAAGGCCCTGCAAGCAGAGCCCGGCTACAGCCCGGCTTATATCCGGATCGGCGACATATACGCTGACGCCGACCGGCTCAAGGACGCGGCCCGCTGGTATAAAAAGGCAGTGGAAACGAAGTCGCGAAACTCGCTCGCCCATTTCCGGTTGGGGTTTGTTTACTGGAGAACCGGCAGACCTGAGAAGTCGGTGTCCGAGTTCAACCGCACCGTCGAGCTCCGGCCGCAGTGGATTCCGGGGCTGTGGCAGCTTGCGCTCCGCGAGTGGAGGACGGGAATGGAGGACCGGGCCAAGAAACACCTCCGCACTATCCTGAAGCTCCGGCCCGCTCACATGGACGCTCGCCGCCTCCTGGACATGGTGGAAAGGGGAGTGAAGCCGCCCGGGCCGCCCCGCTATGACGAAGACACGGGACGGGTGGTTTCTCCCCTCGAACGCGGCTGGCGGCCGGAGGGAAAGCAGTGAAAACAAAAAGACCGCTCCTTGTACTGCTCCTTTTTGCCGCGGCCATAGCCGTGCACTTCTGCGCCCTCCGCTACGGGTTCGTGTCCGACGAAAAGCTGCTTATAACCGAAAACCGGACGGTACGCGAGTTCCGCGTCGGCGAGATCATTACCGGCAAGTTCTGGCCCGGCCAGTACAAAGGCGTTTACTACCGGCCCGCGGTTACCCTGTCTTACGCACTCGGCCATGCCGCGGCAGGGGAAGCGCCCTGGGTCCATCATCTTTTCAACTTCGTCCTTCACGCCCTGTGCGTTGCGGGCGCTTACTTCCTGTTCAGGAGGCTTTTCAGAAAAGAGGTCCCCGCGTTCCTGGGCGCCCTTGCCTTTGCCGTGCATCCTGTGCATACCGAGTCAGTGGTGTGGATCGCCGGCCGGACCGATGTCATGGCCGCGGCGTTCGGGGTTTTCGCCTGGCTCTTATTGTACCGGGCCAGGGAAGCGGGCCATAACTCCGCCCGAGTCGGTTGGTACTTCTGTTCGCTTTTGCTTTTCCTGTTGTCGCTCGGGTCAAAGGAAACGGCAATGGTGTTTCCCGCTCTGGTAATCGCCGCCGACTACTTTCTGGCGAACGGCGACGCTTTCGATTTCCGGGCCTTAAAAAAGCGCGCGCCCGAGTACGCGGCCATGGCTTTGGTGGTAGCTGTTTATATAATTGTCCGGGGGGTCATCCTCTCGGGCGAAGGATATGAGCCTGCCGCGGACCCGCTGGCTTCTCTATACATGGCAAAGCGGGGTTTGTCGGTGATTGCCTTGTTCGCTCTGTCCTTTGCGGTCATGGTCTGGCCGCATCCGTGGACGCCCGACTTCGCCTATGAAAAGGCTTTCACCGGAGCTCCCCTCTGGCTCCTCTTGGTGGCCGCGGCCTTTGTCGTTTTCCTTGCCGGCGTTACGCTCCAGTACCGCAAACGCACACCGCTCTACTGCTTTTGCGGCGCAGGCTTTTTCATATCCGTCCTGCCTTTTTCTCACCTCTTGCCCTTTCCCACCGTGTTCGCGGAGCGCTTTCTCTACATCCCGAGTTTTTTCTTCTGCGGCGGGCTGGGCCTGTTGCTTCATGATCTGATCACGATATCTTGGGTAAGGAGAGCGGCCGTTTCTGTGGTGGCCGTGTTCTTTATCGTGCTTGCCGCTCTGAGCACGGCGCGGGCCGGTTACTTCAAAAGCGGCATCGAGTTCTGGCAAAGCGTAATAAAAGAGGCCCCTCATCTTCCAGTTGCCTATCACTGGCTGGGCAACTTCTACAAAAAGGAGCAGGCGTACACCCGGGCGGCGGACCATTATAAAAGGGCATTGGAGCTTGATTCCGGGTTTACGCCCGCCCGGCTCAACCTGGTTTATGCTTTGATTATGTCCGGCAGGCAGGAGGACGCGGCAAAGCGGCTTACCAAGCTTGCCGATAAAGAAGGGCTCTCAGAGGACACGCTGGAGTCGGTGGCTGACCTTTATAACGAGCTCGGGCTTTCTTACTTCAGGCGGTACCAATGGCAGGTCACGGCCCGGCAGTGGAAACGGGCATTAGAGATGTCCCCTCAAAACCCGGAGTCCCACATACTGCTCGCCCGGCTTTACCTTACCGTCCTGGACGATGAAGAAAAAGGAGTGTCTCACCTTCAGAAGGCCCGCAAGATCGCTCCCGACCATCCGCTTCTGAAAAGGCTCGAGAAGCAACTTAAGAGATATTAAAGCCCGAGATACCTGCGCGCCAGAAGCCGCCACACCTCGACCGCGGCCCGCAGTATGACCGGCAGGCTGCCGCCGCTGCTCCTTCCCGCGGCCCGCGGCAGGTGGGTTACCGGCACCTGCACCGGCTCGATGCCTTTCAGCCTCGCGGCCAGAAAAAGCTCGGTGTTTATAAGAGCGCCGCGCGAGACAAATGACCAGCCCTTTATAATGTCCTTTTGAAACAGCTTGAAAGCGCAGTTTACGTCCCGGGCCTTGATCCCGAACAGTAAGCGCATGGCCCCGGAAAACAGCCTGCCGTAAAGAAGGCGGTGGAAGGGGTCCTGCCGGCTGGTCCTTTCACCCGCGACGAAGCGGCTCGTGCCTGCGAGGCGGACGAGCTTTTCCAAATCGGCGGGCTCGAACTGACCGTCTGCATCCATGAAGAACATCCAGTCCTTTTGCGCGGCATCAAACCCGGTCCGAAGGGCCGCTCCATAGCCCTGGTTCTCCTCGTGCCTTACAGGCCTGATCCGGGGGTCGTCGCCCGCCAGCCGGGAGGCGACCTCGAAGGTCCCGTCCGCGCTCCCGTCGTCAACCACTATGACCTCGAAGCCGGAGGAGTGCTTCTCGAGCGCGGGCACAAGCGCACCGATTACTCCCTCCAGGTTCCCCTGTTCGTTATGCGCGGGGAGCACCGCGGAGATGGAAAGCCGGTCCTCTGCACCTTTCTCTTCCATACTTCAGTTTTAAACCTTCCAAAATCAAAACAGGGTCAACGTATTTAAGTGTGGGTAACAAGAGAATGTCTATTACCGACATCGGAGCTTTCCTTATGATTATAAAGACTGTTTTGCGTTTTCCGCATTCTCGGCTGCCAGCGGGGAGAGGCCGGGCCAGTTCCGGCCTTTTCCCTGTCCCGGCCTGTCTGCCCTGTCTGCGTGCGGAACGCACAGGCAGGCTGGAAGCCCTGAAAGCGATAAACGCATCTTTTTCTATCCACCCACACTAAAAAAGCCTGTTTAAAAAGGGTTCAGCCCGGAAAAAGGCTGTTTCATATGCCAGTGTTTTTGATAATGTAGATGTCTATAAATATTCAACGTATCAAAAAACATCATCATGAAAACCTTTTTCGGAGCTATTTTAACTCTTTGAATCTATTGCCATTTTATGGTTTTGGCACGCTTCAAATGTTGCTTTTCA